>JBAUTX010000210.1:0-23220 GCA_049582405.1 Occallatibacter sp. | reverse complement strand
GAGCAGGGCGTAGAGGTGCTCCTGGTGGGAGTGGACGCCGCCGTCGGAGACGAGGCCGAAGAGATGAAGCTGGCGGTTGTTTTCGCGCGCGCGCTGCATGGCCTGCACGATGGCGGGGTTCTTCTGGAACTCGCCGGAGGCAATCTGTGCGTCGATGCGGGTGATGTCCATCTGGACGATGCGGCCGGCGCCGATGTTGAGGTGGCCGACTTCGCTGTTGCCCATCTGGCCGTCGGGCAGGCCGACGAAGTGCTCGGAGGCGCGGATGAGTGTGTTGGGAAACTCGCGGAGCAGCTTGTCGTAGTTGGGCTTGCGGGCGAGGGCGATGGCGTTGTTGGCGGTTTCAGCGCGGTAGCCCCATCCGTCGAGGATGGTGAGAACGAGGGGTTTCTTGGGCACGGGTGGATTCCTTCGGTCAGCGAGTTTGCAAGTCAGCGGGTCAGCACAGGGAGCTGGAGAGGGCGACGCGGCATGGATTCTGGGAGAGGACGCGTGGAACGGGTCCGTGCATCCTCTCCCGGGTCGACTGCTGGTTAGTCGTTGTAGTTGAGGCCTTCGAGGCCGAGGAAGATGGCGCCTGCGCCGAGTTCTTCTTCAATGCGCAGGAGCTGGTTGTACTTGGCGATGCGGTCGGTGCGGCTGCAGGAGCCGGTCTTGATCTGGCCCACGCCAGTGGCGACGGCAAGATCAGCGATGAAGGTGTCTTCGGTTTCACCGGAGCGGTGACTCATGACCGAGGTGTATCCATAGCGGCGGCCGAGCTCGATGGCATCGAGGGTCTCGGTGACGGTGCCAATCTGGTTGACCTTGATGAGGATGGAGTTGCCCACGCCCTCTTCAATGCCGCGCTGGAGGCGCTTGACGTTGGTGACAAAGATATCGTCGCCGACGAGCTGAATCTTCTGGCCGAGCGTGTCGGTGAGAACGCGCCAGCCCGCCCAGTCGTCTTCGGCGAGGCCGTCTTCGAGCGAGACGATGGGATACTGGCGAACCCAGTCCTCGTAGAAGGCGACCATCTGTTCGCTGGTGAGCTCGCGCTTGTCGCCCTTCTTGAAGACGTACTTGTTCTTTTCCTTGTCGTAGAACTCGCTGGAGGCGGGATCGAGGGCGATGGCGATCTGCTCGCCGGGCTGGTAGCCGGCCTGGGTGATGGCTTCGAGGATCAGATCAATGGCTTCGCTGTTGGACTTGAGCGAGGGAGCGAAACCGCCTTCGTCGCCGACCGCGGTGTTGTAGCCTTTCTTCTTGAGGACGCCCTTGAGCGTGTGAAAGGTCTCGACCGACCACCGCAACGCGTCGCTGAAGCGCTCTGCTCCGACGGGCATAATCATGAACTCCTGGAAGTCCACGTTGGAGTCGGCATGCGCGCCGCCGTTGAGGACGTTGAGCATGGGCGTGGGCAGCACGGAGGCGTTGATGCCGCCGAGGTAGCGGTAGAGGGGCATCTCGAGGGTCGTCGCAACGGCGCGGCTGGCGGCCATGGAGACAGCGAGGATGGCGTTGGCGCCGATCTTGCCCTTGTTGGGGGTGCCGTCGAGGGCAATCATGGTTTGATCGATGAGGCGCTGATTGGAGGCGTCGAGGCCCTCAAGTTCAGGGGCAATGACGGTTTCAACATTGGCGACGGCCTGCAGGACGCCCTTGCCAAGGTAGTGGCTCTTGTCGCCGTCGCGGAGCTCCACGGCCTCATGTTCGCCAGTGGAAGCGCCCGAGGGCACGATGGCGCGGCCCATGGCGCCGCTTTCCAGGATTACATCTGCTTCGACGGTAGGATTGCCTCGCGAGTCAAGAACTTCGCGGGCGCGAATGGCAACAATCTCAGTCATATCACTCCTCATGATGCGGTGCTGCAGCCGGGCATTCAGACTGGGCAGTTTGGGACGGCGGTCCACGGCGATGGTTTCACCGGCGGTGCTGCGAATGGTTTCCAGAAACCCGTGCACGTGGGGAAATACTCCTGACCGTCCAGATGGGAAAAATCTTCAAGTTCCGTAGGGATTTTAACAAATGAGGCGCTTGCGACCCTTGTGGCGGCGGTCACAGCGAGTGGATTGGGCGGACAGGGAGAAAACATCAGGAATGGCGTTGTCATTTCTGATTCGTGCCTTGGAGGGAACGCGGCGCACAGAGCCATGTGCGGCATGGGCCTGGACGGGGGGTAGCATAACAATGGCGGGTTGCGCTTTGGAGGCGGACACGCCGGGGAACGTTTTGCCGCAGGAAGGGTCTAAGGAGCACAGGGGGAAGACCAGCCTGCGCACAGGAGTTATGAAGATGAAGCGTGTAATGATGACAGCTCTATTTCTTGCCGGGATGACCTGGGCGCTGCATGCGCAACAGGCAGGCCCGACGGGCCCGTACGAGGGCGTTTCGCATCCCCCATCGGACGACACGATTCAAACGACTGCAGATTCGGACGAGACGATTGCCAAGCCATCGGCTGCGCATCGCGCGGTGGCGCAGACGCAGCCAGCTGCTCAAAAGGCACCTGCGGCGGCCGCGCCCCACGTTGCTACCAAGGCATCTTCGGTCGACGGCACGGATGCGGGCATCGTCGTGGTGCCGCAAAGTGCGCCGAGCGCGCCTGTCGCAGAGCCGCAGCTGAAGCGCCGGATCGTGATGGCCGATCCGGACGGCGACATTGTGCATCCCGCTCCGCTGCCGGCTGACGTGGTGGGCGAAGGGACCTCGATTCGCGTTGAGTTGATGGAGGATCTTTCAAGCAACTTCAGCAAGGCGGGCGAGCCATTCCGCAGCCGCGTGGCGACGGATGTGATGTCGAGCGACGGCAGTCATGTGCTGATCCCGGCGGGCGCAGAGATTGACGGCACGGTGGTGGATGCGTCGGCTGGACATTTTGCGTCGTATGGCTCTCTACAACTGCGGCCGGAGACGGTGAAGCTGCCCGATGGGAAGATCTTTCGACTGGACGCGACGGTGACCGATGCGCCGGTTTCAAAGAACACCGTGCACGCTGAGGGGATGATCGGGCCGGGCTCTCAGGTGCGGCGCGACAGCATTGAGTATGGCGGTGCGGTGGGTACGGGCGCTCTGGCAGGGGCGTACCTGGGCGGGCCGGTGGGCGCTCTGGCAGGCGGGCTGATCGGGGCGGGCCTTGTGACCACGCATCTGCTGGTGAGCCATCCGCAGGCGAGGCTGGATGCGGGAACGCCGCTGATTCTGACACTGAACGAAAACATGCGGCTGGCGCCGACTGAAGGGCTGGAGCAGAACTGACCCAGAGCACAGGGTGAAGCCGCCAGGAACGCCGTGAACAAAGGCCCGGGCCGGATGGTCCGGGCCTTGTTGCGTTTACAGTCCTGGGCGGGGCAGGTGAACAGCAGGGGCCGCAGGCGAACTGCTACACTCCCACTGGAATCGAGGGGGCGCTGACGATGGCGGATTTTTCGACGGTGGGTGTGGTGGGTGCGGGGACGATGGGCTCCGGGATTGCGCATGTGTTTGCGAGGGCCGGGTTGCGCGTGATTCTGTGCGATGTCGAGGAGCGCTTTCTGGAGCGCGCGCTGGGGCAGATTCGCACCAATCTGGGACGCGAGGCGGCGAAGGGCAAGCTTAGCGAGGCGGAGATTGAGCCGACGCTGAAGCGGATTGCGACGACGGTGGACCGCAGTGAGCTGGCGGCCGCCGAGGTGGTGGTGGAAGCGGCTCCGGAGCGCTTTGAGCTGAAAGGCGACATTTTTCGGGCCCTCGATACGTTGCTGCCGCAAAGTGTGATTCTGGCGACGAATACTTCTTCGATTTCCATTACGCGGCTGGCTGCGCTGACGGGGCGGCCCGATCGGGTGATCGGGATGCACTTCTTCAATCCTGTGCCCATGATGGAGCTGGTGGAGGTGGTGCGCGGGCTGGCGACGAGCGATGCGACATTTGATGCCGTGCATGCCCTGACGTTGCGGCTGGGCAAGACGCCGGTGGAGGTGAACGATGCACCGGGGTTTGTGTCGAATCGCGTGCTGATGCCGCTGATCAATGAGGCGGCGTTTGCGGTGATGGAAGGCGTGGCGACGGCTGAGGCGGTGGACCAGGTCTTCAAGCTGGGGATGGCGCACAAGATGGGACCGCTGACGCTGGCGGATTTCATCGGGCTGGACGTGTGCGTGGACATCCTGCGCGTGCTGCATGAGGGATTTGGCGACCCGAAATATCGGCCGTGCCCGCTGCTGGTGCGGATGGTGGATGCGGGCTGGCTGGGCCGCAAGGCGGGGAGAGGATTCTACCGCTACGAAACGCGATGAGCCGGCGCGATTGCAGGACCGGTTGGGTGGCGCACAGGCTCAGCCCTGGGTGTTCTGCTGGATCAGCCGGTCGATGAGGTCTTCGAGCGATTCGCCGGTGCGGGGAAGGACGAACTTGCCGGCAGCGGCGTCCCAGTCGAGTTTGAAGCTGGTGGCGAGGGCGGAGATCCAGATCTGCCGCACGGGCGTGTTGGGCGTGATGACAAATTTCCCGGGTGGCTCTTCGAAGAGAACATTCAGGACGCCATTCTGCTCTTCGACCTCAAAGCCGGCCTCCTCTTCTTCTTCTCGTGCAATCAGTCGGCGCTTGAGGGCCTCGAGGGCAGCCTCAGCGACTCGGCGAAATTCCTGCTCGTCCATCATGGCCCCAGTGTAGCAACTGATGCGGCCTGGCGGAGTGCCGCGCAATGAGGCAGCCTGGATGCATGAAATTGAAGGCCCGGGCGGGACTGCCGATGGGAGAGGCAAGGCCAACTGGAGGGCCTGCGGCCATGGAGATCGGACCTGTGCCTCGAATCGGGGCGAGCGCCTTTGTGCGACCGCACAACGAGACGGCCATGCGACCGCTCCCGGAGGAGCTGGAAGCAATGGCTCGGGGCGAGGAGGACAATGGCTCGGAAGCCGAGCACACGCTGCGGCGCGGGCTGGAAGATGAGGGCGAGCCGGAAGACAGTGAGGCGGTGGGAGATGCAGAGGGTGACGGCGCTGGAGCTCAAGGCGGCGGAAGGGTGAACCTCCTTGCCTGAAGGATTATGGAAATCCTTGCGCTCGGGCGGTCTCTCCATCTCTAGAAAATAGTTTAAGAAGATTATATAAGTCCATAAAAATATAAGTGTTAACTCTTATGCAATATTGCCAGCGGCGAAGGGTGATTTGCCAGGTTCAAGAAGGTAGAGTACTTTACTAACTGGTTAGTTAACATGACAACATCACCTGTACGAAATCATCGCGACCGTGCTGCGGAAACGCGCAGGCGCATTCTGGATGCTGCTCTGAACGAGTTCAGCAGCTTTGGCTTGGCTGGGGCACGCACGGAACGCATTGCGGCAGCGGCGGGAGTGAACAAGGCGCTGCTCTACTACTACTTCGAGAGCAAGGAGAAGCTCTATCTAGCCGCGCTGCAGATGATCGCGGACAAGACCCGCGAGCGCTCTCTGGCGGTGCTGCAGCGGAATGTGTCCCCGGGGGAGCGGTTGCTGCGGGCGGCTCTGGACCATTTTGACCGCATCCTGGCACAGCATGAATTTCAGAGCATGATGCAGCAGGAGATGATGCGGCACCACAAGGGCGAGTCGGGAGCGATGCCGCTGCTGGTGGAGCGCGTCTTTGCGCCGTTGCAGGAGATGTACCAGTCGACGCTGCAGGAAGGGATGAAGACGGGCGAGCTGATTGAGGCGGACTGGCTGCAAATGGAGTTGGCGGCGCTGGGAGCGAACGTTTTTTACTTTCTGAGCGCTCCGGTGTGGCGGATGATGATGCCTTTTGAGCCGCTGGACGCCGCTGTGCTGTCGAAACGGCGGGTGGCGCTGGTGGAGTTTCTGGGGCATGCGGTCTTTGTGGACCGCAGCCACGGCGCGGAACTGGCTGCGCGGGTGCTGGGGGATATGCCGATGCCCGAGCTGAAGACAGATTGGCTGGGAATGCGGAGGAAGAATGAACGCGCGCAATAGGGTGTTTCTCATCCTTGGGGTGCTTCTGGCTGGTTCTCTGGTGTGGTATCTGCTGACGGCGCGGCCGCCGAGCGATCTGAAGCTCATCGGTACCGTGGACGCGAATGAAGTGATGGTCAGCGCGAAGATTCCCGGGCGGGTTGAGACGCTGGCCGTGGATGAAGGGCAGAAAGTGCAGGCCGGCCAACTGGTGGCGGTGATCGAGAGCGAGGACCTGGCCGCGGCGCATGAGGCGGCGCAGGCCACGGTGACCAGCAGCCGGTGGAAGCTGAACGAGACGCAGGAGACGCAGCGTCAAAACGCGGGCGAGGTGTCGAGTGCGACAGTGAATGCTGCCGCGCAGGTGCAATCGGCTCATGCTGCTTTGGCGCAGGCGAAGGCCAATCTGGACCACCAGAGGGCCGATACGACGCGGATTGTGGCGCTGGCGAAGCAGGGCATCATGAGCGAGCAAGCGCGCGATGAGGCGGTGACGAGCCTGGCGGCAGACGAAGCGGCGGTGCAGGCGGCACAGCATAATGTGACGGCCGCAGAGGCTGCACTGAAGCAGGCGCAGGCGCATGAGTTGCTGGCACTGGCTTCGCAGCGGACGGTGGCGTCGACGCGGGGGCAGTTGGAGAACGCGAAGGCGCTGGCGGAGCAGGCAGCGGTGGAACTGGGGTATGCGAGGGTGGTTGCGCCGGTGACGGGGCAGGTGAACGTGCTGGCGGCGCGGCAGGGTGAGGTGTTGCCGTCGGGTGGCACGATTGCGACGATTATGGACCTGACGCAGACGTGGGTGTATGCGCCGCTGCCGGAGACGGAGGCCGATGCGGTGCAACTGGGCGACACCCTGCGCGTGGTGATGCCGAGCGGGGCGACGGTCTGGGGCAAGGTGATTGTGAAGTCGGCGGAGGCGGACTTTGCAACACAGCGCGACATCAACGGCGGGCGGAAGCGGGACATCAAGACGGTGCAGATCAAACTGCTGATTCCGAATGAGGGCGAGCGGTTTGTGCCGGGGATGATTGCCGAGGTGTACATCCCGAAGAGCAAGCTGGTGAAGCCATGAGTGCTGCTGCGCCATCTGCGGTGAACGGGAGGAACGGCGCGGCGCCGGTGGCGATTGCCGTGGAGAACATCGTCAAGAAGTATGGCGCGTTTGAAGCGGTGAAGGGTGTGAACTTTTCGGTGGCCGAGGGGGAGATCTTCGGGCTGCTGGGACCGAACGGTGCGGGCAAGAGCACGCTGATTCGCATGATGACGACGCTGATTCCGGTGACGAGCGGGCGGGCGCTGGTGGCCGGCTACGACGTGATGAAGGACGCAGATGCGGTGCGGCGGGTGATTGGGGTGATTCCGCAGGCGCTGACGAGCGACCAGGACCTGACGGTCGAGGAGAATCTGAGTATTTACGCAAAGCTGTATTCCGTGCCGCGTGTAGAGAGGGAGCGGAATATTGCAGAGGTGCTCGAGGCGGTGGACCTGGAGAAATGGCGCAAGGCGGAGACGAAGACGCTCTCCGGCGGTATGCGGCGACGGCTGGAGATTGCGCGGGGGTTGGTGCACGATCCGCGGATTTTCTTTCTGGATGAGCCGACGACGGGGCTTGATCCTGTGTCGCGCATTGCCGTGTGGGAGATGCTGAACAACCTGAAGAAGACGCGCAACCTGACCATGCTGGTGACGACACACTACATGGAAGAGGCCGACCGGCTGTGCGACCGCATTGCGATCGTGGATCATGGCACGCTGGTGGCGCTGGGCACACCGGTGGAACTGAAGCAGAGCGTGCCGGGATCGAATGTGGTGGAGGTGCAGTTTGCGCGTGAGTCGGACGAGTGGCTGGGGCGGCTGCAGGCGCTGCCGGATGTGACGGAGGTGCAGGCGCAGTCGGCCGGCGTGTATCGCGTGCTGACGTCGAACGGTTCGCAGACGACGACGCAGCTGGTGGAGATGGCGGCATCGCTGGGAGAGCAGCTCACATCGCTGAGTGTGCAGAATACGTCGCTGGACGATGTGTTTGTGCATTACACGGGGCGGCAGCTGCGCGATGAGCAGGTGAAGGCCGTGTTTACGATGCCTCCGCGGCCAGGAGCAAACCCATGAACCGGATGCTGGCGATTGTGGAGCGGGAGATGCGGAAGTTCTTCCGCTCACCGGTGCTGATGATCATGTCGATGATGCTGCCGCTGGTGCAGCTGGTGATTCTGGGGAACGCATTTGGGGGCAAGATTCGCGGGGCGCGAGTGGCTTTTGTGGACTATGACCACGGGCCGGAAGCGGTGAAGGTGCGCGAGGCGTTTGACTCGGTGGCGGCGAATATTGCGACGTTCAATGCGGTGGAGTACAAGGACGAGAACCAGGCGCGGGACGACGTGCGCGAGGGCCGTGTGGATGCGGCGGTGATTATTCCGGCGCAGTTTTCGCGGCGCGTGTATGCGCAGGATGCGCCGCGGCTGGGGCTGGTGGTGGACAATTCGGACCAGTTCATGAGCGGCAGTATTGAGGGCGAGATGCAGTCTCTGATCGATGCGCTGAACCAGCCGGTGATTCAGCCGCGCATGGTGAAAAATATTGCACTGGAGATTGTGGAGCTTTATCCGTTTGTGGAGTACATGAAGTACCTGCTGTCCGGCTCCATCTCGCTGGCGATGTACATCTCGGTGATGATCGGCGGAGGGATGCTCTACATCGACGACAAGGCGCGCGGGGTGCATGAAGGCTACCTGGTGACGCCGATCAGCAAGCTGGAACTGGTGATGGGGCTGAACATTGCCGGGGCAATCAAGGCGGTGCTGAGCGGGATCTCGCTGACCGTGATTGGGTCGCTGATGGCGGGGCTGGGAGTGATCTTTCATCCTGCCGCGCTGGTGCAGCTGCTTGCACTGATTCTGGGAACGTCGATTGCGTTCAACGGGATGATGTTCCTGATGATGGTGCGCGTGGATGATCCGCTGGTGCCGCGGGCGATGTTTGGCGTGCTGAACACCTTGCTGTTTTTCCCGTCGGGGGCGATTTATCCGATTGCGGCGTTTCCGAAGTGGCTGCGGGCGATTGCGGTGGTGGATCCCTTCACGTATGCAATTCACGGCTTCAAAGCCGTCCTGCTGAAGGATGGCGGGTTTGCTGCGATCAACGGGGATCTGCTGTTTCTCTTCACGTTTGGGATCGGGACGCTGCTGCTGGCGACGCCGCTGTTCAAGCGGACGCTGTGAGGCGGACGAGCGAGCACTGCTGTTTTGCTATTGCGTGAGCTGGGTGCGCGAAAGAGCTGGCGGGACGATGCCTTTTTGCACGAGGAGACTTCGGTCCATGCCCTGGAGAATGGAGCGCATGAGCTTGTAGCAGTCCGCTTCCGCGGTGTTGAAGTATTCGCTGTGGATGGCGAGGCCGCTGACGGACGGGTTGAGCAGGTGGGTGCAGTCGATGTCCCAGACATTGTCGGGGACTGGATAGGTGCGGTCGAGCCCGACGCGGCCGAGGCGGCGCTTGCCAAAGTGCTTGAGGCCGGCGGAGGCTCCGAGGACGTCGTCGCGTCCGGTGAAAAGCGCGGTGATGCGGTAGGAGAGATTGGCGAGGCCTTCGCCATCGCCGTGCTGCACGGACTCGCCACTGCGGAAGAGATCGTTGTCGACGTCGGCGGCGATCATGAGTACCTGGTGCATGAGGCTGGTGAGGAGCGGGCGATTCTTGCGCGTCCAGACGGCGTTCATGGCCTCTTCGAGCACGTAGTTGCCCATGCTGTGCGCGATGATCGAGGTGCGGGCGCGGCAGGCGTTCGCGGTGTCGGCGGCAGTCTGCTTCTGCTTGAGCATCAGCCAATCGTAGAGCTCGGAGAGGACTTCGGTGAGATCGTCGCCGGCCTTTCGGGCCTCGGCGCGGTCGGGGAGATAGCCGAGTAGCGCGCCCTTGGAGGGCCAGTCAAAGGAGATGAGCTCGCCGAGGGAATCAGGGCCGTCGAAAAGTGTGGACGCGAGGTTGTTGTAGGTGCGCATCGCGTCGGTCCACTTGACGTTGTAGCCATGGATGAAGAGACAAACGTGACGCTGCTGCGCGGCATCGAGGCCGAAGGGGTCAGGGAACCGATCGGCGGTCTGGATGAGGAGTTGCTTGAAGGCGTCCGGCGTCTGCAACTGCCAACTCGTGAGCTGATCGAGCGGCAGGCCGGGTGATTTGAGGGTCCAATAGGTCAGGTTGGTCTGATCGGTGCCGAAACCGTTGGATTCAATGGTGCGAGTGGTGATGAGCCAGCGCATGAGGTAACCCTCCCTGTGGTTGAGGACCGGTGGGGTGGTGGCGTACGCGGCGCGGCGGTTGGTGCGTGGATGCCTTAGCCGGGATACGCGCCGGAGATGTATCCCTCGAGCGCCTCGATGGCATGGGCCTGGCCGGAGATGGTCCATTTGACGAGGTCGCCGATGGAGATGAGTCCGATGACGGCGTCGTTCTGAACGACGGGCAGATGGCGGAAGTGGTGCTGGGTCATGATGGTCAGGCACTCGTCGACGGTCTGCTGCGGGCCGACGTAGGTGACGGGGCTGGTCATGATGTCGCGGACGAGGGTTTCCTTGGAGGCATGGCCCATGAGGATGCCTTTGCGGGCGTAGTCGCGCTCGGAGAGGATGCCGACGAGGCGCATGTTTGAAAGGACGAGCAGAGCACCGACATCGTGGTGGGCCATGATCTCCAGGGCGTGGTAGACGGTCTGCTCCGGGGAGATGGAGAGCACGGTATTGATGGCCTTGTTCTTGAGTACGGTGGCGATGGTGTCGGTGACTTTCATGGGCCCTCCCGGTGATGCGATGGGTGCTGATGGATGCAGATTCGCTTCGTGGAATGCTGACGCCACGGATAACGAAGTGTACCGCAATTTGCATGGAACACAAGAGAGGGATGGATGGGAAGAAGGGAACGGGCAGCTAGCCGCGGCGGGCAAGAGAACGATTTCGGAGCCACTTGGCGACGCCGAGGGTCAGCAGCAGGCCGCCGAAGGGGATGCACATGAGAGCGACGATGAGCGCGAACCAGCCGGTGTTGGTGGTGGCTCCGGTGGGGGTGAAGCCGCCGAGGACGGTGAGCAGGAGGAGGCCAGAGAGCAGGCCGGCGCCGACCATGGAACTGCCCCACTGCAGGAGCTGGCGTGTGCCGTCATCCGGCATGGAAATCCGTGGGGAAGCGGGCATGGCGGGTGGTTATCCTTGCGCGAGGCGGAGCATGACGTAGGTGATGACGCCGGTGATGGAGACGTAGAGCCAGAGGGGGAAGGTCCAGCGGGCGACTTTGCGGTGCTGGGGGATTCTGCCGGAGAGTGAAAAGAAGAAGGTGACGAGAACGAGCGGCAGGGCGACGGTGGCCAGGATGATATGGCTGGCGAGCAGCCAGAGATAGAAGGTGCGGAAGGCGGCGTGGAGCGGATAGCGGACGTCGCCGTGCAGTGCGTGATGGGCGATGTAGCCGACGAGGAAGAGCGTAGAGAAGGCAAAAGCCGTCAACATGGACGCGCGATGGGCGGCGATGCGCCGCGCGCGGATGAAGGTGTAGCCGATGAGTAGCGCGGTGGCGCTGAGGCCGTTGAGCACGGCGTTGAGGCCGGGCAGGAAGGCGAAGCGGGTGCTGGCGGCGTCGGCTGCGGGATGGATGTAAATGAGCCAGAAGAGGAACAGCGTGGCGGCGGCACTGATGGCAAGGATGGCCGCGATGGCGACGCCCGTACCGGAGCGGGAACTGGAAGCGGGAGCGACGGTGTTCATGGTGCCTCAGTGTTTTGCGATGGCGCCGAGCATGAGTGCAGTGAGCAGCAGTGGAAGGTAGATGACGCTGACCTTCAGGAGGTCGCGGGCGACCATGCGGCTTTCCTCCGGCGGAATGTCACGGAGGATGCGGGTGAAGCGAATGGTGTACGCGAGATAGACGATGCCGAGGGCCAGGGCGATGACGGCGTACGCGGGGCCGGTCATGCCGAGCCGCCAGGGGGCGAGGCTGACGGGAATCATGACGATGGCGTAGAAGAGGGCCTCGACGACGGTGGACCAGCCGTCGGGCTGGACGACGGGCAACATGCGAATGCCGGCGCGGGCGTATTCGTCGCGGTACATCCAGGCGATGGCCATGAAGTGAGGAAATTGCCAGACAAACAGGATGGCAAAGAGCGCGACGGCAGGCCACTCGATGCGTCCGCGGGCGGCGGTCCAGCCAAGCATGGGGCCCATGGCTCCGGGAAACGCGCCGATGAAGGTGGCCATGGTGGTGACGCGCTTGAGTGGGGTGTAGACGGCAACGTAACTGAAGGCCGTGAGGAGCGCGAGCGAGACGGTGAGCAGATTGGTGTGGAGCAGCAGCCACCATGCGCCGAGGCCCAGAGCGCCGAGGCCGAGAAGAATGCCGATGGAGAGCGGAACGCGTCCGCTGGGGAGCGGCCGGTCGGCGGTGCGCTTCATGAGGGCGTCGGTGGTGCGCTCGAGGGCCTGGTTCAGTGCGCCGGAGCCGGCCGAGACGAGGCCGATGCCGAAGAGGGTGTCGAGCAGTCCGCGCTGGAGGGTGGAGATGCCGGACTGCATGGAGCCGAGGTAGAAGCCTGCCCAGCCCGTAATCAGGACCATGCCGGTGACACGAACTTTGAAGAGCTCGCGGAAGTCCTGCAGGAGCATGGCGGTCACGCCGGGACGGGGGGCGTGGATCGCGTGGTGCTCCGCTTGCGTGGCGAACTCGGCCGGGGCGGTGGCTTGAGAGGCTGGGGTCATGGAAACGAAGGCGCAGCGAAAGCCATGCGGCGGGGAGCTGGGCGCCTCTTCTGATGATACCAAGACGGACAGCGCCGCGGCGGCTGAGAACTTGATTCCGCTAAAGACCTGCAGCGGAGAGGATTGCGTCGGCGACCTGGGTGGGCGTGAGCGTGTCGACGGGGATGGTGACGTGGGCGGCGCGGTAGAGGGGCAGGCGACGCTCGTAGCGGGCGGCAAGGTTGGCCTGATCGGCGAGGACAGGGCGTGTGGCTTCCGTGCCGCTGCAGCGGGCGAGGGTGGTGGGGAGCGTGACCTCGAGATGGACAAGCAGCGTGCCGGGGTTGTTGAGCATGAGGTCGCGGGTGTCGGGGCGCTCGATGGCGCCGCCGCCGAGAGCGAGGACGAGCGCATCTGAGGCAGCGAGGCGGGCGATGGTGGCGTGTTCGCGATCGCGGAAGGCTGGCTCGCCGTGGCGAGCGAAGAATTCGGCGATCGTCATCCCGGCTTCTGCTTCCAAGACATCATCGGCATCGAGGAAGCGCCAACCCAGACGATGGGCGACGAGCGGACCGACGGTGGATTTGCCGGAGCCCATGAAGCCGGTGAGGATGATGCGGCGGATGGTGGCAGGGGACGGGTTCAAGCGGGCCTTTCGCGTGGCTTCGGAGTGTTGGGACCAGTATAAGGAAGCGCGGCGGGCCTACCCGAGGACCATGACGATGGCTCCTGCGGTGATGAGGAGGCCGCCGGTGATGACCGCTGCATTGAGCTTTTCGCCCAGCAGGAACCATGCGAAGAGCATGACGAGGGGGACGCTGAGCTTGTCGAGCGGGGCGACGCGCGAAGCGGGGCCGAGTTGCAGTGCGCGGAAATAGCAGAGCCAGGAGAGGCCGGTTGCGAGGCCGGAGAGCGTAAGGAAGATGAGCGTGCGGCGGTCGAGAAGGCGGATTTCTCCGTGCTTGCCGAGGCCGATGGCGATGGCCCAGGTGAAGACGACGACCACGCTGGTGCGGATGGCGGTGGCGAGGTTTGAGTCGACGTGCGCCACGCCGACTTTGGCGAGGAGAGCCGTTGCGGCGGCGAAGAGAGCAGAGAGGAGGGCCCAGCCGATCCAACTCATTCCGATCGAAGTCATACCGGCAATGGTACGCCGGGCGGGTTTCGATTTTCCGAGAGCATGTAGACTCGACCTCATGCGAAGCGGCAAGGCGAGCAAGACGGCGCTGCGGGTGGCGATTCGGCGGGCGGCGCATCAGCTGATGGAGCATCCGCGGATTCTTGAAGATCCGATTGCGTTGCCGCTGCTGGGCGGGGGATTTGCGCGGGACATGGAGCGCGCCATGCACCCGGTGGCCCGGGACTTTCGCGCGTTTATGGCGGCGCGGAGCCGGTATGCAGAAGATCGGTTGAAAGAGGCGGTACGTGCGGGAGTGCGGCAGTACCTGATTCTGGGCGCGGGGCTGGATACCTTCGCGTATCGGAATCCGTTTCCTGCGCTGCGGGTGTTTGAGGTGGATTTTCCAGCGACGCAGGAGTGGAAGCGGGAGATGCTGGCGGGGGCTGACATCGGGGCTCCGGAGAACCTGACGTACGTGCCGCTGGACTTTGAGCACAAGGGGCTGCGTGAGGGGCTGGCAGAAGCAGGGTTTGACGTGGGAGCCGCGGCGTTTTTCACGTGGCTCGGCGTGGTGCCTTATCTGACCCGTCCTGCGTTTACCGCGACGCTGAAAGCGATTGCGGAGATGCCGCCGGGGAGCGGGGTGTGCTTTGACTTTGCGTTGGCGCCAGATACGTTGAGCCCGGCGCGGCGGGCGATTTTTGACCGGCTGGCAAAGCGAGTGGCGGCGGCGGGCGAGCCTTTCCAGCTTTTCTTTGAGCCCGACGAACTGGAACGGGAGCTGCGGCGGGCAGGATTTCATCGGATGGAGCAGGTGGGGACGAAGGAGCTGAATGCGCTCTACTTTGATGGCCGTGCGGATGGGCTGAGACTTTCAACGGCAGATCTGGGCCGGTTGGCGGTGGCCTGGGTGTGAGCAGCGAGCCCGCGATAAGATGAGACATGCGCTCGATTGGATTTGCGGCGCTCCTGCTCGGGTTGGTTGGCCTTACAGGGTGCGGATATCATGCACTCGGGGCAATGGCACACCTGCCGCCGGATGCGCGTACGCTGGCGGTTCCGGTCTTTGCCACGCGGACCAACACGTATCACACGGAAGTGGCGATGACCAACGCGGTGATTCACGAGTTCACTGCGCGCACGGCCATGCGGGTGCTGCCGGATGCGAGTCGCGATGCGGATGCGGTGTTGCACGGGACGATTCTGCAGGAGGCGGTGGCGCCGCTCACGTACAACACTTCGACGCAGCAGTCCTCGAGCTTCCTGATCACGCTGGTCGTGTCGGTAGAACTGACGGGGCGGGACGGCAAGGTTCTCTACGAAAACAAGAACTATGTGTACCGGGAGCAGTACCAGTCGACGACGGACCTGACGACGTTTCTGGATGAGAGCCCGGCGGCGGTTGACCGGCTTTCCCGGGACTTTGCGCGGGCTCTGGTTGCGGATGTGGTGGAGGGGCTCTGAATCAGCGACGGCGCAAAGTGAGGAGCTTTGCGCCGTCGTTTCTGCATTGGGGGAGGGCCTTGGGGCCCCTTGTTCGAGGCTGAGTCCAGTGTAGGCATGATGCGCGCGTGCGCCAAGGGATTCTTGCAATTGAGGGCGGGAAACGGCCTGTGCGCGGGTTACGAAAGTGCGATTCGAGGTTGGGGCCACCTTTCTTCCTTCCCGTTTGATGAACAAGATCCGTGATGTGGAAATGGCGCGTGAAGTTGAGGGTTTAGGCAACCTTGCGGGGATGAGGCTGGTGCCGGGCTGGCAGGCCGGATATTCTGGAGCGGCATGGTGATGCAGGCAAGAGAACGGAGCCGGACAAAGTGAGCACCGCACGGTGGGGCGCAGGGTTCACGGCGACGGGCCGCTTTGTGGCGGAGGTGGAAGCCGCCGCGGCGGGCACGGGGCAGCTGAAGCCGGGCTACGTGCTGGTGGGCGACGAGATTTTTCTGCAGGACCGCTGCCGGGCCGCCGTGCTGAAGGCCTATGTGCCGGCGGAGTTGCGCGATTTCTGCCTTTCGGACCTGGACCTGGGAAGCACATCGATCTTTGAGGTGCTGGACCGGGCTCAGACGCCTTCGCTGATGACGCCGTTTCAGGTGATTTTTGTGCGGAACGTGCGGCAGCTCTACACCCGTGGGGCCAAGAAAGAGGAGTTCGCCGCGCTGGAGCGTTACTTCAAGTCGCCCAATCCGCAGGCAGTGCTTTTGTTTGTCGCGGATTTTGTGAGGATTCCTTCTGACACGCGGCGGATGGACATGGACGATAAGAACCGCTTTGAGCGCCTGACGGAGACACTGGGGGCGCACTGCGGCATGGTGGAACTGGCCCGCGTGAGCGAAGACGACGCGATGCGCTGGGCGACTGGGACGGCGCAGGAAGCGGGGACTCGGATGGAGGCGGACGCGGCGCGCGAACTGGTGGATGCGCTGGGCGCAGACATGATGCTGATTGCGTCCGAGCTGGAAAAGCTGCTGCTCTACACCGAGGGGCGGGGACGGATTACGCTGGGCGATGTGGAGACGATGGTGCTGGCGGCCAAGCAACGGTCACTGTACGAACTGACGGACGCTATCAGTCAGCACAACCGGGCGCGGGCGCTGGCGATTCTGGATGGGTTGCTGAACAGCTCGGATGCCGGTGAGGATGCGGCGATTGGACACCTGTACATGCTGGCGCGGACGTTTCGGCAGATGCTGGTGATTCTGGAGAAGAACGTGCGGGATTCGCGCGCGATCTGGCAGGCGCTGTGGCAGGGATTCCGGATGCCGCCGTTCGCCGCGGACGATCTGATCCGGCAGGCGCGGCGGTACAAGAGCCGCAGAGAGTTGACGCGGGCGCTGCGTCTGATTGCGCGGGCGGATCTGGAGCTGCGGTCGTCGCCGCCCGACAAGCGGCTGGTGCTGGAGCGGCTGGTGTATGACCTGGCCGCGGAGCCGAAGGCCGCGCAGCCAGGATGGGCATCGGCACAGTTGTCGTTTGAGGGCTGAAGCAGACTAGCGCAGGCCGCGGGCCTGCATGGCTGGGCCATAATCGCGGTCTTCCTCCTGGATGTGGTGGGTGAGCCAGTCGCGCAGGAAGTGCATCAGATGGAGATTCAGCGTGATTTCACCCTGCTGGAAGCGGGCGATGTAGCCCTCGACCTGACGGGTGAGATCGCCGTGGCGGAGCTTGTGCGCGGCGAGCCCTGTGTAGTTGGCTGCAGCCATCATGGCTTCTTCTGAAGCGAAATGGTCGTGGGTGTAATTGAGCAGCTTCTCGAGAATAGGGCCAGTGAGATTTCTTGCCTTGCCGGCGAGCATGGCGTCGTGGAGTTCATTGAGCGTGTCGACGAGTTTCCTGTGCTGTGCGTCGATGGACTGGACCCCGACAGAGAGTGCGTCATTCCAGGCGATGAGCGGCAATGTGATTCTCCTGCCGCGGATGCGGCAAGAGGTTTATCGGCAGGAGTGCTGCGCGAGTTGAGTCTGTACTTGCTGGTGGGCGCTACTCGAGGATGACTTCCGGCTGCGGTTCATGGCCGCGCGTGGTGAGGATGATGGCCGCGGCGAGGATGAGCGCGCCACCCGCGAATGCATGGGGGCCGAGGTGCTCGCCGAGGAGCTTGACGCCGAGGTAGGAGCCAAGGGCGGGCTCGATGTTGAGGAAGACGCCGGCGCGCGACGCGGGGACGCGGTGGATGCCCCAGTTCCACAGGAAGGTTGTGGTGGCGGTGCAGGCGAGGCCGCTGATGGCAAGCGCCGTCCAGGCGATGTGGCTGACGTGTGCGAAGGCGGGCCATGGATGCGGCGTGGACCGCCATGGATTGAGCAGGCATGGTCCGACGATCCACACGGCAAGCATGACAGTGCCGCTGAGGATGGTGTACGCGGTGACGACGGGTGGACTGTGGGTGTGCATGAGCTTCTTGTTGAGCAGAATCCATGCAAGCGAAGTGCAGAGAGAGAGGACGACGAGGAGATCTCCCTGCAGCGAAGGCTCGCCTTGTGCGACGGGACCGCGATGGCCGCCGAGCACGATGAGCGCTGCGCCGATGGTGGAGGCGACGAGGGCAAGCCAGCCGAACGCATCGAGGCGTTCGCCGGCGAAGAGTGCGGCGGCCACGCCGAGGAGTACTGGCATGGAGCCGACCATCAGCGAGGCATGGCTGACCGTGGTGAGGGCGAGGCCGTGGAACTGGATCAGGAACTGCACGGGGATGCCGAAGAAGGCGGCGATGAGGAGGATGCGCATCTCCGGCCAGGTAAGGCGGACGCGGTGGAGCAGTGCGACGGGCAACATGCCAAGGCAGGCAAACAGAAAGCGGTAAAGGACCATGGACTCGACGCTCATCTCGTTGAGCGCGAGGCGGCCGAAGTAGAAGCCGGTGCCCCAGAGGCAACCGGCCATGGCGCAGGCTCCATAGCCGAGGAAGCGGATGCGTGTGCTGGCTGAAGGGGAAGATTGCATTGCTGTCTCTACTTTCGCACAGGTGCAAGGCAGAGGCCGAGATGCCGAACAGTGGGCACATCGGCGAAAATAGCAATCGATGAAGATTTGGCTCGTTGAGTTTGACGTATGGGTGCGCGCGAGCCTGGTGCTGGCGATGATTTCGGGAGCTCTGTGCTTGCCGGTGCAGACGGCAGGCGCCGCGGGCATGGGCGGAATGCACCAGAAAAAGCAGGATCAGACGCCTGCGCCAGAGAAGCGGCCATGGATGGTGGCCACGGAGCCGCCGGCGATGACGGTCGCGGTGGAGCCGCTCGGGTTTTATCCGCCGGGGCCCTACTACCAGGGGCAGAGGCAGAGCCTGGTTTCGCTGGATTTTCTGGATGAGAATCGGGTGCTGTTTACCTTTCGTGCGCCGGGACTGATTCACCGAACCGCAGACTCCAAAGGGGAAGAGCGGCAGATTCGCGCCGTTGTGCTGCGATTGCCGTCGGGAACGGTGGAAGGCGAGGCGATCTGGACGCTGCACGACCATGCGCGCTACCTCTGGATGGTGAGGGATGGGCACTTTCTGCTGCGCGACCTGAATGATCTGAAGATGGGGGATGCGTCGCTGGAGTTGAAGCCGCTGCTGCATTTTCCGGGGCCGCTGCTGTGGATGGAGATGGACCCGGATGGGCGGTTTCTTCTGGCGAACTCCCACGAACCGGAGGCTGCGGACCAGCAAGGGGAAGGTGCGGCCAAGCAGCCTGAAGCGGCGAACCCCCTGGCCGAAGCAGGACCGCCGGAGATTGTGCTGCGCATCCTGCGGCGTTCGAACGGGCAGGTCATCCTGGTGAGCCGTGTGCATAACGAGGTGTATTTGCCGATCAACGCGACAGGATATGTGGAGACGGCGCAAAAGGGCCCCAGGCAGTGGCAGGTGAACCTGAACGGCTTTATGGGCGGGACGCAGGTGATGGGCACAGTGGATACTCTGTGCGACCCACGCATTGATTTCATTACGCAGAAGGAACTGCTGGCGAGCGCCTGCAATGCGGATGGGACGCGGCGTCTGGTGGCGTTGTCAACGACGGGGCGACGTTTGTGGGACGTGCCGACGGCAGTGAATCAGGTGTGGCCGGTGCTGGTGATGTCGCCGGAAGGGTCATGGGTGGCGCGGGAGACGCTCTTCATGACGCACCCGATCGATGCATTTTCACCGCTGACCTTTGACGATGTGCTGGGGCAGGTCGTGGATGTGTACGACGCCTCGACGGGCAAGGTGGTGTTGCGCGTACCGGCGAGCCCGGTGCTGGATGGCGGCGGGAATGTCGCGATTTCGCCTTCAGGCAAGCGGCTGGCGGTGCTGGATGCGGGGGCGATCAAGATCTATGCCTTGCCGGGCAGCGGCGCGATGGCGGCGGGACGCACGCCCTGAGGCGCAACTTTTTAGAAGGTGTGCCCAGCTGTTCCCTGTGTACACTGGTGGATGGGGGATGCTTCGTGGCCACGGCAGTCGTCCATTATCTGGCTTCGGCAATCACGGATCGGGGGCGCAAGCGGCCTTCCAACGAAGATGCTTTCGGCTACTCCGTGGAGGACGGCGTCTATCTTGTCTGTGACGGGATGGGAGGAGCGGCAGCTGGCGAGATTGCCAGTTCGCTGGCCGTGGATGAAATGTTGAGGCTGCTGGAGGGTCAAGGCCGCGGCGCCTCGGCTGGTCCGATGCCTGAATTGCTGGAACAGGCAATTGCAGCAGCCAACGAAGCGATCTTCTCACGCAGCCAACGCAATCACCGGCTGAATGGGATGGGAACGACGCTGGTGGCTCTGGCTGTGCGGGAAAGACACGCCTGGGTCCTGAATGTTGGCGACAGCCGTTGCTACCGGTTGCGCAATGGGCACCTGGAGCAGATCACAGCAGACCACTCCCTTGTGGAGGAACAGGTGCGGAGCGGGCGCATGACGCCCGCGGATGCACAGCGCTCACCGCTGAAGAACGTGATCACGCGTGCCCTGGGAACGCAAAGCCGCGTGACAGCGGACGTGTTTGCCCTGGAGACCGAGCCCGGGGATTTGTTCCTCTTGTGCACGGATGGGCTCACGCGCGAACTGCCGGACGCGATGATTGAGTCGATGCTGCAAACGAGCCGCAGCCTTGCGGACCACTGTACCTGCCTGGTGGAAGCTGCGAAGAAAGCGGGCGGGCAGGACAACATCACCTGCATGCTGGTGCGGGCCGAAGCGTAGAGAGCGCTGTCCCCAGCGAGCGAGTTGCAGCGGTTTTCCATCCGACGAGAAACACACGACAAACAAGCTTGACCTAGCGGAACATGGCGCCAACATTGGCGTGAATCAAGGGCTTTTGTGCGGTTCCCGTGATGGTGAGCGGGATGCCTTTGCTGGTGTTCTTCTGGAAACGGTCCCCAAGGAATCCCCCAAGGGCGCCGAGGGCCTCGTTTGCGACTGCGCCGACGGTATTGGATGAGGTGATTTGGGCCTGCATCTGGAAGTTGAGCGCGCCGCTCGGGGAGACGGTGCCGTTGCCGGTGGCGGACCCGATTTGGGGCAGGTTGGCGTAGATGTTGCTGAAGGAAGTGAGTTGTGGCGTTGAGTTCACGGTCGTGCGCACGACCTGAATCTGCGTGCCGCCGGTGGTCTTGCCGAAAAGATTGAGGTTCTGCAACTGTGAGCCAAGGTCAAAGCCGGCGAGCAGCGTGTTATCGATCTCGACTGGACCGGCGATGCTCGTGGCCGCGGCTGGGCCGGTGATGGCGAGGCTGGTGGAGAGCGTGCCGCCGCGGAGCTGCGAGCCGGAAGGCAACTGGATACCAAAGGCTGGGAGAAGCTCTTCCACCTGATCGATGGGCAGGCTGGGCGCGTTGAGGTGAAGGTCCAGGAGGACGGTTTGCGGGGTGAGGCGGTAGTTGCCTGCAATGTGAACAGCGACGGAGCCGGTGTGGATGGCGATGTCAGAGATTTTGCCAGAGCGTGCGTCAAGATCGTCGGTGGCAGCGAAGTCGAGATCGATGGGGTGAGGTGCAGGCGAACCGGTACGGGCGAGTTGCAGGCGCGAGGCGATGACTTTGCCATTGGCAGCCAGGTTGTCGCCATCGGAACTGACCTGAGCGTCGACATCGGCGAGCATGGAGATGCCTTTGCCGGGGTCAATCACGCCGGAGGCAACCGGGTCGAAACTTTTGAGACGCAAGGTGGCCTTGAAGGGAGTTTTGGCAGCGTCTCTTTGTGAGAGGGGGCCGGCAACGCCGCTGAGGGAGAGCGCGCCGGATCCGGGAAGCATGGCGGAAAGCTCAAATGGGACGGAGCGAACAAAGGAGAACTGCTTCACGGTCAAGTCGAGTTTGGTGTAGACGAAAGGTTTGCCGGTAGCGGGCAACGAAGAGATGGTAGCGCTGCCGTTCTTGATCGCCAACTCGCCGACGGTGAGATCGGGCAGCACGGTGGGCTGAGGCTTTGTGGATGAAGACGACGTGCTGCCGAGGCTTGAGAAGTTCCACTTGCCATTTGCGGCGTGAATAATCTGGATGCTGGGTGAGTCGAGCGTGAAGCGGGTGACGCGCACCTGATGGTGGAGCAGAAGGGGAATCACCTGAACGCCGATGTAAAGCTCATGCGCCTGGAGAAAGGGCGCCGTGCTGAAGGCTGGATCGTCCGAGATGGCAATGTTCCGTGCAACCAGGCTTCCCGAGAGGAGGGAAAAGTCGAGGCGTCCGAGCGAGATCTGGCGTCCAATGGCGGCCGACACTTTGGATTCAATCATGGGGCGGAAGGAATCGGCATTGACGAAGAAAGGGGTCACGACGAGGACCGCAATGAAGGCAATCAGCACAACAGCGATTTTGATCCAATGCTTCCGCAAGAGGGCCTCCTCCTGTACAAAGCTGCCGGGAGCATTGTAGCTCGCCATCGGGCTTGAGGTCTTTTCGGGGGAGGATGAGGCGCGAAGCTAGCTGTCCGCATTGATGGACTGAGCCCATTCCATGGCGTCAAGTGTGGCCTGCGCGACGAATTCTTCGTCGAGGTGGAGGTGCTCGCACAGGCGGACGGTGGCCCCCCAGACGCCCGCTTCGACGGCGAGGATGAGGTCATAAAGAGGCCCGAGTGGTCCCTGGTGTTCCAGGAGTGCGGCCGTGATGTCGGGACTGAGGTTGAGGCCGTCAAGGACGCGGCTCATGGGCATCTCCAGGACCGCATCCATCAAGGAGAGCAGGCCGAGGAGGAACGGGCCGTCCCCGCTGATTCCAAGTTTCGTGCCGATGATCTCGGCGAACTGGGCGCGGATGAGAGCGGACAGGACGAGGTCCGAGGGGCGATTTTGCGCCGAGTCAAGGAGAATGGCGAGCCGGCACCAGCGGCGGAACTCGTTTTCGCCGAGGATGGTGAGTGCCTGGCGCACAGTGCGGATCTCATTGCGAAGGCCGAAGGCGGCGGAGTTGAGGTAGCGCAGGAGACGGTAGTAAAGCGTTGCGTCCCGCTTGATGATGTCTTCGATTTCCTGCCAGTTGAGATCGGTCTTCGCGATGGCCTGGAGCAGTTGGAGACCGGTGATGCGGCTGGGAGCGACGGGACGGGTTTGCAGCGTTTCGGGGCGGCGGAAGAAGTGGCCCTGGAAATACTGAAAGCCGGCCTTGCGGGCCTTTTGAAAGTCGTCCCAGGATTCAACCCCGTCGGCGAGGAGCCGGGCGCGGCGCGGGCGATGGAGAGCGGTGAGGGAGTCGAGCTCTGGTGCGGGAACTCGATCGACGTTGACTTTAAAAAAATCGCAGAACTCGAAGAGCGGCTCGCGGGGATCTGCGATGGTGAGGGCGTCGAGCGCGATGCGATATCCGGCCTGCTTGAGTTGGCGGCACGCATCGATGACTATCGGAACTGGCTGGATGTCACGGGGGAGTTCGGCTACAGCGCGCTCTGGAGATAGAAATGTGATGTGGCGGTCGACGAGGGCCTGCTGAGTACAACTGATGAAAGCGAGGCGGTGATCGCAGAGGGTATTCAGGCCGACAAGACTGGACACGTCAATGAGGGCGTTGATCTGGGCGGTGGGTGAGTCC
>JBAUTX010000209.1:0-3487 GCA_049582405.1 Occallatibacter sp. | reverse complement strand
CACTAATATCACTTCCTAGGCTTAGCATCTTGAAGCCCTTAAGCATCCAGAACGCTGCAGACTCCTGTGACGGCGGCAGAAATCCGGGTGCGACGCCGTAGCGCCTGCATGCAGCTACCAGATCGTCCATTGCCTGCATCAGCCGGGGATGGTCAAACTGCGCTGGAATACCCATCGAGACTGTCAGGTCGTAGTGTCCAATCCAGGCGACATCGACGCCGGGCACGGAAACGATGGCTTCAAGATTCTCGAATGCGCGCACCGACTCCAGCTGAATGATGACGGTTGTTTCCTCATTCAGCTGCGCGAAGACATCAGGGCCGCCGGCTTTATAGAGATCATGCGCGACTCCGAGAGCCACACCACGCCTGCCCTGGGGCGCATACTTGAGCTGCTGCACAATGTCTTCGGTCTGCTCTCTGGTCTCAACGCGGGGCACCATCACGCCGCGCGCCCCTAAATCCAGCACACGAGAGAGAGGCGCAAAGTGCAGATCGGGAACCCGCGCCATGGGAATAATCCCGCTGCCTCTGCAGGATGCGATCATTTGCTCGAGCATTGCGATATCGCATCGGCCGTGCTCCATGTCATAGATCACAAAATCCAGCCCGCATGCATCCAGCATCGGTCCAATGCCTGGAGTGAAAAACTCTAAAAGCAACTGGCCCAGCAGAACATCTCCCTGCTTCAGCCGCTGCCGAACATTCGTCATGCTTCCTCCCGTGAAGCGAAGCGCGCCTTCATTTGTTCAAGCTTCTCGATGAAGAGCGGACTATCGAGGACTTGCGGATTGACTACGTTCGCCGGAACCTCTCCACGAAAAACTGCGAGCGCGCCCTGGCAGTCGATTCTCCCCATATCGCGGAAGAGTTCCTCTGTCCAAGCGATGGAATGTGAAGTGAGGATGACGTTCTCCATGTCAACGAGAGGAGACTTTGTCGAGAGCGGCTCCTGCTCGAAGACGTCCAACGCGGCGCCTGCAATCTGTTTGTTCTGCAGTGCCTCGACGAGTGCAGATTCACTGACGATAGGACCGCGCGCTGTATTGATAAGCACAGCATCGGGCTTCATCAGATCGAACTGTGCTTTGCCCAGGAGACCGCGTGTCTGTGCATTGAGTGGACAATTGACCAAAATGTAATCGGAATCCTGCAGCAGCTTTTCGAGGCTTACCAGTTCGACTCCAAGGTCCGCCGCACGTTCTGCTGTGGTGTAGGGATCGAAGGCCAGAAAGCTGCGCACGTCGAGGACGCGCAGCAGGCGAATGGTTTCGGCTGCGATGTTACCTAGCCCGATTGTTCCAACGATGCGATCGCGCGGTTCACGGCCGAGTTGATGTGTGCTCTCTGCCCAAAGTCCTGCGCGTACCATTCCATCCTTCTGAAGCAGGCGATGCGACAACGCAAGCATGAGCAACAGGATGGATTCTGCCACTGGCCGCATAACTCCGCCAGGTGTGATGTAGACGGCGATTCCGCGCTCAGTGCAGGCGTTCAGATCAACATTGTCATACCCAACGCCGCACCTTCCTATTGCGCAAAGCCGCGTTACGCCTTCGAGCGATTGCACTGTGACCTTTGGCTTAAGCGAAATGATGACATCGTATGGCGTAAGTTGATCTGGTGTGTACTCGGGCTTGTAGTCTTGCAGGAATTCGTGCGAAACGCCGGGCGTACCATCGAGCAACGACAGGCCAATGTCGGGAAAGACAAGCTGGCCATTTGAACCGCAGAAATCGGCTGATAAACCCACGCGAAACATGTGAGAACGGCGCGCTGTGTCGATTGATTGCGATTGATTCAAGCGATGTGCTCCAGTCCAACCACCCAGTCTTGAAAAATGGGGACTTCTGCAATCTTCCAGGTTCCGGTTGAATCCGGTGTGATCTTTCCAATTTCAATTTCCTGTCCGTTTGCCGGATTAAAGAAAAAGGCCCGATACGAGGACTGTGGCAAGTTGTGAAATGTAGATCCTTTATACGCCGCGGGAATGTACGCGAAGATTGCCTCGCCGGGACTCTGGGCGGCAAATGGATTCCAATAGTCGTCCTTGTTCCAGCGCGGCTCGATCATGTCCGGTTCGGGCTGGAGCTTCCACCACGAGTAGCGGGTAAGCAGCTTTTTGGAGAGACCGAGCTGCCGTGAACCGGGTAGTTGCGCGGCAATATCCCATGCAGGCCCGCCCCAAGAGTGGCCGTGTGGCGAAAGACCGTAAGGCTTCTCGCGAGTGTTTACCTGCCAAATTCCATTCGCGCCGTAGGTATGGCCCGCGGTTCCGCTCAGCAAGCTGGACCAGAACATGAAGCGCTGTACCTCCTGGCGGCTCGCCTCCATTATGCCTTCGTAGCAGACTTCACCAATGAGGACGGGCATCTTTGGTTCGGCGGCCAGTGATCGATTTACCGTCTGGATGGTGTTCGGAACGCTCGCACGGTCGTTGTGACCGGTTTGCAGCATGTCGAAGTCAAGCACGGACGGGTCATCGACGCAAAGGCGTGAACTGCTGGATGGATGAATTGTAATGGGGTGACAGTGCGGGTCAATTTCATGCACGTAGCGGGCAAGTTCAGTCAGTCCGTGCTTCTGCATCTCCGCATCTTCTTTGGGCGTCTTCGAGAGGTAGTAGGGCATGGTGCCCTCACCAGCCAGACACCAGACCACGGGATAGGCACTCCAGCGCGCAACAATATTGCGCCAATGCTGCTTTGCCTTTTTCAGGCCCATGAGCGGAATGAAGTAACCCCAGAAGCCGACGATGCAGGCAGCGAGACCATGATCTGCGAGATGCTGAATGCGGACATCCGCCATATCGAAATAGGCGGGATTGATGCGCGTGAAATCGCGATCCCAGGGAAAGCCCGCCTCGTTGGCACCGCGTTCGTCGAACCAAGGCATATCAGGGTAGAGTCCCGCGACAATCTGCACGATGGAGAAGCCCTTTTGGACGCGGTCGGCAGTGAGTGTCTCGAAGCCGTCGGGCCAGGGCAGCCGTTTGCATAGACCCATCCACCAGGTGTCGCCCAACCAGAAGAACGGGGTTCCGTCCGCGTGACGAAAATGCCTCTTGTCGCCGTCCACTTTGAGCAGGCCATGTTTGAAGTGCGGGTTTTCTCCCTCGTATGCACGCGCGACCAGAGTTATGGTTTGGCCGTGCAGGTCAGTGTTCGATCTGTCTGAGCACACTGAGCGAATCTTGTAGTCTCCAGGCGAAGGAGGGGCATAGCGGACGCGCCATATGGAGCCGCCCGCCCAGAATGCCGGAACGCGTTCTTCTGTTCCAGAAGGAGTTGTGACAATCGCATCCACTTCGATCTCATTGAACGGGTCAGCATATTGTTTTCCGCTCGCAAATGACCACTCTGTGGCCATTCCGCAAGTAGCCACTCTGTCTTCGGCAAATCCGGATACGGGTGCTGCCGCGGCGGCTGCTGAAGTGATGGCCAGTGTTTTCATAAACGTGCGTCTGGAAATTTCATCCGGCATCTGGA
>JBAUTX010000208.1:0-3978 GCA_049582405.1 Occallatibacter sp. | reverse complement strand
AGCGCCGGGATGGAACCGCCCTCGAACGCGAGGAATGCCTTGTCGAGCGCGTCATGTGCTTCAAGGACCGGCCCCGGCGCCGGCTGCATCGCGTCCTCTACGCGCAGAATGCTCTCTTCGCGCAGCTCCTCCATCGACGGCAGGTCGAGGCCGTCCTGGCGGCTGAGTACATCGAAGATGGGCGTGGGCTGCAGGGTGCGGGAGATCACGTAGGCAAACGTGTTGGCGACGATCACGGGCACGATGATGGTGTAGTTGCCGCTGACCTCGAGGACCATGAAGACAGAGGTCATCGGCGCACGCAGGAATCCAGCAAACAGTACGCCCATGCCGACCAGCGCGTAAGTCCCGGCCGTGTATTGGAAGTGGGGCAGCAGGGCGTGCTCCGCGCCACCGACGGCCGCGCCCAGCATGGCGCCGATGAAAAGCGTGGGGGCGAACATGCCGCCCGGCGTGCCACTGACGAACGACAGCATGGTGGCGATGATCTTGAGTCCGGCGAGAATGGCGAGGAACTGCCAGGTGAACTGGCCGTGCATGGCCTCGTCCATGTACTCATAACCAGCGCCCATCACCTGCGGCGCACCGAGCACGGCAATGAGTCCGATGAGCAGGCCGGCCACCGCCGGCTGCAGGTAGAGCGTCCATTTCGGCATGTTGCGGCAGCGCGGCCGCAGCGTGCCGATGCCGCTGGAGAATGCAACCGATGCGAAGCCGCCTACAATGCCAAGAACGCAGTAGGCAATCAGCTCCGACGGGCGGTGCAGTTCGACCGGCGGAATGCGGAAGAGCGACTCCGAGCCCAGGAACCAGCGCATGACGACGACGCTGGAGACGGCCGAGAGCACGACAGAGCCAAGGATGCCCGCGGTCCAGCGGCCGATGACCTCTTCAATCACAAACAGTACGGCGGAGATGGGCGCGTTGAACGCCGCGGCCAGTCCAGCGGCGGCACCCACGGGAGCGAGGAGCCGCATGCGGTCGCGCGAGAGCTTCATGCGGCGGCCAATCGCCGAGGCCAGCGTGGCGCCAATCTGCAGGGACGGGTCTTCGGGGCCAAGCGAGTGCCCTGCGCCGATGGCAACCGAAGAGGCAATGAATTTGCCAATGGCGGTTCTGAAGGGGATGTAGCCGTTGTAGATGTAGAGCGCAGCCTTGGTCTGGTTGACGCCGCTGCCGCGCGCTGCTGGAAACACGTGGATGGTGAGGACGGCAATGGCGAGGCCGGCCAGCGCGGGCACCAGAATCAGCCGCCAGGGAGAAAGCTCCGCGCCGGTGCCAAGCAGGAATATGCGCGACCAGTCGATGGCGAATCGGAAGCAGACCACGGCGAGCCCGGAAAAGATGCCGATAAAGACGGAGAGCACGAGGAAGAAGCGCTCTTCGCGGAAGACCGAGCGCAAGACGCTGGCGGGCGAAAGGCCCTCCTCCGCGGCAGCGTGGGATTGCGCGCTTTCCTGCACAATCGTCGATGGGTGCGAATTTGGCACTGGCCCCAAGTCAGTTCCCCTCATGCAGTTTTGCGATCAGCAGCAGCGCCGAGTCCGTCGTCGTCGGCGTTCCGCACCACTCGCTGGCCTGCCGCTCGGCGGTGAAGACAAGATCCATGGCAGAGTTCACGAGATCCGGGTCACGACGCAGCCCGCTCTCCGTCACATGGGACTTCATCTCGGCCCAGGTGGCGGCCAGATCCTGCCTGGGCTTGCCCGGCGCTGCGTAGCTGGCAGCCACAGGGCATGCCTTGAGCCGTTCGCCGACAGCGGTAAAGGCCGTCACCACGTTGCGGTCACGCTCGGCGGTGCGTATGCGCGGGCGGAATGGATCGAGCTGCAGAACCAGCCTCGTGATCTTCAGGCGGTCGTTGCTGATGTAGTCGCCGGGGTTGAGGTCAACGGCTTCCTGCAGATAGTGCTGTGCCAGCGCGTAGCGGCCCAGGTCGTACGCTGCGGTGCCGGCGCCGGTGAGCGCAACAGTGTCATGCGGATTGGCGGTGAGACCGCGGCGATAGGCCGCCAGCGCGTGCTCGTTGTCCTGAACGCGGAGGAAAAGCGTCCCAAGGCGAGCCTGCTGAGTGGCGTCCTCTTCCACAAAAGCCGCCAGAGAGATGAGCTCGGACTGCGCCTGCGTCCTGGCGTTGATCTTGAGCAGATAATCGACGAGCTCAAAGCGCGTCTCCCGGGCCTGGCTCTCCTGGCCGCTGGGCCAGTTCGCATAGATGGCGTTGTGATAGTAGCGCAGCGCCTGGTCGGTCTGTCCTCTTTCCGCTGCGATGCGCGCCAGTTCGACGTTGACCAGCCCATTTTCCGGACGGCGACTCCAGAGGTTAATCAGGTAGGTGTATGCCTCGGAGGTTCGATGCAATCCCATCAGGGCCTGCGCCAGTCCGAGGCGGAAGTCGAAATCGTCGCGCGAGTAGAGCAAGGCGGCGCGAAATTCGGGGATGGCGGCACTGTAACGACGGGCGTTGAGGTCAGCGGCGCCGCGTTGGGACCAGCGGATGGCAAGCGCATCCTGCTGCGCGTGGAACATGCGCGAGAGCCCGGAGACGAAGAGGAAAGCGAGACTGGCGGCGAGCGTCAACAAGGCCAGCATCGCCGGCTCACGGCGAAGAAGCTGAGAAAGATCCAGCCTGTCGGATTGCGTGGTCATTCTGTTCCCTGGGAAACCCGCGGGCGGGAAGCCTTGCACCCATCTTAGCGCGGCGTGTTCGCGCAGCGCCGCGGTGGCCTACTGCGGCGGCTGCATGTTGTACAGAAAGACTGCCCTGAGCTCCAGATACGGCCCGTGGAACTCGCGGGGCAGCGGTGGGTAATTCGATCCGGTGATGGCGCCCCATGCGGCCCGGTCCAGGCCGGTATCCCCTGAGCGGCCCTCAAGCACCATGCTGCCATCCATGACGCGGCCGTTGGGCAGCACCTTGAAGCGAATGACGACGGCGCCGGACTTGAGAATCGGCGGATTGACCTCATCGGGAATGAGCGGGTCCCAGGTGTGCTCGGTTTCACGATGCCAGCGCATGAGCCAGGAATTGAAGTCCACGCCCTGCGTGTCTGAAAGCACTTCGACGCCGCCCGTGCCTGCGCCCGGATGCATACTCAGCCCGGTGCCGCCGGGCAGGTTGTTGGCGCTCGTGCCGCGATTCTGCGCGGCTCCGCGCATGGCCTGGCGCAACTGGTCTGCGGGATTGTCGGACTGCATGGCAAAATTGGGGCGCGCCGGAACGGCCTGCGGCTTGGGTGCGCTGATCTGGGACTGCGACTGCGCGCTGGGCGGGATGGGTGGCGCGGCCTGCGGCGGTGTCTCGGCCTTGGGCTCTTCGGCAGGCGGCGGTGGCGGCGGGGCCACCTCCGGCTTGTTCATCTCCGCGAGCGTCTGCTTGTCAATCTGAGGCTGCTTTTCCGGCACCGGCTTGACCTTGACCTTGGGCTGGAGCTGACGCAAAGCGTCGGGCGGCAGATCGAGATAGGTCAGGTCTTTGCGCTGCTTGATGGCGTCAAAGGGGTCAACGACCGGCGGCACCCGGAGAACATATTTCGGAATCCATGTGATGGCCGAGAGGACCAGCATGTGGATGAGGATCGCCAGCCAGATGCCTTCCCGCAGGCGGGCCCAGCGGCGCTCATCCTCGAGCTCGCTGATCATGTCCAGCAGTTCGTAGGTATCGTAATCCACCCAGCGGGAGGTGGCGCGTCCGGAGCCACGCGGCTCGGCCTTGCGCGGCTCTTCCCCTGTCGCGGTCAGGGAAGCGGCCTCCGACTTCGCGCCGATCTCTGTCGGCTCGTTCGGCTCGTTCAGTGGAGTGGGTGTTTCGCTGGTGGGCATGCTTCCTGCGGGAGCAGCCAGCGCACAGGCGCAGCTTCCCTTCTAAGTCCTTCCCCTCTATTGTCTCATTCCCGGCGAAAGAGGCAACTCATCTCCGGTTCACAGGCGGAACGTACAATGATTCTTTTGGCATGGACGGATTAGAAGGCCGAAAGG
>JBAUTX010000207.1:0-2281 GCA_049582405.1 Occallatibacter sp. | reverse complement strand
TCCAGCGGATCGAAGGTCCACTCCATGCGGCGAATGCCGCGCGAAAGGGCCTCACGGCGTTGCTCGAGCTTGAGTTGCGCGCCAATGCCTCGATTGCGGTGCGACGGGCGGACGGCCAGCATGTGCGAGTGCAGGTAGGGCTGGGGTTCGTGGCCGTCGTTTTTGATTCCCGGCAAAGAGAAAGCGAAGCCGACCATCGAATCCGGCCCGCCCTGCGGGGATGTGCCAGGGGCTTCCGTGTCGAAGGCTCCGAGAATCTGCCCGCCGATGCGTTTGGCCACCACGAAGGCTTTTCGCGGGATGACGTCGCTTGCGTCGTAGCCCCACGTCTCAACCTGCAACTGCACACAGGCTTCAAACTCGTCGAAGCCCATGCAATGACGGATGAGAATCATCGTGGTGTCTCCGCTGCGGCGAGTGCGCGCTTGGCTTGTGTCCACAGAGCTTCGAGTTCGTCGGGGGCCAGTTCTTCCAACGGGCGCGGCGTGGATTGCTCCATCTGGCGAAAGCGCTGCCGGAAGCGCAGATTGCAGCCGCGCAGCGCCATCTCGGCATCCACGCCGAGATGACGTCCCAGATTCACAACGGTGAAGAGCAGATCGCCCAGCTCGGCCTCCACGGCCTGTTTGCGCGCTGGATCGGTTTCGGCGGCTGCGGCCTCGGCCTCCAGCTCCGCGGTTTCCTCGGCGAGCTTTGGGAGCAGGTCGCGCCAGCGCGGCCAGTCGAAGCCGGACTTTGCGGCTTTTGCGCCGAGTTTGGCGGCCTCAGCCAGCGCGGGAATTGCGCGCTGCACGTCGTCCAGGCGCGAACACTCAGCGGACGCCTTGCCTGCAGCCTGCTTCTCGGCAGCTTTGATTTCCTCCCAGTTGCGCAGCACAGCCGAAGACGAACCTGCGACGTCAGCGTTCACATCGGCCTGATTCCCTGCGGCGCGCGCAGCCTCTTCGCCAAAGACATGCGGATGGCGGCGAATGAGCTTGCGGTTCAGGTGGTCCAGGACATCGGTGATGGTGAAGTGGCCCTCGTTTGCGGCCATCTCCGCGTAGAAAAGAACCTGCAGCAGCAGATCGCCCAGCTCTTCCGCAAGATGCGGAAAGTCGCGCCGCTCGATGGCGTCAAAAACCTCGTAGGCTTCTTCAAGCGTGTACTTGCGGATCGTGTCAAAGGTCTGCTCGCGATCCCACGGGCAGCCATCGGGCGCACGAAGACGCGCCATGATGGCCACAGATTGCTCAAAGAGAGTCGCGGCCCGCGCAGGGCTCGTATCTGCGGCGGGTCGGGTCGACGTGGGGAAGGTTTGTGGACCGGCGGGCTTGCCTGCGTTGTCCATCCTTCCCAGTGTAATCCCGCCCGTGCACAGGGGCCCGCATGGTGCGACCGCGCAACAAACTGCGGACTTATGGGTCTTTTATGGAAAAGTCCGTATACTCATGCTCTTATGATTCAAATTCTCGGAACGGGATTTGTGGCGCTCATTGGGCTTGCCTTCGGCAGCTTCCTGAACGTTTGCGTGAGCCGCTGGCCCGTGCGCGAGAGTGTGGTGACGCCGCGCTCCCACTGCAGACATTGCGGCCGCACGCTGGCCTGGTGGGAGAACATTCCCCTGCTGAGCTGGATTACGCTGCGTGGCCGCTGTCGCACCTGCAAAGCCTGGATTGGCTGGCGCTACCCGCTGGTGGAACTGGCAGTGGCGGCGACATGGGCAGCAGCCGCGTGGCATGCCGTGCCGGCTCTCTATCTGCCAGGGTGGACCGCCCTCAGCATCTATGACGCAGTCGCCTTCGCTTCGATCAAGATGATCCTGTGCTGGCTGCTGATCTGTCTTGCTGCGATTGATGCCGAGCACCTCTGGCTGCCGGACCGGCTTACCCTCGGTGGCGCCGGGCTTGGGTTGCTGGTCAGTATCACGCGATTCGGTGTTCACTGGGTGTGGAGTTCCCTGCCCCTGCACTGGAGCCTCGGCAGCGGGCTCGAAGGTCATCAGGCGCTCGTGTTTGAGGCCGTCGTCCGATGGATTGTCGGTATTCTGGTCTTCCCTGCCTTCATCCTTCTGATTCGCTGGACCTACCGCACCCTGCGCGGACGCGAGGGCGTGGGCCTGGGCGACGCAAAGCTCATGCTCTTGCTGGCGGCGTGGCTGGGTCTGTCGCACACGCTGCTGGCTTTTGTGCTGGGCGTCACGATTGGCGCAGCCGTGGCGCTGGTGGTTCTGGTGGTGCCTGCGCTGCGCCGCTCGAGCGACCCATGGAAGCTGACAAAACTGCCCCTGGGTACATTTCTC
>JBAUTX010000206.1:0-17878 GCA_049582405.1 Occallatibacter sp. | reverse complement strand
AATCATGGCTTTCCGGCCCGTTTCCTGCTTCAGTTTGTCATTCGCAGACAGGTAGACGGCGTCGTAGAGCAGCGTCCCCTTGGGCGTGCCGGATACCGGGATCGTCCCGCCACCCAGGCCGGGAATCCCGGCCGCGCCGTTGCCCCCGGCCGTGTTGATCTGGGCCTTGTTCATGGCACGGGAGAGTTCGTGCGCGCTGTTCGTGAAGTCCTGCAGCAGATCGACGTTCACATCAAAAGAAAGCAGGAAGGCCTGGTCCTTGGGCCGCAGAACCCGGGAGAGAAACTCGCTGCCGGCCTGCTGCTCAAGCGGAAGCACGCGGTATTGGCTGCCTGAGGTATCGAGCAGAATGCCGAGCGTGAGGGGCAGATTATTCTCTGCCACAAAGCTCTTGAAAGTCTGCGCGGCCTTGTCTTCTGTCACGCCGCAGTCGGTCTTGTTCAGGTGGGGAACCAGATTGCCATTCTTGTCCTTCACCGTGAAGAACAGGTCGACCAGGTTCACTTGGAGCTTGAACGTCGCAACCGACTGCTCTTCCGGTGGGGGCGGTGGCGCGGTGCTCACCGGCGGCGCATCCGGAGAGGGCGCCAATTGCGCCCAGGCTCCCTGGGCAAGCACGGCAAGACTCAACGCGAGGATCGCGGGGATGGAACGCATGCGCATTCTGCTCCAATAGACGAAACCTGAGGCTCGAAGAGAGCATACCTGACGCGATTCCCGTTGGATAGGCAACCTGAGGCCCGCTCTCGCGTCTGATACTCTGACGAGTGCAGCCTTTGTGGCTGCTGTCCGGCCGAGTGGGTGTTGGAATCCCATGCAGGTTCCGGGCTCGCCAACGGGAGGACGATATACAAGTGAAGTTCGGTCTAACGGCATCGGCAATCACCACGCTCTTGGGTTCCAGTGTGTTCTTCGCCACGACGGGTCTGGCCCAGCAGCAGGCTCCCGCCGTGCCAGACGCGCCCGCGCCACAAGGTGCTGTGCCTCTTAGAGATGTGAGCGGCCCGATCACTCCCGGGATTGGCGCGAATGCGAACTCGGGTCCCGCCACAACGAGTACGGCGCCCAGTTCATCCAGCCAGACACAGGCCCCGGCGCAGGAGTCCGCCCCCGCTGCTAAGGATCAGATTCAGACCACTCCTCCCGAGATGCCTCCTCCAGAGGAACTCGGTACCATCCTGAGGGTCAATGTGACGTACGTCGAAGTACCCGTCACGGTAAAAGACTCAAAAGGAAAGCTCGTAGCTGGTCTTACGTGGCGGGACTTTCGTGTCTTTGAAAATGGCGCGTACGAGCCGCTCAAGCAGTTCTTTGTGGACCCGTTCCCTCTATCGGTCGCCTTTGTCATTGATCAGAGCCTGACGGCAGACGTCATGCAGCGGGTCAATGACTCTCTTGGCGCCATCCAGGGCGCCCTTACGCCGTACGACGAGATTGCCATCTTCTCCTATAACAACGGTGCTCAGGAGCGGACTGGTTTCACGGGAGCCCAGAGCGGCCGTGTTCCCGCCGTGCTGGCCCTGACCAAAGAGACGGGCCGGGAGGAAATGATTCCCTACAACAGCGGTCCCATGGCCGGCTGTAACGTGCACGTCAACGGCAATTGCGCCGACCCGAACATTCAGCCGGGGCGTTCCACGGGTTCCGGACCATTCATCACCATTCCGAAGGAAATCCACACGCTCAATGACGCCATTCTGGCGGCTGCCAAGGAACTTTCAACCCGGCCGAAGGGACGCCGTCGCATCATCTATGTCATCTCAGATGGCAAGGAATACGGCAGCAAGGCAAGCTTCCGGGATGTGCTGCGCTATCTGCAGACCAACAACATTGCCGTGTGGGCCACGCTGGTGGGCGATTCCGCCCGCTGGGGTGAAGGGTACGTCAGCCGCTTCCACATGCCGTTCCAGATGTACAACAACATTCTCGTGAAGTACACAGCCCTCACCGGCGGGAGCATGGATGCGGCGCGCGGTCTGAACGGGATTGAAAAGAGCTATCAGGAGATCGCTCAACAGGCGCGGAGCCAGTACACGCTTGTCTACGCAAGCCATGAGTCCATCTACGACAGCAAATTCCGCAGCATCGACGTACGCGTAGAGCGCCCAGGGCTGGAAGTCTACGCCAAGCGCGGCTACTACCCCTCGGCTGAAGAAGTCCAGTAAGTCTCTCTCCACCTGAAACATCGAGGCCTGCGCGAAGTTGCGCAGGCCTCGATGTTTGCAAAGCTTCCGGCTTGGCTCTCCTCACACTTCCATGCGGCCCGTGCCGGGACGCCAGGAGGAGCCGACCTACTTCTGCTCGGTCGGAGTGGAGGTCGGCGGGGGTACGGGAGCGGCGTTCTGCTGCACATTCGGCGCAGGAGCGCTCGGCTCGTTGATGCCCTTCAGACCTTCCTTAAAGCCTTTCAATCCTTCGCCCAATCCCTTGCCCAACTCAGGAAGCCGCTTGGCTCCGAACAGTAGAAAGGCAACGATCGCCAGCACGATCAGATGCCATGGTTGTAGTAGATCACCCATTTTCCTATCCTCCGTGCACCGCAAACCACCGGCACACCGCATCACTGGATATTGTCGCATACCTGCGCTCTCCCGCGCCGGACCCAGCCAGTGAAGGACCCTAGTTCACTTGCGCCGGTCGGCCCAGCCGCTCGGTCACCTTGGCGAAAAAGCTCCGCAGGTCTTCCTCTTCGCCGGCCGTCAATCGACGGTAGACCTTCATCAGCGGAAACATTCGTGCCCCGCGCACATCCACCGCAGGAACTGCCGCAACTCCGCCCGGATACTGGGTGAGATCCCATGTCCCGGCATAGCGCCGGCGCAACACTTCGCCCAGGTAGCTGCCCCACAGCCGCACCTCAAAATCAAGGTCCAACTCCGGGCTTTCGGCCACCTGAACGAGGATTTCGTCCAAGGCATCGATGGATTCAGCCGAATAGTCCAGATTCTGGCGAAATCCCGCCGCGGCAAGCTCCACCGCGGCCGCCGCGTAGCTTTCCATCATGGCGCCCAGATCTGGATACGTGTGAGACTCAAGCCGCTTGCGAACGTCGCCCATCGCTCTCCAGAGTACATGGTCTGCCTCCAGGCATCCCATCCCACCAAAGGCTACATCCGCTTGTGGCAGACTATGAAAAAGGGCCAGGAGGCTTCCCCACCATGCATTCCCTTCGACTTCTGGGGCTCTCAGCAGCGCTTTTGCTGGGAACACAGATTGCACACGCCGCCCCGCGGGATATTTATCCCGCACCTGAACAGGCAAAGGCCGATCTGGCTGCCGCACTCAAAACGGCGGCAGCAACCCATAAACGCATTCTGCTCGACTTCGGCGGCAACTGGTGCGGCGATTGTCACGTGCTGGACTACTACATGCACAACACCGTCAACTTGCCCATCCTCGAGGCCAATTTCGTCGTCGTGCACATCAATATCGGTCACATGGACGAGAACCTCGATCTGGCCGGGAAATATCAAATCCCTCTCAGGCTGGGCGTGCCGGCACTGGCCGTGCTCACGGAAAGAGGAACTCTGCTCTACAGCCAGAAGAATGGCGAATTCGAAAAGATGGCGCGCATGGAGTCCAGCGACCTGACCCGGTTTCTGGCTCAGTGGAAGCCCGTGAAAGCCGGTTGTTCGGCGGTTGAGCTGACCTGCTGAACAAAGTCGCCGCGTCTCCAGTTGCAGCGCGGCTGGCCTTCAGATTCTCAATGGGCAATCTCGGCAGGGGCAGGGCGCGGGCTTTCGGGGGCCTTGCCTGCCTCATCCATCTTGCCAAAGATCATTTTGCCGCTGGCGGTCTGCAACACGCTTGTCACGGAAATGTCGACGGCGCGGCCAATCATCTTCCGGGCGTGGTCCACCACCACCATGGTGCCGTCATCCAGATAACCCACACCCTGGTTGAATTCCTTCCCTTCCTTCAGGATGAGGATTGACATCTTTTCGCCGGGCAGCACGACAGGCTTGAGTGCGTTGGCAAGGTCGTTGATGTTCAACACGTCCACATGATGCAAGTGGGCGACTTTGTTCAGGTTAAAGTCGTTCGTCACAACCTTGGCCTCCCACTTTTTGGCCAACTCCAGGAGCTTCAGATCCACCTCGCGGATGGACGGGAAGTCATCCGGAACAATCTGCACCTGGATCTTTCCATTCGACTGCATCCGCTGCAGCATGTCCAGCCCGCGCCGTCCGCGCTGCCGCTTGGATCCGTCTGTCGAATCGGCCACGACCTGCAGCTCGCGCAGCACAAACTCCGGCACCACCATCGTGCCGTCAATAAATCCCGCCTCGGCAATATCGGCAATCCGGCCATCAATAATGACACTCGTATCGAGCACCTTGACAGTGCGGCGCGTGGGCCGCTCCCCGCTGAAGATCATGCCCAGGGCAGTTGGATTGAGCAGGTCGCCCTTGCTGGCGCCGACCAGCAGACCCACGTAGGTCATCAGCAGCAGGACGAAGATCTGCACAACGGCGGACGTGCTTCCCTCCAGCGGCGCTGAACGCAGCACGAGGCAAAAAAGCGCGGCGCCGAAGATGCCGAGCACACTCCCCGCCACTGCCCCGATCAAGCGGCGCAGCGTGAGAGCGCGCACGCGCAGTTCAAAGACAATGACCGCACCCGCGGCCGCAGCTCCCGCGATAGCCCCGGTGATTCCGGACATTCCGAAGGGGTGAAGGAAATAACAGACGCCAGAGAGTAACACGACAAAAAGAAGCCGGATAACAACGATATCCATAGGAGTCGCCCCCGCCGGCGGGCAAGAAAGACACGCCGAGCGGCCACAGTTGGCGAGTATGCCTATGGCCGCGTCAAGTCGTCAAGTGGGTCCAATGTAAGAAAGGGCGCGAACGAAGTGATCGGATTTGACTTGCCTTCCAGGCGCCGGGAGGATTGCGGCCTCGGATCGCAACAGTAAATTACCCCGGCAAAACCGCATGAGCGCTCACTTGTTTGCCAGAATATCGCCTCATACCAATTGCGCTTGCGTCGTGCTTCGGCGCAGCCTTTCGCGAAGTTTTTCGAATTGGCCAGTATCCCGCCCAGAGGTAAGACCGGCTGGATCACCGGGGTGATTATGTGCGATGCAAAGGCCAATTCGCGCCATCGGCTAGGAAGTGGCCTGCTGGCGTTGCGCCGGAGCCTCTTGGCAGCCAGGGCGAGGCGGTTTGACTCTTGCGAACCACATACAGCCAGGGGGATAAAGAATTCTGGCTTTCACGGGGAACCCGAACCGCACGGTCCGGACGACCCGCCTGCGGAAAGAATCAACTCCAGCCTTAGCCTCGGGACCTATGGGAGAGATGCAACCTTGCGAATCGCACTTCCCTCTTTGACCTCATAGATAGCGTCAGCCGGCAAGTCGCGAAATTCCTGCACGAGGCCGCTGGGCCATTTGATCTGGATACTCTTCATGAGTGCATTGCGGCCCAGGCCAAAGTGCAAGCGCGTGTCGCTGGTGGAAAGATAGCTACTGCCTGCACGAACCTCATCCACCTGTGTCATGTCCGCTGTCGTCACGGTCACGCAGGCTCCAATCGCCGCCCTGTTGCTCTTGACGCCAACCAGGCGCATCAGCACGCGGTGATTTTCGTTTGCCGTCACATTCAGGAACAGCGAGGGCGGGGCTCCGACGTTGAAGACCACTGCATCCAGGTTCCCATCATTGTTGATATCGCCAAATGCGGTGCCACGCCGCGAGAACATGGGTCCATCGTTCAGGCCGGAAGGTTCAGCAATCTGACGAAAGCTGAGGTTGCCTTGATTGTGAAACAGTTGGATCGGCTCGCCGAATGGGGGCTCAGTGGGCAATGCCCCAAGTAGGGAAGAGAAGTTCCCTGAGACCATGAGGATGTCCAGCCATCCATCATTGTCAAAATCGCCAAACCCTGTGCCCCACTTGATTGGCGTGAATGTCGTCCCCGCGATTCCTGTTCTTCCTGCGATGTCCGTGAAACTACCATCCCCTCTGTTCCAGTACAGGCTGGTGGGCTGGTTTCCATATCGGGTCACAAAGATGTCCGGCTTGCCGTCGTGGTCAATATCGCCAAAATCCGCAGCCATATTGCCGTAGATCTGGCCGTTGTCTCCTGCAGCCGTTCCAGACAGGAAGCCCATCTCTTCAAACGTCCCATTCTTCAGGTTGTGATAGAGAAAGTTGTATCCTCCGTCGTTGGTCACAAACAGATCAGGCCATCCATCGCCGTCGTAATCCGACCAGGCCACTCCCATGCCATGGAGCTTCTGCGGGTCGTTGACACCTGCTTTCGCAGATACGTCCTCGAAAGTCCCGTCGCCGCGATTTCTGAACAGGAAGTCAGTTTCCCCCTCCATCGCGTCTGGCAACTGCACGAGCACGCCTTTGTAGGCAAAGGTGGTTGGCGGAGGCAAATGGAAAGCATCCGTCGAGATGTACCGGGTCACGAAGAGGTCGACATTGCCGTCACGGTCATAGTCGGCCCATGCTGCACCTGAGCTGAAGCCGCCAACCTGCACACCAGCCTTCTTCGTCACGTCCTCAAACTTGCAGCCGCCCAGGTTGCGATACAGCACGTTGTGGCCATAGCCGGTCACGTAAATGTCAGGCAGACCGTCATTATCAAAATCGGCAACTGCAAGGCCGGTAGCATAACCTTTTGTCAGCATGCCGGAAGATTTGGTGACGTCTGTGAAATGAATGGTGCCAGGCTTGCCATCCTGCTCGTAGAGGGTCACCATCAGATCGCCCCCCGCTTTGTACCGCTCGATTGACGAGTCGCTGACGACCGCAATATCGAGCCTCCCATCGTTGTTACAGTCAAACAGGGCGATGCCACCGCCACTCATCGTGTCGAGGATGTAGCGTCTTTCCGTAGTCGTCCGCGGCCTCGTGGTGAGGCCAGCCTGTTGGGAGATATCCCGAAAGTGGATTGGTGATGCTGTAGGAATTGGGGAAGAGTTTGGAGTTTGCGGACCGGAAGGTCGCTCACCGGGTAGGTGCTCGGTTGCCGGCGGAGACACATCAGTGGTTTGCGCAACCTGCGCATGCGCACTGAGGGACACAAGAATCCCAAGCAGCGCAATCAGGAGACCAACCATAGACTCGTCTGTACTTTAACACACTGAGTCTCCCAGGAAATCCGGGCTGATTGCCGTGCGATCGCCATCGATACGGCGGGGATCGGTATGCACATGCCGGGTGACAATGTGGTGCACGGGAGATCAGCGCATTGCGAACTGCCCCCGCCGCAGAGGGATTGCAGGAATTACGCAGGAGCGGTCCTGCTCCTCCCGATTCTAGCCTCGCCTCGGGCGCTTGAACCCCCTCGTTGCAGCGCCCGGAATTGCTCCAGCCTGGGTCTGGATCACCTCTGACCGTCATGCCCCCCAGAGCCTTCTCGAACGGGTGCGGGGCACCGCCTGGGCAGACTCCGGTGAGATTCACCCTCGCCTCTCGAACACGGGCATCGGCGACTATCTTTCTCTGGAATAGTCTCTTATCTCATCCCATGCCCCAGGGTCTCCTTGGACAGACAGAAACGGCATCTCGTCGAGGTGCGACAACTGAACACCAACGTCGCCATGAAGCGTTGTCGACATCCTTTGCATCCACATGGGTTTTCACATTGCGTGACAGCTGTCACAGAGCCGAATGTAGATGCTTTTTACACTTAGATGTTGGTTACACTGTTTTGCACTTACGAACTTTTGCAAATGCATCTTCGGTAACCAGGAGCAGACAAATGAAGACGACCATGGGCCGTAGATCTTGCGACATGTTGGGGGCTTTCTTTGCTACCGTCGCGCACAGCACGCGGATGAGAATCTTCTGCGCTCTGCAAGGCGCGCCCAAGACTGTCACGGAGATTGCAGCGGAGGCGGGCGTATCAATTACGAACGCATCTCAACATTTGCGCATTATGCGCGATCGTGGCGCCGTGCAAGCAGAGAAGCGCGCACAGTGCGTGTATTACCACATCTCAGACCAACGCTTCGTCGAGGCCGCCATCCTCATTCATGACGCCCTTTTTGAACGGCTCGTGCAGGAGGCCGCGCAGGCTTCCGACCTCTCGCAAAGCAGCAAGCTGCCCAGCATTCTTCAACCCGCGTGACGCTGTCGATCGCATTCACGCACAACAGAACGGAGACATCTCATGAGCGAAACCATTACAACACTCGTAGCCGACAAAGTCATTGATGCGCGCGGAACCGCCTGCCCAGGGCCGCTTCTGGAGGCAAAGAAGGGCATCGGTCAGGTCAAGGTCGGCCAGATCCTTGAAATCAAATCCAACGACAAGGGCTCGCGCAAAGATATCTCCGCCTGGGCCACCAAGATCGGCCATGAGTTCCTTGAGGTGGTCGAAGCGGAAGGCCACGACCGGCTTCTTGTACGCAGAAAGAAGTAGCACGATCTGCGCAATGCAAAATTTCGCCGGTCCGGCAGGACCGGCTCCATTTCAACTCCATCACGCGACGATGCGTGAATGAGGTGCAGGATGAATCACCCCTTCGTCCCCAAAATCCTGGTGTTGGCGACCGAGAAGTGCGCGTATCCCGGAGCCGACGCCGTCGGCAAGGCGCATCAGGAGTATCCGTCCAACGTATACATCCTCCGTGTGCCCTCGCCGGTTCTGTTTCCCGAAGACTTCTATCTCGGCTGCTATAGCAAAGGCATCGATGGCGTGCTCATCGCAGCGTGCGGTTCAGACTGTCCCTATCACGGCGCGTACGACAAACTGGCCGCGCGGATTGACGGGCTCACGTCGCGTATGAGTGCCGGCGGGCTGGAGATTGAGCGCATTCGGCTCACCGCCATCTGTACCGTATGCATCAAGGCGTTCCTGAAAGAAATTGCCCTGATGAGTGACAACCTGCACCGCCTCGGCCCAGTGGACTGCGCACTCGCAGAGGAGCTCCGCGTTGAGTCCGTGCAGCGTCTGCAAAGCATTGCCCGGTCCGGAGAATTTGTTCCCGCCCTGCAGGGAGGCCTGCTATGAATACCCACGTCAACTCTGACTTTCGGCCGGATGCCGTCGTCATCGGCGGCGGCATCGCGGGCCTGCAGTCAGCACTCGATCTCGCTGACCAGGATCTGCAGGTGCTTATTGTCGAGCGGCAGTCCAGCATCGGCGGCCACATGATCTCGCTCAGCAAGGTCTATCCCACGCTGGACTGCGCAAGCTGCATCACAACGCCGAAGATGTCGGCGGCCGCACATCACCCCAACATCACCATTTTGACCAACACTGAGGTCGAAGGCATCGAAACGCACGATGAGACGCATTCCGTCCGTCTGCTGCAGAAGCCGACTTATGTGAACTTCGACAAGTGCATTGGCTGCCGTCTCTGCGAGTACGCCTGCGACGCTGAGGTTCCCGATCCGTTTGAGGAAGGTCTTGGCGCAGTTCGTGCCATTGCAGTTCCCTTCACCAACGCCATTCCGCAAAAGGCAGTCTTGAATGCCGAGGCCTGCGGCACCTGCGGAACCTGTGCGCGCGTCTGCCCGACGGGGGCCATCGAGTATGACCAGCAACCGCGCCATCTGACAATTCGCACCGACGCCGTCATTGTCGCGTCCGGCTTCAACCTGAATTCCTTGAACATCAAGCCACAGTACAGCGCGCAGCGAAGCAGGAATATCATCTCGCCGCTCACGCTGGAGCGTCTGCTCGCGCCGCACGGCCCCTACGGCCGCGTACTGCGCCCATCTGACGGCAAGATCCCCGGCTCCATCGCCTTCGTGCAGTGCGCTGGCTCGCGCGATGAGTCCATCGGCGTCTCCTACTGTTCGCGCGTCTGCTGCATGTACGCCATCAAGCAGTCAATGCTTCTCTCCGGCTCGCTACCCCTGGCCGACATCACCATCTACTACATGGACATCCGCGCCTTCGGCAAAGGATACGAGCAGTTCTTCCAGAACGCCAAGGCCATGGGCATCAACTTCGTTCGCGGCAAGGTCGCGCGCATCGACCCCATTGCCGATGGCGATCTCTCGCTCCATGTCGAGACCACGGAAGATGCCGACAACCCGTTGCAGGAGCGTCGTCATGACCTCGTCGTGCTCGCGCAGGGCATGATTCCTGGCTGGCAGCCATCCACCATCACGCAGGTTGCTTCCGCCAGCGATGGATTTGTCGCCACGCCCATGTTGACAGCGCCCACGGCCACCACCGTGCCCGGCATCTTCGTGGCGGGAACCGCAGCCGGGCCCAAGGACATCGTCGACACCATTGCGGAGGCAGGCGCGGCCGCCATGCAGGCCAGCCAATACCTCCACCAGAAGCGAGCCGAGGTCCTGGTCGCGTAAGAACCGCATCCAGCCAACCACGCTGAAGAGGAATCCCATGAGTAGCAACGAGAAAGTTCGCCCCCCCCAGGAAATCGAGGACGACGCATGTCCACGCGGCGAAGTGGCTCCTGAGGAAGAAGCCCACCTGCAGAAAGAGATTGCGCAGGCGCAGGAATCCAGCCGTGCGCAGCACGCCGATGGCGTGGAGCCCCCTTTGCGCATCGGCGTCTACATCTGCCGTTGCGGCGGCAACATCTCCGACGTGGTTGACGTCGAGCGCGTCGCCGAAACAGTGCGCCTCATTCCCGGCGTCACCACGGCCAAGGTGCATACCTTCGTCTGTTCCGATCCCGGCCAGCACATGATCAGCAACGACATCCTCGAGGAGAACCTCGACCGCGTCGTTGTCGCTTCGTGCACGCCCTTCCTGCATGAGCAGACCTTCCGTGGAGCCGTCGCCCGCGGGGGCATGAACCCCTACCTCTACGAACATGTGAACATCCGTGAGCAGGTGTCCTGGGCGCACAAGCATGACCCTGAGGGCGCCACGCAAAAAGCCATCCGCATGATTGCGGGCGCCGTCGGCAAGCTCCGTCACGCGCAGCCGCTCGATCAGATTAAGCTGCCCAACCATCGCCGCGCTCTGGTCATTGGAGGCGGCATCGCCGGCATGAAGGCAGCTTCCGACCTCTCTGCCCGCGGCATCAGTGTGCTGCTGGTCGAAACCGCGCAGCAGTTGGGCGGCCATCTCAACCAGTGGGGCCAGGTTTATCCCAGCGAGCGCACCGCCAAAGAGATTGCCGCAGAACTCGCGAACCGCGTTCAATCCGATCCCCGCATCGAGGTTTTGCTCAGTTGGAAGGTTGTAGAGGTCTCAGGCTTCATCGGCAACTTCAAAGTCGTCGTCGAGTCGCTGTACCCCCTGGGGGAAAAGCAGCCCCGCATCGAAGCCACCGTCGGCGCCATCATCATGGCCACCGGCTTCCGCCCTTACGTTCCGCGCAATGGCGAATTCCTCTTTCGCACCGACCCCTGCGTCGTCACCTTGCCAGAGTTCATTCAGGCCATGCAGGCCGCCACGCCCGGTGCCACAAAATTCACCTTCAAAGGCCGCACTGTTCGCAACGTTGCGTTCCTCCACTGCGTGGGCAGCCGCCAACTCGATGACGTACATCAGCCCGATGAGAAAGGCCGGCTGAATACTTACTGCTCCCGCACCTGCTGCACCACCATCCTGCAGCAGACGCTGGCTCTCCATCAGCGTTATCCCAAAGTCGGTATCTTCGACTTCTATCAGGACATCCGCACCTACGGCCGCGGCGAAGAGAACTACTACACCAATGCAAGTAAGGCCGGCGTCGTCTTCTTCCGCTACAACGGTGAGGAGCCGCCGCGCGTCAAGCCCACATCACCAGAGCACACCAGCCAGGGCGCGCTGACGGTCACTGTGAAGGACACACTCACATGGGGCGAGGATCTGGAAATTCCCGTCGACATGGTCGTCCTTGGTACAGGGATGATTCCGGGCCAGATACCTGATCTGATCGACCAGATCAAGCTCGCCACCGGCGAAGATGGCTTCCTCCAGGAAGTCCATCCCAAGCTCCGCCCCGTTGAAGTCGCAGTCAACGGCGTCCTGCTCGCAGGCACCGCACAGGGGCCCATGAACATTCAGGAGACGCTCTCCGCTGCCGGCGCAGCCGCTGTAAAGGCTGCCGCGATGTTCTCGAAAGAAGAGGTCGAGCTGAATCCCTACGTCGCCGAGGTCGATCTCTCCCTCTGCACCGGAGACGCCCAGTGCGTCACGCAATGCGCGTATGAAGGCGCGATCAACATCGTCGAGATGGAGGTCGATGGCGAAGTGGTTTCCCGCGCGCAGGTCAACGCGGGCCTCTGCGTCGGCTGCGGCGCATGCGTGGCTGCCTGTCCAAACCGCGCCATCAATCTCAACGGCTGGCGGCTGGATCAATATGAAGCGATGGTCGAGGGCATTGCCGCCGAACTACCTGGCCAGGCCTGTGAACCGGAGCTCGTCAGCATCCGATAACGCGGCCCGACCAGGCCGGAAGGGAAAGATACCATGGCACTCAAACCACTCACCGCAGATCAAAAGCGCGCCCTGGCTTCCTTGCGCGAATCGCTCGGCGGCATCAGCGAGCAAAAGCGCGAGGCGCAGAAGCATCGCATCGCAGCGCGCAAGGCAATTCAGAAATTCCTCGAAGCGAAGCCGGCCACCGTTCCGCAAATCGCCGCAGCGCTTCAGATGCCCGCCGACGAAGCGCTCTGGCACGTAACCGGCATGCGCAAATACGGCAAGGTCGCCGAGAGCGGTGAAGACGGCGACTACCCCCTTTACGCCCTGCTGAAGCAGGAAGAGAATGCAGCGGCTGCTCACTAGTACATCAAGAGGTATCCCATGGCACGCGTTGTCAACACGTCCCTACTGAACACGATCAAGAAGCACGGCGCCAAGCGCAATCTCGACGTCAGCGCCTGCTTCAACTGCGGCAACTGCACCGCCGTCTGCCCGCTCGCCGAAGACTCTGGCGGCTTTCCCCGGCGCGTCATTCGCATGGCGCAGGTCGGCATGGAGCAGGAGCTTCTGGCCAGCGAAGAGATCTGGCGCTGCTACGCCTGCGGCGAGTGCACGCAGACCTGTCCGCGTCAGGCCGACCCTGCTGCCTTCATGGCCGCCGCGCGCAGCTATGCCATCTCGCGCTATGACTTCACCGGCCTGGCCGCGCTTGCCAATCGCTCCGTGCTCGGCAACCTGTTCGTCTTTGCCCTCTTCTCTGCCGTCTTCTCGGGTCTGCTCTTCGCCCGCATGAATCCTGGCCAGCCCGATCTTCCGCTCTTCCACTTCATCCCCGGCGAGTGGATTCATGCCATCGGCGTCGCACTCTTTGCCGTCGTCGGCCTCAGCGCATTCTTCGGCGTCGCGTCGATGGTCTGGCGCAACTGGCGTCAACAAACCCAGCAGGGTCACGCACTGCCGCTTTCCGCGTTGCCGCGCGCAGTCTATTCCGCGATCTCTGACGCGCTGCTCCATCAGCGCTTCCAACAGTGCGATGCAGAGTCCGCTGCTGGTGACCGCGCCGAGCTGCCCTGGTACCAGCGTCCATGGCTCGTGCATGCTTCGGTCATGGGCGGCTTCCTCGCCATGCTCCTCGCCACCACACTCGACTTCCTCCTCAAGCCCATCGGCTCGCCCGTTCCCCCGTGGTATCCCATGCGCCTCCTCGGCGCCATCGGTGGACTCGTCTGCCTCTATGGCCTGTCGATTGTCCTGTTGCGGCGAGCACAGGGCAAGGATCACCCCTACACAAAGAGCAGCTTTTCTGACTGGTTCTTTCCCGTTCTCCTCGCGGTCACCGTCCTCACGGGCCTGGCCTGTGAAGTCATCGTCTACCTTCCCTCGCCCGCGACGACCGGCCACGTCCTCTTCTTCGCGCACGTAGTGTTTGCCATGGACCTCGTCGCCATGCTGCCGCTTACCAAGTTCGCGCATGTCCTCTATCGCACCGTGGCGCTGGCGCTCTTCGCCTGGCGCCATGCCCCCGCAAAGGCTGAAGTCTCAGTGGGTGTGGAAGCATAAACCTCCCGTCTCTTCCCGGAAAGGAAAAGCAAACATGATCACGGCATCGACCGACCTTGAACTTCAACAGACGATCCAGCAGCTCGCGGAGCGCGTGGACGCACTCGAGAAGTCAGCAGGAAACGACAGGCTCTCCATCGGCGTCATGAGCGGCAACCTCGACACCACCATCGCCGCCTTCATCATCGCATTGGGTGCCGTCGCCTATGACATCGAGGTGGATATGTTCTTCACCTTCTGGGCCACCGCTGCCCTGCGCGATCCACAAAAGGCGCCATCCAAGCGCTTCCTCGACAAGATGTTCGGCTGGATGCTCCCGCGCGGCTCACAGGCCTTGCCGCTCTCCAAAATGCAGATGGCCGGCATGGGTCCGAAGATGATCCGCTCCGTGATGAAGTCTCACGGCGTCAAGTCGCTTGAGCAGCTCATAAAGGAAGCCGCCGAATTCGGCGTGCGCATCCATGTCTGCGAAATGTCGATGAGCGTGATGGGCCTCAAGGAAGAGGAGATGATCGACTATCCCAACCTCGACTATGTGGGCGTCGGATCGTTTATCCAAATGATTAGCGAGTCGAAGCAGGTCGTCTTTCTTTAGAGTGGCCGTTGGCAGGCCGCGCTTTCGAGGCCATCGGCTTTGGCTTCGCGCTGGGCGGCTTGCCGAGTGACTCTCTCGCATCGTGAACGAACCGTGTCATGGACTTGGAAAGGTGTGTCAGCACAGATGCCCATTCCTCAAGGTGCTCTTCGCCTTCCTTTGTCAGTCGATACACGCGCCTTGCCGGGCCTCCGTCGCCAGTCTCCCATTCTGATTTAACGTTGCGATTCATCTCCAGTTGGCGCAACGTACGGTAGAGCGCGCCTCGTTCAATCTCGGCATCAGTCAGAGCATGTTCCTTTAGATCCGCAGCCAGATCATAGCCGTAGGAGAAGCCCTTCTGCTTCAGCAGGAGCAAGACCACCGGTTCCACAAAGCGATAGAGATTTCCCATCCCGCAACTGCACTGATAATCCCTGCTGTGATGCGCACAGACTCGCTTCGGCATGGCCTTTCCCCCGGCCCGGTTCCACGCGGCCGCCACCGGCTTCACACTATCACACCCATCCAGGAGAAGCGAGACAGGGAGGCAGCCTGCTGCCGGAACCCGAGCAGAGCCCTCCCTCTCTAAGGATGGCTCCTGCCGGAGCTGCATGCCCTGCAAGCCAGGCGCGCAGGAAGGCGCCGGGCAATATCCCGAGCCCCAAATGCCCTCCGCCGGAGGCGCTGGTGCGGCCGTTCGCCGCACATGGCCTGCTACGAAGCCACGGCCAGCTCCTGGCTTTGCGCAACGCGGTGCACGCCTTTGCGCGGCCCGCGCTTCCGCGCACTCATGATCTTGACGCGCTCCAGCAACTCCTGGGAGGAGCAATTCTTCTTGGCCAGCAACGCATCGGCCGCATGCGGTTGGCCACTCATCTTCTGCGGATCGCCCAGCAGCATAACCGGCACATGAGGCGCCATGCGCTTGAGTTGGCTTGCGAGCTGCTCCCCGCTCGTCTGCGGCATCGTCACATCTGCCAGCACCAGGTCAATCGTGTAATCGCCAAACAGACTCACGGCGTCTTTTGCGTTTCCCGCCGCGAGGACACGGTATCCGTGCGTGGAGAGCATGAAGCTCAGGACTGAAAGCTCCTGTTCGTTGTCATTGACGCAGAGAATGATCTTTTTCGGCCTCATAATTGGGGAACTGCTCCTGATTTGTTTGTCGTTTGCGGCATAGATACACTTCTCCCGTGTCCGCTGCCGTGCGGATTGGGACGACCAAAATGACACGCAAGAAACTACCTGCAGGAATTCTTAATCCGGCTGATGGTTCCTCGGGCTTCGCATGGACCTCGCTAAGTCACAACTGACCATAGGCAAGGGCGGCAACGATGAAGGACTCATACCGGGGCAAGAACGCCCACTTGGACGGGGCTTGTGACTCCCGCCTTACGGAAAAACCGGTAAAGAACACCGGCTGACTTGTTTCAGTTCTCCGAAAGAGTAAGAGCTACCGAATTGCTTGGAAAGAGGGAAAGAGAGGCGAAGATGCATCCGCAAATCGCAGCCGGTCCGGTGGAAAACATGCAGAGTCAACGCATCACGTCACTTGCGTTGATGAAAGTCTGTTGAAAGCGTGTGTATCACGGCAGGAAAAGCCGTCCATTTGCAACAGGAACAGTGCTGCCTGCGACGCGTACAGCCACCACCCTGCCCGCATCGAGCGCGGCGCGCAGGAATAAGTCGCTTGGGCGGCCCATTTCGACGCCCTGGCGCAGAGCGATCTGCGCATCGGAAGCAACCACTCCATGGCCAACAAGATAACTGATTGCACATCCCGCCGCCGATCCCGTGGCCGGATCCTCGCCACCATAGAACTGCATCCGCGCGCGATAAGCGGGCTGACTGCCGCCGGTGGGGCCAAGCACATAGAACCAGCGCGCACCACGTTCGCGCAGCCATGCCGTTGATTCCTGCTGCCGCACGTTCAGGCGCGCCAGAGCTGCATCCGAGCGTAAGAGGACAATCGCAAATGCTGTACCCGTTGAAACCACCTGCGGCGCGTGAACCGGGTCGAGGTCCTCGCTTGTGAGGCCAGTCAGACGTGCCACCTCTGCGCGATCCAGTTCCGCTCCAAACTCAGGATTGGGTTGCGTCATTTCGCCGAAGAGTTCATTGCCTGTGAAGCGCACAGGCACAGATCCGACGTTCAACGCAAGGCGGATGCAGTCATCGAGCATGGTCTCCGGCGCCGCAAGCCTCAATACACTTGCCGTGCCCAGCGTGGGATGGCCGGCAAAGGGCAGCTCCTCCTGCGTGGTAAAGATGCGCACACGCACGCCCTCAGCCTCTTCGACGGAGGCCGGCCGGCGCTGCACAAAGGTTGTCTCAGACAGGTTGAACTCGCGCGCAATCGCCTGCATTCGAGCGGTCGCGAGTCCGATGGTGTCAAAGACCACGGCCAGAGGATTGCCCTCCAGCGCCGTCGTCGTAAAGACATCCACCAGGAAGTACTCAAGCGCCGCGCCGTGTGCATGAACGGTCAATCTCATGCCCTGATTATGCGGCAATGGGGCGGCGCACCAGCAGTCTTTCCGCCGGCGAAGGCCGGCAGGCCGTGGCCGCCACGGGGCAGACACGGCGCAGGCTCTACGTGAAAATGATCTGTCCGCCGGCAGCCATCTCATAGAACTGGCCCACCGAAATAACGCCGTCGACCTCGTCGCAGAAGTCTTCTTTCTTCAAATGAAACATGTCGACTGTTGCGCGGCAGGCATACATCGGCGCACCCGTATCATGAATCATCGTCAGAAACTCCCCGACGGGGGGAATGTCCAGCTTCTCCATCTCTTTCTTCATCATGCGGGTGGCAAAGCTCGACATGCCGGGCAACGCTCCGACCAGTGTGGGAATGTGCATGGCTGGATTACCCACCGTCGCCACCTTAAGGTCATGCATTCGCTTCTTGATGACTGCGTCGAGCCCGAAGAATGTGAAGAACAGGGATGCTTCAATCCCTTCCATGCGTGCCCCGTTGGCCATGATCAGGCCGGGATACACGCCCTCAAGCGAACCGCGCGAGATGATGATGGAAACCTTCTCAATCGGCTGTGCTGTCTCCGCCATTGTTTCCTCCTTGCTTAGATGCAGCCTTTGGGTTTGGGCAGGCCGGCGATCTTGGACGCTTTCTTCGCCGGGCCCTTGGGAAAGAGCTGATAGAGGGTCTTGGTGTCGATGCCGCTCTCCTTGGTAAGCCGACGGATGGACGGCGCGTCACCCTCCTTTGCAAACACATCCCGCATGAAGTTGATCACTTTCCAGTGGTCCGGGGTAAGCGTTGGAATGCCTTCCTGCACGGCAAGTTCGCGGGCCACGTCTTCGTTCCAGTCATTGAGATTGGCAAGATGTCCGTCCGCATCGACTGCGAGTGCCTTGTTACCGATGGTCATGGTTCCCATGTGTCACCTCCTGGCTTGATTGGTTCCGGTTGGATTGG
>JBAUTX010000205.1:0-24008 GCA_049582405.1 Occallatibacter sp. | reverse complement strand
GAGATCGGGGTGGTGGTGTGCGACCTGCTGGTGAAGAATTTTCCATACATCTTTGACACCAAGTACACGGCCCGGCTTGAGGAAGAGCTGGACGACATTGAAGAAGGCAAGGAGAAGTGGACCGACTTGCTGAATGGCTTCTATGACTACTTTGAGGAAGAGCTCAAAGACGCCGGGAAGAACATGGAAGACATCAAGCGGATGGAGAAGGTGACCGATGAGAAGTGCGAGGTCTGCGGCTCGCCACTGGTGCTGAAGTGGGGCAAGTTCGGCAGCTTCTACTCCTGCTCGGCCTACAACAAGAAGGACCCCACGAGCTGTACGTTTACCAAGGAGAACATCGCCGCGAAGCCAGACCTGAACACGCCGGAGGCGCAGGAGGCGGGCGATACGGAAGAGTATTGCGAGAACTGTGGCCGGGTGATGGTGCTGAAGCGCGGGCCGTGGGGACCGTTCATGAGCTGCCCCGGGTATAGCGAAGATCCGCCGTGCAAGACGATTCGCAAGCTGAGCCAGAAGCAGCAGCAGAAGCCGCCGCAGCCCACGGGCGAGGATTGCCCGATGTGTAGCAAGCCGCTGGTACTGCGGCAGGGCGCGTATGGGGAGTTTGTTTCGTGCTCGGGTTACCCGAAGTGCAAGTACGTGAAGCAGAACCTCATTGAAGGCATGAAGTGCCCGAAGTGCGGCGAGGGCGACATTGCCGAGCGCAAGGCGCGCAGGGGCAATGTCTTCTGGGGCTGCACAAACTATCCCAAGTGTGATTTCACCTCGAACTACAAGCCTGTGGCACAGAAGTGCCCGGAGTGCGGCAGCCCGTACCTCGTCGAGAAGACGCTGAAGTCAGGCGTGTATCTCGAGTGCCCGAACAAGAAAAAGGGCGCCGAGGAGGAAGCACCCAAAAAGCGTGGCAAGAAGGCCGCAGAGCCTGCGGAAGGCGCAGTGGTCTGCAGTTATTCGAAGCGCATTGGTGACGCTCCACCGCCGCCGACCGCGGAGACGCACGGACCCGTGGTGGAGAAGGCCGAGAGTGGGAAAGAACTGCAGCCAGCTTGATTGCAGGCAAATCCTTGGTTAGAGTGGCAGAGGCCATCTTTTCCGATGGCAGCGGAGATCCCTGAATGGAACGCATGCTTGCGACCCCGGCCGATGCCGAGATCATCCTGAAGCTGTATGAACTGCGCACGGAGCCGGTGATGCGGCAGGCTCGGGCCTGGATGACGGGCGACTTCTGGCCCCAGACCGCCGAGGAATTCTTTGTCGTGGCTTCGAATCCCGCCGATCCGCACAACGCCTTTTTCCGGCAGGTAACGACCTACTGGGAGATGGGAGCGGCGCTCGTGCTGCATGGGGCCGTTTCGGCGGATCTGTTTGTGGACTGCAATGGGGAGGGGTTCTTCCTGCTGGCCAAGTTTGCCCACATTCTGGATCAGATCCGGGAACGGATGCCCATGTTTATGAACAAGACCTCGGAGGTCGTGAGCCGGTTTTCCGCGGCTTCGGCGCGCTATGAAGCGGTGCTGAAGACGATCGATGCACGGCGCAAGATGCTGGCGGCCAGACAGGAAGGCCAGCCGTAAACTTTCCGTGAGGCGAAATTGTGCGATTGGAAAACTTGTGCATCATGCGGCCGAAGGAGCATGATAGAGCGCAGCAGGGTATTCCCCCCTTCCCCGGAGGACAAAGTGAAACGACTGGTTGCAGTAATGTGTTTGATCCTGATGTCTGGCGCGGTTGCGGCAAGCGCAGCCGACTCCACCACGATCAATGGCTGGATTTCTGACTCCATGTGCGGTGCGAAGCATTCCGGCGCAACTCCGAATGCTGCGTGCGTGAAGAAGTGCATTGCAGGCGGCATGGCGCCAGTGTTTGTCGATGAAGCCAAGAAAGAGGTCTGGGCGATCGACAATCCGGATTCGGTGAAGAGCTTCTATGGTGATCACGTTACGGTGAAGGCCTCCGTCGATTCGGCCAAGAAGAGCGTTCACATCGACTCCATTGAAGCTGCCAAGTAGGCTGGTCCGGGCCACTGGACTCGCCATGGCGCGCAATCTCTGGTAGTGTCGTATCCGTCAGCCTTTGCGGGCCGCGTGACGCGGTCCGCGAGGCAATTTCTCGGATCGAGCCGGTAGAGCCATGGCAAGAGCAGTCTGGAACGGCAAAGTCATCGCGGAAAGCGATGTAACAGAAGTAGTTGAAGGAAATGTGTACTTCCCGGAGTCGAGTCTGGTGAGGGAGTACTTCCGCCCCAGTTCCACCACCTCTACGTGCCCCTGGAAGGGGCAAGCCCGCTACATGAGCCTGTTGATCGACGGCCAGGACAATCCTGACGCGGCATGGTATTACCCTGATCCGAAGCCAGCCGCGCGCAAGATCAAGGGCCACGTGGCCTTCTGGCGCGGGGTAGAAATCGAAAAGTGAGTGCGGCTCCGAACGGAATGCGAGCGAGAGCCCGGCAGGGGGCGTGTGCCTTTGCGCTAGTGGTGGCCGCCTGCCTAGCGGGCTGTGCGAACGGCGCAAAGATGCAGACCGCATCATCCGTGCCGGCTCAGGCCCAGGCTGCGCCGGTGCTAGCGGGCGATGCGGTGCATCCCGGCCAGACGCAGGGCTGGGTGGAAACGAAGCTCTTCTTTGGCCTGGGACCGGCGGACCATCCGGAGCAGGGAATCAGCGAAGCGGAGTGGCGGGCGTTTCTCGACAAGAGTGTGACGCCGCGGTTCCCGGATGGCCTGAGCGTAATAGACCTGTACGGGCAATGGCAGGGCAAGAATGAGTCTGCGCCGGAGCGGCTGCACAGCAAGATGCTGCTGATTTTCTACCCGGACACCACAGCGAACCGGGCAAAGATCGACGCCATCCGTGCGGCGTGGAAGCAGAAGACAGGTGACCAGTCCGTGCTGCGCGTGACGGAGCCTGCGGATGTGTCTTTCTGACGCAGAGAAAAGCCTTCAGTAGGCCTGCAACTGGTCCAGCGGCAGGCGCACGCGGAAGCAGGTGGAACCGGGCTCCGAGCGGACGCTGAGGTGGCCACGGTGCTTGCGCACGATGCGCATCGCGTTGTCGAGGCCGAGCCCGAGGCCCTGGCCGGGAGCCTTTGTGGTGAAGAAGGGCTCAAAGATGCGGTCCTGCAGCTCGGGTGGAATGCCGGGGCCGGTATCCCAGATCTCGACGAGCAGCATCTCTCCTTCCAGGCGGCAGGTGAGCTTCAAATGGCCCTGGCTGCCAAGGGCGTCCAACGCATTTTCAATGAGCGCGGTCCAGACCTGGTTGAGCTCGCTGCCATAGGCGCTGATTGTAGGAAGATCGGGCTGGTAGTCGCGCTCGATGGTGATGCCGCCCATGCGGGACTGAAGCATCTGCACCGTGGCGTCGAGGCCGGCAGGCACGTCGATATCGAGAATCGGCGCGCGGTCCATGTAGGAGTAGGCTTTGACGGCGCTGATAAGGGCGAAGATGCGGTCGGTGGCGTTGAGCAGGGCGTCGACCGAGCGGGTGGAGCGCAGATAGCGTGCAAAGTATTGCAAGGCGATGCAGATTTCATGAGGCTCCAGGACCTTGCGGAGGTCATTCAGATCGTCGACGGTGACGAGCTGGTCGCCGAGTTGGGCGGCAATGTCCCAGGCGTCTTCGCAGGGGAGTTCGTTGAGCCATTTGCGCAGGGATTCTTCGCGGGCGATGAGGGCGGCGGCGTTCCGATGGGTGTCTGGCGTGCGACTCAGGACTCGCTGCTCCCACTCCTCAATGGAGCGAATCTGGTGGTCGGTGAGGCAGAGATTCACGAGCTTGAAGCGACTGGCGCGGTTGGCACGCAGTTCTGTGACGAGGCTGGCGGCGGCACGCTGAGCGGCGGAAGCGGGGTTGTTGAGCTCGTGGGCGAGATTGCCGGCGAGCTTGCCGAGGGCGGCGAGTTTCTCGGCCTGCTGCTCGATGCGGGTGACTTCGCGGACGCGGTCGAGCAGGGTGGAGACGACCCGCTGCGCCATGGAGGGGATTGTGGCAAGCATCTCGGGAAAAAGCGACTTGTGAATGAAAAGAGCCGATGCCTGCGAGATGGCGAAGCCCTGGCCACCGTAGGTCTTCATGCGGCTGAAAGGCAGAAGCCCGGTCATCTGGCCGGCGCGGCCGATGAAGAGCGCCATGGGACCGCCCTGCTGGCGGCGAACATGAATCTCACCTTTGAGGATGAGAATCATGTGTTCGGCCGCGGTGCCTTCTTCAAAGAGAATGTCTCCCGGCTCGGCGACGAACTCCTCGCCGTGGCGCGCCAGCCATAGACGGTCCTCGAACGGAAGGCCGTGGAGCGGGCCGATGCGCTCGATGGCTTCGGCGATTTCCTCTGGCGGCGTGGGACGGGCGGGGGGCTTGAAGGTGACGGTGAGCATTTGGCCTCCGAGGTTGGAAACAGGATAGCCGATGGGTGCTCGTGGGGCTGTGAATGGTCCGGCGCAGAGCGCACGTCGGCGGTGTAGAAGCAAGCCGGGGGAAGGCATGCGGAGCTTCGATTTTGCAGTCGGTGGTTGATCAAGTGGTATGATGGGCCGGTTGATTGTGGCAAGCGAGGTTGGCGAATGATGAAAGCCTTTACATGGGCCGCGGCGCTGCTGGCGGCTGGAGCGACGGCGATGGCGCAGACGGCGACGTTCAATGCGGAGACGAAGGTTTTCCGGCTGGACGGGGGCAATGTCTCCTACGTGTTCGGCGTAAACGAGCGGAGCGAGCTGCAGCAGATGTACTGGGGCGGGCGGCTGGGCGCGGAAGACAGGTTTCCGCAGGCGAAGCCGATGCGGGAGTGGGCTTCGTTTGATTCTTCCTACACGACGACGCCGGAGGAATATGCGGGGTGGGGCGCAGGTCTGTTTGTGGAGCCGGCTCTGAAGGTCACGTTTCCGGATGGGAACCGTGACCTGGTGCTGCACTACGCGAGCCACACGGTGACTGCGAGCGGCGTGGACGTGGTGCTGAAGGACATTGAGCGGCCCATCTACGTGACGTTGCATTATGCAATGGACCCGGCGAGCGGGATCCTGGCGCGGTCGGCGACGATTGAAAATCGCGGAACGACCCCGGTGACGGTGGAGCAGGCGGCTGCGGCGGCGTGGGCGCTGCCCGCGGGGCACTATACGCTGAATTACCTCACGGGCCGGTGGGCGGGCGAGTGGACGCTGACGCAGGAGCCGTTGCACCCGGGGGCGCGGGTCATCGAGAGCCGGCGCGGGACGACGGGGCATCAGGCGAATCCGTGGTTTGCGATTCAAGCGGGCGCGCCGAATGAGAATTCCGGCGAAGTGTGGTTTGGCGCGCTGGCGTGGAGCGGCTCGTGGCGAATCACGGTGGAGCAGGACCAAATGGATGCGGTGCGCGTGACGGGCGGCTTCAATCCGTTTGACTTCGGGTATGTGTTGCATCCGGGTGAGAAGCTCGATACGCCAGTGTTCTATGGCGGCTACTCGGCGCACGGCATGGGCGGCGCGTCGCGGCTCCTGCATCACTACGAGATTGCGCACGTTTTGCCGCATCGGATTGGGACGGGTGAGGATGCGGCGCCGAAGCCGCGGCCGGTGATCTACAACTCGTGGGAGGCGACGGAATTCAACGTGACTGAGGCCGGGCAGATTGCGCTGGCGGAGCGGGCGGCGGCGCTGGGCGTGGATCGGTTTGTGATGGACGACGGCTGGTTTGGCCAGCGCAAGGACGACCACGCGGGACTGGGCGACTGGTATGTGAATTCGCAGAAGTTTCCGCACGGGCTGAAGCCGCTGATCGACAAGGTGCATGTGCTGGGCATGGACTTTGGGCTGTGGGTGGAGCCGGAGATGGTGAACCCGGATTCCGATTTGTATCGGAAGCATCCAGACTGGGTGCTGAATTTTCCGGGACGTCCGCGGAATGAGCAGCGCAACCAACTGGTGCTGAATCTGGCGCGGCCGGATGTGAAGGAATACGTGCTGAACTTTCTGGACAAGCTGCTGACCGAGAACGATATCGCGTTTCTGAAGTGGGACTACAACCGCAACTGGAGCGAGCCGGGATGGGACCAGCTGCCCGCGGCGGAGCAGAAGAAAGTCTACGTTGCGTTCACGGAGAACCTGTACGGCATTCTGGCGGAGTTGCACCGGCGGCATCCGAAGGTGGAACTGGAGTCATGCTCGGGCGGGGGCGGACGCGTGGATCTGGGCATTCTGCACTATGCCGATGAGGTGTGGCCGTCGGACAATACGGATCCGTTTGACCGGCTGACGCAGCAGTACGGCTTCACGTACGCCTACACGCCGCAGATCATGATGGCGTGGGTGACGGATTCGCCGCACTGGCTGAACAAGCGGAGCACGTCACTGACCTACCGGATGCTGAGCTCGATGGAGGGTTCGCTGGGGATTGGTGCGGACATCTCGAAATGGAACGACGAAGAGATGGCCACGGCCAAGCGTCTCATCGCGGCCTACCACGAGGTGCAGAGGACGATTGTGCAGGGCGATCAGTATCGGCTGATCTCACCGCTGAACGGGAGCGAGTTCAGTGCGACGCAGACGGTGAACAAGGACAAGAGCCAGTCGGCGGTGTTCCTGTATATCCATTCGACGCAGGAGGGACACCTGTTTCCCCTGCTGAAGCTAAAGGGGCTCGATCCGAAGGCGGCGTACGCGTTGACGTCGATTGAGGGCAAGGCGCAGACAGGCACGCCCGCCGTGGCGAGCGGGGCATGGTGGATGAACCATGGGCTGGAGATGGGCGCCGACTTCCGCGGAGACTTTCAGGCGGCTGCGTTCCGGCTGGACAGGAAGTAGATTGGGCGTCCGTCGCGCAGAGGCACCGGGCCGATCAGAGCGCAGACTCGGCCGGAGGTGCGCCGGTCGATCCACGGACGACGAGGCTCGTGGAGACCAGGAATTCTCGCGGGATCTTTGCGTTGCCTGGATTTTCAGCCTGTTGACGCAAGGCTTCAAAGGCTGCCCGCGCCAGATCGACGCGTGAGAGGCGGATGGTGGTGAGCGGGGGCAACGTGAATTCGGCAAAGTCGATGTCGTCGAGCCCGACGACAGAGAGATCCTGCGGGACCTTGAGGCCCTTGAGATAGGCGGCGCGCAGAACACCGATGGCGGTCATGTCGTTCGAGCAGATGACGGCAGTTGGCCTAGCCGCGAGCGATTGCAGCTGCTCAAATCCCGCAACACCACCCTTGAGCGTGTGGTTGCACTCGATAATCCAGTCCTTTTGAATGGCAAGGCCGGCTTGTTACATTGCCGTGCGGAAGTCATTCTCACGCGTGACGGCAGAGTGAATGGTATGCGGGCCAGCGAGGAACCCGATCCTGCTGTGGCCCAATTCCGCCAGGTGCTGAATCGCAGCACGAATGCCGGTGGAGTAGTCGAGGAGGATCGTGCTGGCTTTGGGATCGTCGAGGTGAAACTCGGCGAGCACGATGGGGATGTCGTGGTAGGCCAGCTGCTCGAGCACGGGCTCTTCCTCGCCAAAAGTGAGCACTGCGACGCCCTCGACCTTGCGCTCGATCATGCGACGGACGCAAGTGGTCAGAATGGCGGGGTCGCTGTTCGAGGAGCTGACCAGGATTTCATAACCGTTGGCAATCGCAAGCTCTTCAAAACTCTGGATGAGTTCAGGGAAGAAGGGATTTGTGATGTTTTCGACGATGATTCCGAGGATCCGGCTTCGACCGGAGACGAGGCTTCGCGCGAGGGTATTGGGGTAGTAATTGAGCTGCTCGATGGCCGCCCAGACGCGTCTGGAGAGCTTTTCGCTGACGACTGGCGCTCCGTTGATGGTTCTGGAGACCGTGGCGATGGAAACCCTGGCGAGAGCTGCCACGGCGCGGATGTCAGGAGTCTTGTCTTGAGTTCTGCAAATTCCTTTGCGAGCCACGATTTCATCCTAAAGCAAAAGGCCTTTCCCCATGAAAGGCCCTTGGTTGAACTTTTCTATTCCCGCATGTGAGCCGGACGAACCGATCGTAATCAGGCATTCTGAGCGATGAGCAATCGGAGGTCGCGCAGGTTCTGCCCGGTTGGGCCCGTGACGACGGCGTCACCCAGGGCGGTGAAGAGGGGGCAGGCATTGAAGGTGCGCAAGGATTCTTCGGGGTTGAAGCCGAAGGCCCGCGCGCGGCTGACTGTCGTGGGGTCGGCCACTGCGCCGGCACTTTGTGTATTGCCGTCAATGCCGTCGGAGCCTGCGCTGAGCACGGTGAGCAACTCGCCGGGGTACTTTGCGAGATCCAGCGCACAGACCAGTGCGAACTGCTGATTGCGGCCGCCTGCACCCGGAGTTCGGTCCAACGTGACGGTGACCTCTCCACCGGAGATGAGGCAAAGACGCGGATGGACGGCGCGGAGCTCATGAAAGCGGTTGAGGAGGTAGCGGGCAGCATCCGCGTAATCCCAGTCGTCGCAGGAGTTGTCGACGGCGACAAAATAGCCGGCCCTCTGTGCGAGTGTGCGCGCATTCTCTACAAGATCATGGCTGGAGAGCAGGATCTCAAAGACGGAATCGCGGAATGCTCTATTTTCGCCGTCCATGGAGGCCGCAGCCGTGATGCGCCGGAACTGCGTGGCTCCGCGCGAGGCCAGAGAAAAGAAAGGCGGTAGCCAGCCCTTATTGCCGGGCGATTCGGGCAGGTCCGGGCGCTCAAGGAAGGCGCGGACGGCCGGGGGGAGTTTCTCGGCGATGCCGTATTTTGCCAGGATTCCATGGACTTCAAGCACGGTGGTGTGGTCGGGCGACGTGGGGCCGGAAGAAAGCGCGTCGAGCGTACGAAGGGGGACGTCGGGCACCAGCAGGTTGACCTTCATGGCATCGGGCGCGGCCATGGCCAGGCGACCGCCTTTGACGGCGGAAAAGTGTTTGCGGAGGGTGTTGATCTCTTGAATCGGCGCCCCGGAGCCGATCAGGACTTCGTGCAAGGCCATTGTATCGGCGAGAGAAATCTGCGGATCGAGCGGGAGATCAAACATCGCCGAACCGCCACCCGAGATGAGGAAGAAAACGAGTGTATCCTTCTTGGTTTTTTTGAGCAGTGCCAATGTGGCGCGCGCCGCTGCAAAAGAATCCTCGTTGGGCAGGGGATGTCCACCCTCAAAATAGCGGAAGCGCCAATTGCGTTTTCCGGGCAGGTACTTGGAGCAGCAGATGCCGCGCAGGCCTTTGCGGCGCTTCATGCGGCTGAGCAGTACCTCCACCATGGGGCCGGCCGCTTTGCCCATGGCGATGACGAAGATGCGCTTATAGCTTGCCAGGTTGATCTCATCCAGTCCGCTGCCGTCGGGCAGGAGGCGCTTGAGGATATTGCCTTCAAAGCGGAGGCGGCGGTCAAAGGCGGAGGGAATGTCGCAGGCTGCGAGGGCCGCGGTGAAGATTTCAGTGGCAGTGGCGTGCAAGGGGTCCAGAACGGCGTCGCTGACGGGGGTCATGCCAATTGCTCCTTGAGCCAGCTGGCGAGCGAGTTCTGCATCGCGTCGAGCTGGCCGGCGAAAAAGTGATCGGCGCCGGGTAGGAGCACCAGGGTTTTGGGTGGTGCAGCGTTCGCGACGATCCGCTGCAAATCGTGCTGCGGCGCAAACTCGTCGCGATCGCCGCTGAGGAAGAGTTTTGGGAGAGTACAGGCGCTCAGAAAGGCGTAACGGTAGTGGCGGCCTTCGGCCTGAGTAGGGAGCCCAAGCGCCGCAATCGCGCGCAGATTTGCGCTTGGAATGCCGGCTTCGCATGAGGCAAAGAGCGCCATGGCGGCGCCAAAGCTGAAGCCGACCAGGACGATGGGTAACTTGAGTTCACTTTCAAGCCAGCCGAGCGCGGCCTGCACATCGCCAGCTTCGGCGCGGCCGTCGTGGGCGCCCTCACTGAGCCCAGTGCCGCGGAAGTTGAAGCGGAGGACCGGCAGGGAGAGCCCCCACTCCGGCGCGTTGAGGGCCTTCATGGCGTGGTAAACCACCTTGTTGTGCATCGTCCCACCGCCTATGGGATGGGGATGACAGACGAGGGCGGCGAAGCGCGCGTCGGGCGCGCCCTCATTGAGCAGCGCTTCAAGCCGGCCTGCCGGTCCGGCAAGATGCACGCTGCGCAGCCGAGCGGCCGCGTGAGGAGATTCGCCTGTGGTGATCATTCAGGCAATATTTTACGCGCATCGGAAGGGGTGCAAGGTCGTGGCCAGGGAAATGAGTAAATCGTTGCACTTGCTGGAATCCGCGATGCCGCCTGGATCTCGTATGCGCATACCAGAGGCCGCTTCGTGCGATACGGTATTCTGGCAGCATCATGCCAGATCTTGCGCCCATTGACCCCATTCAACTGACCCGAGAGCTTGTGTCGATTGAATCGACGACCTATCACGAGGGCGAGGTGGGCGAATTTCTGCATGGCTTCCTGCAGGAGCGTGGTTGGGTTGTGGAAAAGACCCCCGTGCCGCAGCCACCTGAGAGCGGGTCGAACGACGAGCGCTGGAACATTTATGCAGGAACGTCTGGGCAGACGCCGGATCTTGTTTTCTCAACGCACACGGATACGGTGCCGCCGTACATTCCGTTCAGCGAAGATGCGGAGTTCATGTATGGGCGGGGAGTTTGTGATGCGAAGGGCATCCTCGCTGCCCAGATCGCGGCAGCGGAGACGCTGCGAGCACAGGGACTGCGCGTGGGCATGCTGTTTGTTTCGGGTGAAGAGCGCGATTCCGCCGGCGCGAACGTAGCGAATGAGTCGCCAAAAGGAAGCAAGTTCCTGATTAACGGCGAGCCGACAGACAATCGACTGGCGCTGGCATCAAAAGGCGCGCTGCGCGCGGTGCTGCGGTCGAGCGGCAAGATGGCGCATTCAGCATATCCCGAATTGGGCGAAAGCGCTGTTCACAAGCTGGTCGAGGCGCTGGGAAAACTGCTCGCGCTTGAACTGCCCGTGACGGAAGACGTGGGGCCAAGCACGCTCAACATTGGGCAGGTGCAGGGCGGCTACGCGCCGAATGTGATTGCCGATAAGGCTGAAGCTCAGGTGCTGGTGCGCCTGGTGGGGGATTCGGCCCCGGTGCGCAAGGCTATGTTGGAGGCGGTGGCAGGCCTGGCAGAGATTGACTTCACGCTGGAGATTCCGTTTGTCCGGTTGCGCGCGGTGGATGGGTTGCCGACGATGATCGCAAAATTCACGACGGACATTCCGAAGCTGAGTAACTGGGGTGAGCCGCTGCTGCTGGGGCCCGGGTCGATCCACGTGGCGCATACGCCGCATGAGAAGCTGGCCAAGAAGGAACTGCTGGAAGCCGTGGATCTGTATATCCAGGTGGGCAAGCGGCTGCTGGCTTGAGATTTTTACTGAAGCAATGGAGGAGGTCGGATGAGCACGTCGATTTATGAGATTCCGGTGCAGAGTATTCAGGGTAAGGACGTTTCGCTGGGCGAGTTCAGAGGGAGCGTCGTGCTGGTGGTGAATGTCGCGTCCAAGTGCGGATTGACCCCGCAGTACGAGGGGCTGGAAGCGCTCTATGAGCGGTTTCGCGGGCAGGGGTTCGTGATTGCAGGGTTTCCGGCAAATGACTTCAAAAGCCAGGAGCCGGGAACGAATGAGGAGATTCAGGCCTTCTGCACGACGAACTACGGCGTGAAGTTTCCCATGTTCAGCAAGGTCACGGTGGTTGGGCCGGGAAAGCATCCGCTGTATGCCGCGCTGATTGCGGCGCAGCCCAAGGCGATCAGTACGGCCGATGTGCCTTTTGCGCAGAAGCTCAAGGGTTATGGGATTGAGCCGAATGCGGAGCCTGAAATTCTGTGGAACTTTGAGAAGTTCCTGGTCAGCAAGAAGGGCGAGATTGTGAAGCGCTTCTCGCCGGACACGGCGCCGGATGCGCCGGAGTTGGTGGCGGCCATTCAGGTTGAGCTCGCGAAGAGCTAAACGAGTCAAGAAGAGGCCTGCACAAGAGCGGTCGCTGTGGGGAGCGGCCGCTCTCTGTTTGTATGAGCGGTACGTGCGGCATGGCGGCGACTGCGGTATTCTCAGCCCATGCACGAGGAATCTTCCCCCAGTTCCAGCCCTCTGAATTCGCTTGAACATGCTGCTTCGTCCTATCTGCGCTCGGCGCGTCACCAGCCAGTGCAATGGCATGCGTGGGGGCCGGCGGCATTTGCACGCGCGCAGGCCGAGGACAAGCCCATCCTGCTGGACATAGGCGCGGTGTGGTGCCACTGGTGCCACGTGATGGACCGCGAGTCTTATGAAGACGCGGAGATGGCTCGCATCATCAATGAGCACTATGTGGCGGTCAAGGTGGATCGCGATGAACGGCCGGACGTGGACGCACGGTACCAGGCCGCGGTGTCGGCGATCAGCGGACAGGGTGGCTGGCCGCTGACGGCGTTTCTGACGCCAGATGGACGCCCCTACTTTGGCGGGACGTATTTCCCGCGGGATGACCGTTATGGGCGGCCAGGGTTTGGCCGCGTGCTGCTGACGATGGCGCAGGTGTGGCGCGAGCGGCGTGAGGAGGCGCTGGAGTCTGCCTCCAGCGTGATGGCGGCGATTGAGCAGAATGAAAGCTTTTCCGGACGCGGCGGGGAACTGACGCTCGCACTCACGGACAAGATTGCAGCCTCGGCGCTCGCCCAGTTTGACCCCCACAATGGAGGATTCGGGTCGCAGCCTAAGTTTCCGCATCCGGCGGCGCTGGATCTTCTGCTGCATCTGGCCGTGAACCGAGGGAACAAACAGGCGGGCGAAGCCTTTAAGGCGACGCTGGACAAGATGGCGCACGGGGGAGTGTATGACCAGCTTGCGGGAGGATTTCACCGTTACAGCGTGGACGAGCGTTGGGTGGTGCCGCACTTTGAAAAGATGCTCTACGACAACACGGAACTGTTGCGGAACTACGTCCACGGCTTCCAGAGCTATGTGCGGGAGGATATGCGGCAGACGGCACTCGAGATCATCGATTGGCTGGATGTGACAATGACGGACCGTGAGCGCGGCGGCTTTTACGCGTCCCAGGATGCGGATATCAGCCTTGACGACGATGGCGACTACTTTACCTGGACACTGGAAGAAGCAAGGGCGGCATTGGTGCGGCCAGAGCTGGACGTTGCTGCCCGGTACTACGACATCGGGGAACTGGGCGACATGCAGCACAATCCTGCGAAGAATGTGCTGCACCGGAAGTATGCCCTGGCGGATTTAACCGAGGATACGGGCCGGACACTGGAGGAGCTGGAACGGCTGGTCGCCACAGCAAGACGCAAGCTGCTGCTGACGCGCTGTGCACGGCCAACGCCGTTCATCGACCATACGCTGTATACGGGCTGGAATGCGATGGCGGTAACGGCTTATCTGGAGGCAGCGCGGGTACTGCGGATGGATTCCGCGCGGGAGTTCGCGCTGAGGACTCTCAAGCGCCTGCTCGCCGAGGCGTGGGATGGCGAGGGTGCGCTCTATCATGTGTTGGCCTACCACGACGGGGCGCCAACTGCGGAAAAGGTTGCGGCAAATCTGGACGATTATGCCTTCACAATCCATGCCTGCGTGGAAGGATGGCTGGCCTCGGGCGAGATGGGCTTCTATCGGACCGCGCTGCAACTGGCCGATGCCATGATGGACCGGTTCTATGACCGAACGGCGGGGGCTTTCTATGACACAGCTGGGCGGTCGAATGGAACGGCTCCACTGGGCGCGCTGAGCGCACGGCGCAAGCCGCTCCAGGACTCGCCGACACCGGCCGGGAATCCGGCGGCGGTGGCAGCGCTGTTGCGACTGGAGGCGCTGAGCGGACGCAGCGTGTATCGCGAGGTTGCCGAAGACACGCTGGCGTCCTTCGCGGGCATCGTAGAGCATTTCGGGCTCTATGCCGGTAGTTACGGGCTGGCGCTGGAGCGTCTGCTGCTGGATCCGCTGCAGGTGGTTGTGGTGGGAACGGGGTCAGAGGCCGACAAGCTTGAGGCGCTGGCTGTCGCCGGGTTTGCAGTCAACAAGACGGTTGTGCGACTTTCTCCGGCGCAACTTGTTGCCGGTGCGCTGCCCGAGGCGCTTGAAGAGACGGTTCTGCATGCTCCCGTACCGGAGGGCGCAAAGGCCTGGGCGCTGGTCTGCAAGGGACGTACCTGCCTGCCGCCGGTCACTGACGCTGACGCCCTGCTGCACGCACTTGAAGAGACGGACACACGTCGAACTTGATTCACTCGCCGGAGAATGGATTACCCTCCGGCGCTTTGCTTGCGGTCGGGTCTTGCGCGGTACGTATGTCGGCTGTCGCGTCGCGCCTCAAGCCCTTTGCTGCGTCCATTGTGCGGTTGAAGACACGATAAGGGTCGCCGGGGAGCAGATTCTTCTCTTCCAGTGCAAGGCGAACGCGGCGGCGGAACTCCCGGACTGGCGCGAACTGGCGGGTGGCGCGCGTTTTGAAGAGCACCGGAAAGATCATCTCTGAGCCTTTGACGGCGTCTACTCCGAGGATCTGTGGATCGGCGACAAAGTCTTCGCGAAAAGCTTCGCTGGTCCGGATCTCCATGGCGACTCGCTTGAGGAGTACGAGGACTACATCGGGATTTGCCGAGTAGTCGACACTGATGTTGATCGTTGCGACAGAGTAGTCGATGCTCTGGTTGGCAACGGTGGTGATCTGCGAGTTTGGGATGACATAGAGCGTGCCATCAATGTCGCGCACCGTGGTCTTGCGGAGAGTCATGGCTTCAACCACGCCGGCGACTCCGGCGAGGCGGACGGTGTCGCCTACGTTGAACTGGTCTTCGATAAGAATGAGTACGCCGTTGAGCACATCGCGGACAATGTTTTGCGCGGCGAGGCCGATGGCGACGCCTGCGACACCGGCAGACGCCAGGAGTGGGGCCATTTCGACACCGACAGCGGCGAGGAACTGCATGGCAGCGATGGAGGCAATGATGGCGAGGCCAGTTGTGCGGATGACTCCAGCGAGGGTCTTGACCTGGCCGATGCGCGCCGGTCCAGCAGCATGCTGCTCCGCGATGTAGATCATCCGCGCCGTGACGAGAAGGAGCAAACGATTGAGAATAAAAGCGATAATGGCCACCACGACGAGGTGGGGCAACTTGGTGTGCACGAACTCCTGGGCGTCCCCGATCCACTCGTCGAGGACCTTGCCCATGAATTTGTCCTGAGCTAGCCATCCTTCTCCGCTCACTAGCAAAAATGGGTGCATCGCAAACTCCTGTTTCTAGACTAGACTGTGCGCATACGCCTTCTGGGTGCCTCCCGGCTTAAGATTCCCAGACTGCAGAGCCGGCCCCGGACGCGATGGAACTGCAGGAGGTGGGAGATGGGTCTAGCTCCGCATGGTATGAGCGATCTCATACGGAATTTCGCAAGTGCAGATTCTGGTCTGTGGTGCCGTGCAAGGCGCGTGGTGCGTGTGTTGACGTGGGTCACTGCAGCTGGAATGCTGACGAGCCTTGGCGGACTGCACAGCCAGGAGGCCGCGACACCCGCTAAAAGCCAGCCTCACCCACAAGTGGCGACAAGCGTGCCCGCGGAGGGAACAGCGAAAGAGGCTTCGAAAGCAAACCCCGCAGGCAAGCAAACCGCAGAGGGGGCGATTGCTGACCGCAGGAAGCAGATTACCGACGAGAGCGCGCAACTGCTGAGTCTTGCCATCGCGCTGAAGACGGAAGTGGACAAGACAAGCAAAGATACGCTGTCGCTGACAGTCATTCGCAAAGCGGGTGAGCTCGAGCGCCTGGCTCACAGCATGAAAGAAGCTCTCAGACAGTCAGTCGGTCCCAGTTAGCTGGATGCGAATGATCGATCGTGGCTGGACTCAAGGATTGTTCCGCTGAAAAGTGATGTTGTGAGAAGGGAAGAGAAGAAACGGCAAGGAGGTCACCATGGAGGTCCGTTGGGATGCGTGGAATGTACCTGAAGTACGCAGGGCAGATGGCCTTTGGCTGCGTTGGACAAGGCTGAGGCTGGCCAGGTTCCTTGGGATTGCGATGTTGGTCGCAATGGCTTCGGTGAGTCTAGTCGCTCAGGGGGCAGGTGGCCAGTCGGTCAGCACACCCCCAAGACCGGAAGGATTTGTTTTGCCAGCCGCCAATCGTCCTCTGGATGCGAATCAAAGAATGCAGATGCAGGAAGCACGTTTGAAGAAGGAAAACTTTGAAAAGGCCAACACGGAGCGAATGCGCGAGATTGACGACGAGAGTGTAAAGCTTTTAATCCTGACAAGGGATTTGAAGGCGAAGATGGATCGAGCCGGGAAAGGCCAATTACCGCCGGAAGTGGTGCGGGAAGCGGAAGTGATTGAGATTCTAGCGCGGGATGTGCAGGAAAAGATGAAGTTGACGGTAGGCGGAGGATAGGGCGATGAGTGCCGACGGGAGCAAGGCGACGAGCAGTGCAGAGCAAGAGAGGCCTGTTGCATGTTCTGGCGGCACGAAGGGGATTCTTTCCTTGTGCGATTGTGCAAGGAAGCGCCGAATGTTCGTTGCGTTCCTGATGCTTTTTGTCCACCTGTTCGGTGCCTTCTGTGCCGTGGGGCAGCAGCAGCTTCCAAGTCCCCTCAACCGGGGGCGGGTCGGTTCTTTTGGAGGCGATGAGGCGGTGCCCGACCCAATGGTCGTCCAGAAGCAAATGCGTGCGATGAACGTCCAGCGGCAGAAGGAGATGGTTTCAGATGCGGGGAAGTTGCTGCAGCTTGCGCAGAAGCTGGAGGTTGAAATAGGCAAGAGTCAAGCTGGTTCCCTCACGGCAGAACAGATCCGGACAATTGACCGAATTGAGAAACTCGCTCGCAGTGTTCGGGAGAAAATGGGCTACTGTGTGGCATGCGGGCCGCGGGTGATGACGCCGATGTCCATGCACGGTCCGTAGGGCTACCTTATTTGCCGCGTGGGGCGCTACGGCGGAAGCTGTTGCTACAATCATGGATGGTCCGAGCAGGAGGACCGGGGTTTGGGAGAAGGTGGGATGGGATCTGCGGTTTCCAGCGCTCGCGAGCCAAAGGGAAGTTCCGGGCTGTCCGCTGAGCAGCTTGTCGAGATTTACAGGCTCATGTATCTCTCGCGTCGCATCGACGATCGCGAGATTATGCTCAAGCGACAGCAGAAGATCTACTTTCAGATATCGGGCGCAGGCCACGAGGCATTGCAGGTGGCTGCGGCTCTGGCGCTCAAGCCTGGCTACGACTGGTTTTTCCCGTACTATCGCGACCGTGCGCTGTGCCTGGCGCTGGGTGTAACGCCCTTACAGATGTTCCTGCAGGCCGTTGGCGCAGCCGAGGATCCAGCAAGTGGCGGACGGCAGATGCCAACGCACTGGAGCAGCCCGGAACTGCACATTGTGAGTACTTCATCTTCAACGGCGACACAGGTTCTTCACGCCGTGGGCTGCGCGGAGGCTGGTCGCTACTTCAGCCACCATCCAGAGGCTGCGGCCAAAGTGGAAGGTGATTACCGCGCGTTTCATGATGTGCAGTTTCATGAAGATGAGGTCGTGCTGGCGACCATTGGCGATGGGTCGACGTCGCAAGGCGAGTTCTGGGAGGCGCTGAGTGCGGCTTCGAACAAGAAGCTCCCGGTCATCTTCTGCGTGGAAGACAACGAGTATGCGATCAGTGTGCCGGTGGAAGTGAACACGCCCGGCGGGAACATTTCGCGGCTGGTGGCCAATTTCCCGAATTTCTATTTCGCCGAGGTGGATGGGACAGATCCGGAAGCCTCTTTGCAGGCTTTTCAGACCGCAGTGGCGCATTGTCGGGCAGGTCTGGGTCCTGCATTTGTGCATGGGCATTGCATTCGGCCGTATTCGCATTCACTCTCGGATGACGACAGGTTGTATCGCTCTGCCGCGGAGCGCGAGGCGGACGCCCTACGCGATCCGCTGACGAAGATGCAGATGCGCCTTCTGCGGGAAGGCATCCTGACCGCGGAGCAGATCAATGCACTGGAGCAGGCGGCGGATCACGAGGTTGCAGAGGCCGCTGAACAGGCGCTGCGGGCCCCATTGCCAGAGATTGCAAGCATCCCACGGCATGTGTACTCGGAGGAACTGGATCCAACCCGGGTAGCCTTCGCCACAGAGCGGTTGAAGACATCGAACGGCAAGAGTGCTGCGCCAAAGACGATGGCTGACCTCATCAATGCCTGCCTGCATGACGAGATGCGTCGCGATCCTCGCATCGTGGTGTATGGCGAGGATGTGGCAGACGCGAGCCGGGAAGCGGCATTGTCTGAGGTGAAGGGCAAGGGCGGCGTCTTCAAACTGACTGCAGGATTGCAGACGGAGTTTGGCTCGGAGCGCGTCTTTAATTCTCCTCTCGCTGAGGCGAACATCGTTGGCAGGGCAGTGGGGTATGCGGTTCGCGGGATGAAGCCGGTGGTGGAGATTCAGTTCTTTGACTACATCTGGCCCGCGATGCACCAGATCCGGAACGAACTTGCGCTGATGCGGTGGCGCTCGAATGGTGCGTGGGGAGCGCCGGCAGTGCTGCGGGTGCCGATTGGCGGCTATCTGACCGGGGGCGCGATTTATCACTCGCAATCGGGCGAGAGCATCTTTACGCACATTCCCGGGTTGCGTGTGGTGTTTCCGTCGAATGCGCTGGATGCCAATGGCCTGCTGCGAACGGCAATCCGGTGCGACGATCCGGTGCTATTTCTCGAGCACAAACGCTTGTATCGCGAGACCTATGGCAGGGCCGCATATCCGGGTCCCGATTTTGCGATTCCGTTTGGGAAGGCAAAGATTGTGCGGCCGGGGAAAGACATCACGCTGGTGACCTATGGCGCCGTGGTGCCCCGCGCTCTGCAGGCGGCGGAAAAGGCGCAGCGCGAGAGCGGCATCGATGTGGAGATTATCGATCTGCGCACTCTGAATCCCTACGACTGGGAGGCGATTGCCACCTCAGTGCGCAAGACAAGCCGGGTGATCGTGGCCCACGAAGATATGTTGAGCTGGGGCTACGGGGCCGAGATTGCAGCGCGCATCGGTGATGAGCTATTTGACGATCTCGATGCTCCGGTGCGGCGCGTCGGCTCGATGGATACCTTCGTGGCGTATCAACCGCTGTTGGAGGATGCAATTTTGCCGCAGCCTGAAACCATCCTGAAAGCAATCCGCGAGTTGCGCGCCTACTGACGCGCGGTTAACAGGGCGTCCACGGCTTCTGCAAGAGACGCAAAGCGAAGATCGGCGCGTGCGGAGGCCTCCTCAACGCCGGGTGCCCGATTGTCCGGATGGACATCGATCAAAATCGTAGTCATGCCGAGTCTTCGCCCGAATTCCATGTCGGCGAGCGAATCGCCAATCATCGCGCTGCTCGATGCTTTGATTTCGATGAAGTCGCGTTGCGCCTGCTCAAACATGCCAGGAAGGGGCTTGCGGCAGTTGCACGACTGCTGGTCATGCGGGCAATAGTAGAAGTGGTCGATGTGCGCGCCTTGGGTTTGGAGTTGGGCCTGAAAGCGCGCGTGGATCGTGTCAAGATCGGCTGCTGTATAGAGTCCCTTGGCAATGCCACGCTGGTTTGACACCACAATGACGCGAATGCCGGCGCGATTGAGGCGGAGAATCGCCTGGGGTACTCCGGGCAGGATTTCGAACTCCTCCCATGCGGTCACATACTGGCCTTCGGGCATCTTGCGATTGAGCACTCCGTCGCGGTCGAGGAAGCAGGTCCGGATAGCGCGTGGACTGGCGGTCGGCAGGGGCGGCATATAGCTAGGATAGCAACCGCTCAGGCGAGGCCGCCCGGATACAATACGGGGATGGAGTTGCGCTCCCGTTGCTGGCATCGGATGCTCGAACGCATGGCTCGCAAGGTGGATTGCCTGGCATGAAGAGATTTTTCCGGCTCGTACGTTATGGGCTGCCATATTGGCTGCAACTGATACCAGGTGTGCTCCTTCTGGCTGCTGTGGGCCTGCTGGACAATTTCAGAACACTTCTCTTTCAGCCCATTTTCGACAAGGTATTGAATCCCAACGTGCCAGATGGGCCGATTCTGCTGGGTGTGGCGCGTTCGCCGTGGCACTTTGACCTGCGCCTGGTGGTGCCACACTTCATGCACAACGCCTGGACGGTGGTCGCTTTCGCACTCGTGGTTTCCACGGTGGTCAAGGGTTTGTGCGACTATCTGGGGACTTACCTGGTGAATTACGCAGGTTTCGGCATGGTGACCGACCTGCGCAATCACCTGTATGAAACCACGCTGCGGCGGTCGGCGAGCTTCTTCCACAAACATGCGACAGGGACGATTCTCTCGACGCTGATCAATGACGTGGATCGTGTGCAAACTGCAGTCAGCGCGGTGATTGGCGAATTTCTGCAGCAGTTCTTCACCTTTCTTTTCGGGATTGTGCTGGTGATCCGGCTGGGCGGACACCTCAGCTGGGCGCTGTTGCTGTTCATTCCGGTCGTGGTCACTTCGGCGCGCAAGATTGGCCGCGAGGTGCGCACGCGCACGCGCTCTGGGCAGGACAAACTGGCCGAGATCCAGAACATTCTGCACGAGACGGTGACGGGCAACCGCATCGTGAAGGCCTTCAACACGGAACTGTGGGAGATTCTTCGTTTCCAGAAGGCTGCCAAGCGCTTATTCCGCGCAAACCTGCGCAGTGTGCGAATCCAATCGATCAGTTCGCCACTGATGGACACGATCGGTGCAGTTGCCATTGCGCTGTTACTGTTGATTGGCCGCAACGAGATTCAGCACAACCGCATGACGATCGGCATGTTCGGCGCGTTCATCATCGTGCTGTTCAAGCTGTACGACCCGGTGCGGAAATTCGCCTATTTCTACAACAGCTTTCAGCAGGCGATGGGCGCTTCCGTTTCCATCTTTAGCTTCTTTGATGCCAAAGACGATGTGAAGGAACGGCAGCATGCCGCATCCTTCAAAGGCTTTCAGCGGCGTATCGAGTTCAAGGATGTGGGCTTCGCGTATTCGAGCGAAGATGGGGAACACCAGATCCTGCACAACGTTGATCTGGACGTGCATGCGGGCGAGGTGCTGGCGCTGGTGGGGCCCAGCGGGGCAGGGAAGTCGACGCTGGTCAATCTGATTCCGCGTTTCTTTGATGTGACTTCAGGCTGCATTCTGATTGACGGCAACGATGTGCGCGATCTCACCCTGGCGTCGCTGCGCCGGCAGATTGCGCAGGTGACGCAGGAGACGATTCTCTTCAATGACACCGTGCGCCACAACATTGCATACGGCCAACCAGAGACCAAGCACGCGCTGGTGGAGCAGGCGGCGCGCAATGCACTCGCGCATGACTTTATTCTGCGCATGCCGCAGGGCTATGACACGGTGATTGGCGAGAAGGGGTTTCGTCTCTCGGGCGGCGAGCGGCAGCGCATTGCGATTGCCCGCGCGATCCTCAAGGATACGCCGATTTTGATTTTGGACGAGGCGACCTCGGCATTGGATGCGGAGAGTGAATCGCTGGTGCAGACCGCGCTTGCGAATCTGATGCAGGGGCGGACGGTGGTCGTCATTGCGCACCGATTGAGCACGATCCGGCGGGCCAATCGAATAGCGGTTCTGGAAGATGGGCGTATCACTGCGGTGAGTCCGCATGACGTCCTGCTGCAAACATCGCCGACGTACCAGAGGCTCTACCAACTGCAATTTATCGATGCCCCCGAGGGCCCGCAGGGAGAGCGATTGATCCCTATGGATGCAAGGAAGTAGGACGCATGCCTATTTACTCAATGACCGGCTTTGCCCGCACACAGGTGCGCGTGCAGGACCAGCTCGTCTATACGCTGACCTTGAAGAGCGTGAACCATCGCTTTCTCGATTTGCAGTTGCGTCTGCCGAGCGGCATGGATGCGCTGGAGATGGAGCTTCGGCGAGCGCTCAAAGAGAGCCTGGTGCGCGGGCATATTGAGCTGGCGCTCTCAGTCGACCGTTCCGCACAGCAAAAAGCAGGCTACAACCGGGATTTGGTTGCGAGCTATCTGGGAGCCTTCCGTGCGGCGAAGGAAGAATTCAACCTTGCCGGGGAGCCGGACCTGAACGCAGCATTGCGACTCCCAGCTGCCCTGCAAAGTGAGAATCGGAGCAATGGAGACGAAGATCAGGCCGCTCTCGCAGAGAGTGTGGCGAAGCAGATTAGGCCGCTCCTGGATGAGTTAAAGACGATGCGGGCGCGGGAAGGCGAATCGCTGGCGGGAATTCTGCATGCGTCGCTGGATAGACTTGCCGAGGCGGTGGCGGGGGTAGCGAGCCTGCGGCCGGAGGTGGAGCAACGCTACCAGGAGCGGCTGACCCAGCGGCTGACCGCTGCGACCGGAGCGGAATTCAACCGGCAGCGGTTGTTGGAAGAGGTAGCCATCCTGGTGGACCGCAGCGACATTGCGGAAGAGCTTGAACGTATGACGACGCACATCGGCCACTTCAGAGAGTTGCTTGCGGCTGGTGGTGAAGTGGGCAAGAAACTGGATTTTCTACTGCAGGAGATGAATCGCGAAGCCAACACGTTGCTTTCGAAGACGGGCGGGGTGGGCGGCAAAGGGACACGCATCACAGAACTGGGCCTGGCGATGAAGGCAGAGATCGAAAAGGCACGCGAACAGGTGCAAAACGTGGAATAGGCTGTAAGAGAACGGAATGGAAAGGGACGCATAAAGAGTGGCTGGAATCTTGTTTATTATTTCGGCGCCTTCGGGCTCAGGCAAGAGCACACTGGTGAGCGAGCTTCGCAAACAGGTCACGAATGTGGATTTCTCCATCTCGTGGACCACGCGGCCTCCCAGGGGCTCGGAGGAGAACGGCCGCGAGTACCACTTCACCACGCGCGAAGAGTTTGAGAAAATGCGCGATGCCGGGATGTTTCTTGAATATGCAGAGGTGTTCGGGAACTACTATGGCACGTCGAGGCAATCGCTTGAAGAGGCGCGGCGCCAGGGGCATGACTTGCTGCTGGATATTGACGTGCAGGGAGGAGCGCAGGTGCGCAAGTCCATGCCGGAAGCCGTCAGTATCTTTGTGATGCCGCCGACGCCCAAGGTGCTGCGCACGCGCCTTCGGAACCGGAGCCGCGCCGAGGGCGTGGTGAATGAGGCCGAGCTCTACCGGCGGCTGAGTGAAGCCAGCAAAGAGATTGAGAATTATAGTGACTATGGTTATATTTTGGTCAACGACATTCTGGACCGAACGGTAGCGCAACTGGAGGCAATCGTTCTGGCAGAGCGCTACTACAGGAATGGCGAGCCGATCGCATTTCGGTCGAGCAGAGTGTTGGAGGTCGCCGCGGCGTGCCGGCAATCGAATTCGCACGACCGGCTCAAGCCCGTACTCGAAGCCTTCGGAATCGGAGGGTCGAACGGCCAACAACAACTTCCCTTCGGAGATGATGTCGATGACGATTGAGACCAAGTTTGACTCAGACTATCGCAAGGTACTTGTAGCTGCGCGTCGCGCACGGCAATTGCAGAACGGATCGGCTTCGCTGGTTTCCAGCCAGTCCAACAAGGTTTGCCGGATTGCGCAGGATGAGATCAAGGCGGGCAAGATCGCCTATGTAAAGAAAGACGTGCCGGTGACGAAGCCTCTGATTGAGGATCGTGGCGTGCCGATCATGGCGCACTGAGCCGGAACGGACGCTGTTCGCAAGCGACGCCAGTATCAAGGATGCGCAGCGCAAAGGCCTCAGTCTACAATCAAGATATGAGGGTGACGGTCGGTGTCTCCGGCGGAATCGCCGCCTACAAGGCAGCGGAACTCGTGCGCGCGCTCCAGCGGCAGGCGCTCGAAGTCCATGTTGTGATGACGGAAGCGGCGACCCGCTTTATTCAGCCGCTTACCTTTTCCGCATTGACAGGGCACAGGGTCATTACCAGCCTCTGGGATGAGGCCGCATCTTCCGAGCAGGTGGCGGAACAGAACAGCATCGATCACATTGGCGAGGCGCAGTGGGCCGATGCGCTGGTGGTTGCCCCCGCAACAGCAAATATCCTCGCAAAATTCGCGCATGGCATTGCAGATGATTTTCTGACCACGATGTATCTGGCCACGCGTGCGCCGGTGCTCGTTGCTCCGGCGATGAACGTGATTATGT
>JBAUTX010000204.1:0-3205 GCA_049582405.1 Occallatibacter sp. | reverse complement strand
AAAGATCAGGCCGGATGACGAAGTCGCGTGGTACCGCCTCGCGCAGGCCCAGCGCGCGATCGGCAACAAGGATGGTCAGGCCCAGGCGCTCGCAAACTTCAGAAAGCTGCATAGCTCCACGCCGGTTACCCTGCGCCGACCCGACCAGGGCGATGAGGTGACGCCGCAGCAACTCGACGCGAACGCAAAACCCTGAGCTGCCTCAGCAGATCTGTTGGAAGCCAAGTCCCATCAGCGCCGCGCACTTTTCAAGCGTCGATGCAAGATGGCCTACGCCGACGGCGCAGTGATGCGCAGGTGCGCCCGCATTCCATGCAGCTACAAATTTCCGTGCACCCACAGGGAAGCGGTACCGGCTGTTCGTGTTGCCGATCTCGAGAATCGCGCCGGGAGCCGACTCGCCCTCCGCCACCTGCAGCTTGAAGCGGTGGGTAGCATCCTCAACGATGGAGAGTAGCGTGACAGGCCCGTGTTTTACGCTCATCTCAACGGAGAGTCCCCGTCCAACCTTGCCGTGATACACGCGCAGCGGCCGCACCTTCGTCTTGCCTTCCGCAATGGCGATGTGCCCTGGGCCGTCGTGCCCCATCAGGACAACATCCGCGCCGAAATCCATCGCATAATACTCCGTGAACGACCCACCCGCGCCCAGCGTGTCCATGATCTTCATGGCCAGCGCGTTCTTCACCTCATACTCGCCCGCCACCGGGATATGCCTCGCAGTCAGCAGAGACGTGCCGAGGATAATCGAGCTCATGGTGTCTTCATTCGCCACGTTGCCTGATCCCTTGTAGTAGTAGGCCAATCCATCGAGGTCATGTCTTGCGACAACTGTATCGAGAGCGACAGAAGTGCGCGCCGCGCGCCGCAGCTCTTCCGGCGGACAATCCGCTTGCACATCAAAACTGGATGCAAACTCTGCGACGCGACGGGTCATTGCATCCTCTTGCACGGCTGCCGCCAGTTCGCTCAGCTCATCCACTTCCAGCAGCTCCACATGCGTCCCGAAGGCGATCGAGACCAGCGTCACATCCGTCATGATGTCCAGCATGCCGCTGTAGTAGTGGCCCATCAATCCAAGCCGCGCACTCCCAAGCGTGGCGCGCACGCGAGCGGCAGCCAGCCACTCCTCAATCTCTGTCCATGTCGATGCCTCGTCCAGAATGCCCGTGACCTGATGAAAAGGAATCCCCGCCCTCGTCAGCACATTGGCGATCTCCGGCACAGGACACGCCGAACAATACGCGAGCCACTCTCCGGTCATCGCGGTTCGATCACCCATGCGGTTGAAGCTCGCATAATCAATGGCCGCAGTGGGCTGCAGGTTCAGCACGACAACCGGCACGCCCGCGCGCTGCACCAGCGGCAACACCGTGTTCGATAAGGCGTAGGTCGTCACGTACAGGAAGAGAACATCGATGTCTTCCCGGCGGCACTGCCGGCCAGCTCCATACGATCGCTGCGCCGTATCGATGAGCCCAAGGTTCACCACCTCGATGCCCGGCCGCGTCAGCCGTGCCGCAACTCGCGCTACATAGCCTTCCAGCCGTGACCGCAACCCCGCAAACTGGGCCCAGTACGCCTCCAGCCCGATGCCGCACAGGCCTACACGCAGCGGTTGTTCCATGCTCATGGCAGGGAGCTCCTCATCCTTACGGAAGATAAAACACCTCTTCCATCATGGGGAAGCGCTCACCGGGGCGCAAGCCTCCATGCGGAGCGAAATAAGGTGCCATGGCCTGCTGCCAGCGCAGATTCACCGGATCGTTCTCGAGCCGGCCCCACGTCGCTTCAAAGTCTGCCGCGCGCAGCGTCAGCACCAGCAGTTCATCGCGCCGGTAAATGGAATACTCATGGATGCCCACGCTCTTGAGCAGCGCGAGCATCTCAGGCCACACGGCGCGGTGCGCTTCATCATAGGCCTCCGCTGTGCCAGGCCGCAGCCGCAGGATGAACGCGTAGCGCTTCAGCGGGGCGTCTGCACCCATCTGCCCGCTCACCAGCTCACCACCGTTACGGCAAATGGTTCCAGGTGAATCTTCCCACCCTCAATCTGCACGCTGCGTGCAGGCCCGTCGCCGGTTTGCTCGTCCACGGTCAGCGCACTCGCCTTCTCTGCATCTGGCAGTGTCAGATCCATCGCCCAGTTGCGTTTGTTTGCAAGCAGAAGCTTGCGGCCTGCTGGCGTAACAAAGGCCTGCGCCGCCAGGTCGCTGCCGCCATGTTCCCCGCCAAGTTTCGTCTCAACCAGTTGGTCCCCAGGATGAAACGAGTCCTTGATCAGCTTCAACACCCAAAAGCGTGCATTGGGCTTGTTGTTCGTCCAGTTCATCATGCTCACGCTTGGGAACTGAGTCGGATAGCCAATAAGTTGCGATTCGCCGATGATATCGATCTGCAGGCGCGAGAGTTCGATGAAGAGATAGGCATACAAGGAACCGGCAAGATTCCAGTACCTTGTCGGTGGAGGAACCTTGTCGGCGGCTGTGTTATCGGTGGGAAGGATGACGCCGAGTTCGTCCGTGTCTGTCTTCGTCTCCGGCGAAAGCCGCTTCCGAATCGCTTCAACGTAGCGCACCGTATTCAGGAATCCATTCGCTTGATCGAAGAAGGTGTACTGCCAGCTATCCAGCGTCTGCCCTTTCACGGGCGACGCGTAAAAGTGATAGGAGATCAAGTCCAGCGGAACGCCCGGACGATGATTCGCGTGATTGAGAAAATACTCAAAATAGCCCGGGTTCGCACTGGGCATGGCCAGGGCCATCCCCATAAACTTCGTGTCCGGCGAAACCTTGTGGATGGCGCTCACAATCGCGTCGTACCGCTCGGTGTACTGCTGCGGCGTCATCTTGTGCTCAAAATCAACTTCGTTCAGCACCTCCCATACGGGAAACTTGTAGCGGTAGCCCGATTCGTGCCGCACGCCGTTTTCATCGGTGAAGCCGCCATTCACGTACCAGCTCACCAGGCGCGCATAATAGTCGCCCAACTCCTTCCCCGTCGGGTCGCGCAACTCCGTCCCTTGCGTATAGTCCCACGTCACCTTGTCGGGATCGGCAGGATACGTCGACGGCTTGTCCGTCTTGTAGAGCCACGTCGGTGAAGTGCTGAAGTTCATCACCGTCGGATGACCGTCCGCGGCGTTCAGGAAATCCTTCGTCATCGGGTCAATGAGGCTGAAGTCCCAACTCGTCTTTTGCGGCGT
>JBAUTX010000203.1:0-11219 GCA_049582405.1 Occallatibacter sp. | reverse complement strand
GTCCTGCGCATCCTGTGCAAGCTTTCTCTGGAACCAACGGTCTGCGTGCGCCAAACCCAGAATTCCTTCGCCAGTAACCGTGGCATCACGCTCGTCATTGCAAAGTTCGTTCCCGGCCTGGCCACGCTCGCGCCGCCAGTAGCTGGGGAAAACGGCATGGGCATGGGCGCATTTCTGTTCTACGATGGCATCGGTTCCATCCTCTGGGTGGGCGTCCTGCTTGCCGGGGGGCGTCTGTTCGGAGACGCGCTCAAGCGCGATCCAAGCCTCCTCAACTGGGTCGGCCGCTTCTCCGGCGCATTGCTGGTGCTCGGCGTCATTGCCTTCTTCCTCGGTCGGCTCTATCGCCGCCAGCTCTTCCTGCGCAAACTCGTCGATGCGCGTCTCGAGCCTGAGGAGCTGAAGCGCCAACTCGATGCGGGCGAGCCCGTGTTCATTGTGGACTTGCGCCACCCTCTTGAGCTTGTGCCCGATCCCTACACGCTTCCCGGCGCCATGCACGTCACGCCCGAGGCGCTCGCGGCGCGTGTCCATGAGATTCCCCGCGACCGCGAAATCGTCCTCTATTGCACCTGCCCGAATGAGGCCACGGCAGCCAAGACCGCGCTGATTCTGCACAAGCTCGGCTTTGAGCGCGTACGGCCCCTGCGCGGCGGTTTCGACGAGTGGAAGCGTCTCGGGTACCCGCTCGACGCCGTGCCCCCTGTGCAGCCGCTCGTGCAGGTCGCTGTGCCCGCCAAGTAAGCGATTTGACCGACGCTTAGAAGAGCGCAGCGATCCGGTTGCCGATCGGAGCTCCCAGCCCGCTGCATGGGTCCGGGCCTGGACCAGCCTTGTAAAACCCGTTGCTCCCCAGTGTAATGTCGCGGAATGCAGCTGGATTCTGCCACAGCTTTGGCGTGACATAGCCCAGCTTCTTGCCGAGTGCGGCGAACAAGCCCGCATAGAGTGGCGCCACGGCACTCGTGCCGCCAACCACGGTCGTGGCGCCATGCACAAAGATCGTGTACCCCGTCTGCGGATCGGCGTCGCCTGTCACATCCGGCACCATCCTCCCTTTGCCAGCCTTGCTGCGCGCCGGTGCCGGCGGCGCGCCAATCTGAAACGCCTGTACCGGAAAGATCGTCGAATAACCGCCTCCCGTACCTTCGCCATTCGTCTTACCTGGGTTGTCGTTCCAGATCGTTTCCGCCGTTCCCGATTTATTCGTGCCACCGCAGCCCACCACATGCGGACACGATGCCGGTACATCGACATTCGCCGGGGTTGGCCCGCCGTCGCCGGAGTCGTTGTCTCCCGCTGCAGCAAACACCACCATCCCCGCGCTCGTTGCTGCTGCCGCGGTCGCTTCCATCTGGTCCGCGGCCGTCCTGCCCCAGTTCGCCTCGTCTGCGCCCCAGGAGATTGAGCACACATCGCACCCGTCCGCTGCGGCCATCTGCACCGCGGAGGCAATGTCCCGCGACCAGTACATGCGAATCATCGCTGCTTGCCCGGTGGCCGCAAAGTAGGAAGCCGCTCCCACTTCAATATCCAGCGCCACTTCCAAGTCGGCGTCGCCAGCCGCTCCGCTCTGGTTTGGCGAGTTCTGCGTGCCATCTACGCTCACGTCCGTGATCGACGGGGAGGGCTGGCCTAGAGATTGAAAGTATGCGTCAATGTCAGCCCTCACCCACCCTCCGCCCAATTCCACAATTGCAATCACGCCGCCGCCCGGCCGTTGCGTGGGCCAGTTATAAGCTGTACACAGGTCGGGCAGGCTCCATGGCTTCGCCAGTGCAGCCAGCTCAGGATTTGGGTGTTTCAGATACGATTTGCACCGATGCAGGGGAGGATGGTGCATCGAGTTGACCTCCTTTTGCGGCCAGGATGCCGTGCGCGGGAGTATGGCATAACTCGGGAGCAAAATCAAAGGCCACAACCCAATCAAAAGTCCAATAGATCCCACGCCCGGCGTCATGCTGGGTACCTCCCCAAGCCGTACTATGAAAGAGAACGGTATCGACCGCACGGAGCTGAAGACCTTGGCCTACGAAGACTTGCGCGATTGGATCAAGACCCTCGAGAAGCACGGCGAACTCAAGCGCATTCGCGAAGAGGTTTCGCCCGAGCTGGAGATTACCGAGATTACGGACCGGGCCTCGAAGATTGGCGCCAGTGGGCCTGCCCGCACGCAGGCCACGACAAAAGGGAAATACCAGCCCGGAGGCCCTGCACTGCTCTTTGAGAATGTCAAAGGCCACCCCGGCCACAAAGTCTTCATTAACCAGTTCGGCAGCGAGCGCCGCATGGCCCTGGCTCTAGGCGTCGAACGGCTCGATGAGATCGCCGAGCGCATCCACGGCTTGATGAATCTTAAAGCGCCTGAAGGTCTCTTCGACAAGCTCAAAATGCTGCCCCAGCTTGGTGCGCTTACCAGCGCTTTCCCAAAGACCGTCAGTGCCAGGGAAGCGCCTTGCAAAGAAGTCATCCTGCGAGACAACTTTGACCTCAACGCCTTTCCCATCCTCAAATGCTGGCCGCATGATGGTGGGCGTTTCATCACCCTGCCCTGCGTTCATACGCGCGACCCGCGCACAGGTAAACGGAACATGGGCATGTATCGCATGCAGGTCTTCGATGGGCGCACCACAGGCATGCACTGGCAGCGCCAGAAGGTCGCCGCAGAGCACTACCGAGAGGCTCTGCGCAATGCCGCGGCCAAAGCCGCTTCTGCTGACCCCGCCACCAGCTCAGCAGTCGCGCGCGTCGCTGCTATGGCTGAGTCCGCGGGTGGGTCCGTCAGCATTCCCGACGGACCCATCGGCGGTCTGCCACAGGTGGCCATGGGCAACCTCAAGGGCTCGCGGCTTGAAGTCGCTGTCGCCATCGGCACCGACCCTGCCACGACCTTCTCCGCGATTGTCCCCGCGCCGCCTGAGGTTGAGGAGTTCATGATTGCAGGTTTCCTGCGCGGCAAGCCTGTCGAGATCGTCAAGTGTGAAACCGTCGACCTTGAGGTGCCCGCGCACGCTGAAATCATTCTTGAGGGCTATGTCGAACTTGGCGAGCTGCGTACCGAAGGTCCCTTTGGAGACCATACCGGCTTCTACACCATGACCGACGAGTATCCGGTCTTCCACCTCACCTGCATCACGCACCGCAAAGACCCTGTCTACGCTGCCACCATTGTCGGTAAGCCGCCCATGGAGGACGCGTGGATGGGCAAAGCCGTCGAGCGCATCTTTTTGCCCGCGATGAAGATGACCATCCCCGAGATTATTGACGTGCATCTGCCTGTTGAAGGCGTCTTCCACAATCTCATGCTGGTGTCGATCAAGAAGAGCTATCCCGGCCAGGCACGCAAAGTGATGAACGCCATCTGGTCCCTGGGCCAGGCCATGTTCACCAAGTGCATCGTCGTGGTTGATGAAGACTGCGATGTACAGGATGTCGGTGAAGTCGTGCTGCGAGTTGCCAACAACATCGACCCCGAGCGCGACATCCAGTTCACCCTCGGGCCCGTCGACTCGCTCGATCATGCCTCGCGTTTGCCTAATTACGGCTCCAAGATGGGCATTGACGCCACGCGCAAGTGGAAGGCGGAAGGCTTCAATCGCCCCTGGCCTGCGATGATCGAAATGGATCGCGAGACCCGGGCGAAGGTTGACGCCATCTGGAGCAGACTCGGGATCTGAAGCGGCCCCCGCGCGCCTGATTTACCCTGAAGCCATGCGTCGTGTCACTCGCAGCCTCATCGCTGCATTCATGGCTTTTGGCCTCGCAGCATCCTCTTCCGCGGTCGCGCAGCAGGCGCCCGACACCTTCCACTGGGTCGACTTCCACTCGACAAAGGATCAGGACATTGTTGCGTGGGTGACCCGGTCCCTCGCCGCGGAGAAGTGGACCGCGATTCGAGAAATCGGCGTGCAGTATGATGCAGCGCTCGTTGTCACCACCCAGCGCGATAACCCGCAGGGGCCTGCCACCGGAGACACCTTCACGGTCTGGAGTGCATCGCTGACCACGCACGCCCTCATCCGCCTGCTGCAGGGAACAAACTTGCGCCTGCCCGCCTGGCTTCAACTTGCCCCTGGCCGCCCGCGCGAACTGGCTGCGCTTTACGATGACTGCGCAGAGTGCAACGCCTCGACGTTCTTCACGGTTTTTTATTACGACATTACCCAGCACCACTGGACTGCTCGCTGGCTGCATGGCACGCAGGCCATTACGGTGCGCAGCCAGAATCCACCCCCCGGCGTCACATGGACGCAGGTCTTCGCCGTCTTCGCCAAGCCAAATGGCGATGAGTTTGCGGTGAACTGGACCCATTTTGATTACGGGTCCCAGAAGCCCGCGGAGGACTACGTCTACCAGTACGACGTTGATCCGTGGACCGCTCTGGATCGCGTGCAACCCGTGAGCGAAAAGCAGGCAACCGCAATGGAGCACAAGATTTGCAGCGCCCAGGATGCTGTTCCAGGCTTCAGCAGTGGTCAGGACTCACAGCTTTGCCGCGACCTTCTCGATCCAGAGCCAGCCTTCGAGGGCAAGAAGCCAGCCAGGCCTCGCGCACAGCCCGCCGCCGCCTCTCCACGGAAATGACCCGTGTGGAGTAGCTCCCCCCGAACCCACCAGGCAATTGATGGGGGAATCTTGCGCCTGCATGCCAGAGCGAGAGAGCCTGCAGGGCGACGGTGCGCTCACTACCGCGAGTCCCGGAAGCTGGAGGAGCAGCAGACAGCGACGGGAATGGAAGAGATGGCACGACTCCGGTCCCGGCAGTCCTGGCACGAAGCTCCTGCGGTGTCAGCATCGGATCCGGAGCCGCCTGCGAAGATTCTCCACAGGCGGCCACGACCCGCAGTCACGCACTGTCACCGCGGAACCAGCCCAGCCATGCCTATATGTTTAACGCGGCGGGATTGTTAGTTTTGGTAGTTCCTCGTCCTTCGCCTGTCTCCATAGGATGGTGGAGTATCGGGAGCCTTTCAGCGTGAACGTCACGGGGAATCAAGTCGGGGAGCGGCTTCGGGTCGTTATTGTCGATGACAATCCAGCCATGCTCGAAGCTGAGAAGCGCATACTCCAGAGCGACTTTCAGGTGGTCGCGGCCATTAAGGATCCAGAGACCGTTGTGACGGAAGTGCCAAAGCTAAAGCCGGATGTAGTCGTCCTCGACATCTCCATGGGCGAGACGAATGGGTTCGACGTCTCACGCCAATTGAAAATTGGCTTATCTCCATGGAAGATCATTTTCCTTACAGTCCATGAGGAACTGGATTTTATACGAGCAGCTTTTAATGCCGGGGCCTCTGGCTACGTGTTCAAATCTCGCATGAATACGGACCTCTGTCCGGCGATCAATGCCGTGCAAAGTGGCAAAGTGTTCATTCCCGATGCGCCAATCCCCCAATATGACCTGGACAGTGAGATTCCCTGACAAATAGGTGAGCTGCCCCGCTCTCCCAAACTCGGCGTGATAGCAGTGCCACTACTGAATCCCTGACTGAAAATCTGGCCCCTACTGTCAATTCTGATAGCTACGGGAACAGGCTCCCCGCCCGTAAGTTAGTTGTTGGCGGAGGGCTTGGCATGTGTCTCGACTCGCCGGTGGCGATTCGCGGTGTTCTCACAATGATGACAATTGTGATGCTCACAATCGCGTTTTTGCTTTAGCGATGTGATGGACAGGCTCAGGCTCGCTCCGTTTGTGGAATGGGATAGTTGCCCGCTGCAACGGCCCGTCTGCTTTGGAAGATCGCTCGCTGCACGCGCCTCTCAGTTGGAACGCGAATCAAGGGTTGACCGTGATCAAGACCTTAATGCAACTCGTTTACACCCTATCGCTCATCGTCTTCATGGTCGGCAATATGTCCGCGATGGGGTTACAGCTCCGCGTGGCAGACGCACTCGTTCCGCTCAGGAATGTGAGGTTCGTCCTGACGACGATCATTGCCAGTTTCGCGATCGGCCCGGCACTTGCATACCTGATCGTCCGCGCCGTGCCCATGGAAGAGCCCTATGCAATTGGCCTGTTGCTGCTCGGCATGGCTCCGGCTGCACCATTCTTGCCACTTGTTGTAAAGCGGGCAAACGGGGATCTTGCGACCGCCGCTGCATTCATGTTGCTGGCATCGCTCGGAACCATCCTCATTTTGCCATTTGGAGTTCCCTTGGTGGCTTCAGACCTTTCTGCAAGCGCGTGGAGTATCGCGCGGCCACTGATCTGGCTTGTCCTGTTGCCGCTGATCCTGGGCGTCTTCATCAAATCCATGTGGCAAGAGAAAGCGGCACGAATCTATCAGCATGTTAAGAGCATCACGAGCGTCGGGACCATCATCTTCCTCGTGATGGTGCTGATTCTCAATTTCAAGAGCTTCATCGGGGCAATTGGAAGTCACGCATTCCTCGCGCAACTCCTGTTTGTGCCGGCTCTTACCCTGGCTGGCTACTGGAGCGCTTTGGGAATGCCGAATACGCAGCGTTCAGTGTTGAGTTTGGGCATGTGCACGCGGAACATCGGAGCAGCAGCCGCCATTGTCGGCGCGAACGGAGACCAGCGAATCATGGTGATGTTGGTGATCGCCACACTTTTCACCGTCATCTTCTCCTTCGCGGCTGCAGCCTGGTTTGCGCGGACAGGCCGCCCAATGCAATGTTAAGACATTCCTGAATCAATCGTTGGGTGCGTATGTGGATTCGAGTGGTGTCGCAGCAGGGGGAATTCAACTGCGCCAACCAACACTGCATCGAAGCAGAGGAGCCCGCCATCTTTGTGTTCTCAACCTGCTATTTTCCTACTGGGCGAAGGAAGAGCTCGCCAACACAGTCGCGGTAGGCCAGAACCTTAATCGTGATAGGAAGATGGTTCGACGGCCAAACGTGCTCCTTGTCCTCGTAGCGCATCTCAATAGCCCGGGAACTCAGTTGCGTGACTCCGGCCGGCTGGACCAGATCCAGACGATCAATGCCGGATCGTTCTCAAACCATTCCATGCGCGTACGCTGAGGAGAAGGAGGGATCCCTGCTCGCTCATACAGTGGGCTGACCGCCCAATTCGCTTCTGGCAGACAATTTCACAACCGCAATGCAAATGCGGCGGGGCCTCTGCAGTGCTTGCCACATGCCTCCCTCAACTCGTGTGCGCTCGGGAGTGATGTGTGTCCGCAGAGTACGATTGTTGCACTCTGCGGATCAAACCCAATGGTCAGAGCATTCTCTGCCTCGGCTGAACCTATCTGAAGGCGAGTCGAAGACAGAGTATGCTCCGTTGGGCTTCTAGGACTTGGGCTTTGGTGGATAGTTCTTGAAGAGCTTTGTCATTGCTTTAGTCAAATTCTTTTGCTGCTTGTCGGGTTTCGCCTTCATGTCGAGAGTCTTGCTGACAATTCCCCTCCATACAAGATCCTTGTTGGCGGTGTCATACATATCGACCGCGATCTGGCCCACGTAGATTGTCGTGGTTTGGCCTGTGGTGTAGCCCGAGGACGGGCCACCGTACCAGCCTCCGCGGTAATAGCCGGACCCATAACCCCACGATGTGTTATAGGAAGAAAATTCCTTCTCCTGCATGACGGCTCCTTGATAGCCGATATACAGGTCGGCACTGTCGGTATCGGTCTTCGTCAGCCCTTTTGTGGCAAGTTGCGCGTCGACCGTGTCCTTAATCATCTTGTCGATGATGTCGTTGAAGGTCGCAGCATCTTTGATAGGGACCCATTTATATGTTTTGAACTTCGCAAAGTCGGTGTTCTTGTCGAAGTTGTAACGGACGTCTTGTGCCCAGGCACTGCCAAGCGCAATGACTGACAGTGCAATCGCTGCGAGTAAACGGCTCTTCTTCATTGCAGGATCTCCAATCTTCTGCTTGAATCGTTGACGAACAAGTGGCATACCGGAAGTGATCTTTCGAAGCTGACTCGGCCTCCATGGCCTTTCGTTATCCGTAGTCTGGACGCGATGCCCACATATCAATCTATGCTGAAAGCGTGGAAGGACTGCGGATACTGGCAGAAGTACCAGTCGGGCTTTCCGTGTTTGCCGTTTTCATGTGAGTATTTGCAATGCTGTGTAGCAAAGTAAGTGAACGCGCGAATTTGTGACGAGGACGTCTGCTTCATAAGTTTCTGGGCCCGGCCCAGGACAGACCTGACTTATGCCACAGCAAACACGCAGGGAGAGCTCTGTAACCCCTGGACGAGAATTTGGGCCCGACACGCGACCGCTGCGATCTGCAGCTTCCTTCTGCGCGAGGCCCTACGGCCCCACGCAACCTGCAGGTGGAATATGGAAGGCCACTGGCTACCGCTTCGTTTGTAGCCAACTGTTCCCCAGGCAAACGAGAAACCCAGAGGAGCAACAGTGGCCAGCAAGTCATTCCAAATCAGGGAATCAGTGGTATTTCAGACGCAAGCTGCACGTTCACGATCATCGTGAGCCGATTGTCTACCTGGTAGAACTTGGCCGCACGCTTGGCGCTGAGCGCAGATTCGAATTTCGGAAGATACTTCTTCCTCAACGATTGCGTGTCGTCTTCCGCCTGCAGCATCCTTCGAGTCAGGTCGTCGGCTTGTGCGTCCGTCATCGTATCCAAGCTCTTCACGTACTCCATGATGATGCTGAATCGCTTTTCCGCAATCCCGCGCTGCTCTTCAGCATATTGCCTGTAAACCGGCCAGAAAGCCGATCCCTCAGTTGTGCTGAACTGCATCGTGTCTCTGATGATGTCTTCCTTGATGGATTGCACGTCTTGACGAATGAGCTTGATATCGTCCTCCGTCAAGGGCTTCACAGTCACCTGCATGACCTGCGCTGCACCCGCCAGCGCATTCAAGAGAAAGAGCGCGAGAACCAATCCTCGAGTTTTCACCGTATCCTCCACGTGCGTGCTCTCTTCGCGTCCTAGTGATAAACACCTGCTCTTCGACTTTGCAGGGCAAGCACCGAATGCGATCCGCCAATCTATATTCGCTTTCAGCATTGCAATACGGAACTGCGCAATCTACTAGCGCGGATATTGATAAATAATGTCTTGGCAGGGTTCAGAAAGAAGCGAAATAGAAGAACGCATGGCAGGCGCAGAGCCGAAGTCAATCACAGACCAGAACTGGGCGGAACGAACCAGGCGGGGAATCTGCTCCCGCCACAGTCTTGCACCACACCATACGTATGGGCTCATGGCGTTCGAGCCGGGTTGTCCTTTCAGTCGCGCAACTGGAACAAGAATGCACCAATCAGTTCTCAGCGTTGATCGCTCAACAGATTTCCCGCCTCTTCATGACACCAGGCACCAGCACGAACGCCTCACGCCTAGGTTCTTGTCCTGAGTCGGAACCTATTCAAGGCAGACGCCTTGGACACACAACGGGCCGGTTGGGCGAAGCAAATGCTGGCATTTTTGCCAGTGTTCAACGACAGATGGAATCTCCATGATGGAGGCACTGCGGCTGTTCCGTACCTGACCGCGAATGGTGCCCGGTGGGTGTTTCATTGTGGGCAAGATACAGGGTGAAAGAACTTCATCAACGCGATGGGTCTTGGAAAGACGGGCGTTGCCGTTTGCCAAATGCGGCATATTGGGTCCCTCAATCTTGAGAGGGTAGTGCCGAGACGCGGGGATGCGCGGCAAATCCGGCTTGCGAGAATGACGAAGCAGGAAGAGAAGGAGCGCGCTGACAACTGGGCGATGATCACGAGCGCCCAGAGAGGGGTAGCAGGGAGGATGTATGGTTCAAGCAACGATTGAGAGAAGCGCGCGGCATGAGTCAGCCAAGCATTCTACTCCGGCCGTCAAACTGTCTGCTGAAGAGCTTCGCAAGCTGAATGCATATTGGCGGGCGTGCAACTACCTGGCAGCGGGGATGATTTACCTTCGCGACAATCCCTTGTTGCGTGAGCCGCTGAAGCCGGAGCATATCAAGCAACGCCTTCTGGGCCACTGGGGCGCAAGTCCAAGTCTGAGCTTCACCTATATCCACTTGAATCGAATCATCCAGAGATTTGATGTGAACGCCATCTTCTTGGCGGGTCCAGGGCATGGCGCTCCAGGAGTGTTGGCTCCGGTGTATTTGGAAGGAACCTACTCTGAGATCTTTCCCAATAAGAGTGAAGACGTTGCCGGAATGCAATGCTTCTTCAAGGAGTTTTCGTTCCCCGGTGGAATAGGAAGTCACTGCACACCCGAAACTCCTGGATCCATTCATGAAGGGGGAGAACTCGGATACAGCGTTTCCCACGCCTTCGGAGCTGCGTTCGATAATCCAGATCTGTTGGTTGCGGTCATGGTAGGAGACGGCGAGTCTGAGACAGGTGCGCTGGCCACCTCCTGGCATTCGAATAAGTTTCTCAATCCAGTTCGCGACGGAGCCGTACTCCCGATCCTGAGCCTGAATGGATACAAAATCAACAATCCAACAGTTCTCGCGCGCATATCGCACGAAGAACTCGACAACCTGTTCAAGGGGTATGGGTGGACTCCCCACTTTGTCGAGGGATCCGATCCCGAGGAGATGCACCAGAAGATGGCTGCGACACTCGATGAGTGCATTTTGGAGATCCGTCGCATTCAGTCTGAAGCACGTGCCAGCGGTGAGCCGAAGAGGGCTCGCTGGCCGATGATCGTATTGCGCACTCCAAAGGGATGGACAGGACCCAAGGAAGTGGACGGTCACAAAGTGGAGAACTACTGGCGTTCTCATCAGGTGCCTCTTTCTGGCGTTCGTGAAAATCCTGCTCACCTGAAGATGTTGGAGAACTGGCTCCGCTCCTACCGTCCGGAGGAACTCTTTGATAAAAGCGGAAGACTGATTCCCGAGTTGAAAGCTCTGGCGCCCAAGGGCGTGCGGCGCATGAGTGCAAATCCTCATGCGAACGGAGGTCTGATACGCAAGACCCTTCGCCTGCCTGATTTCCGGGACTATGCCATTGAAGTGAATGAGCGTGGGCGAGTCTTTGCGGAGAACACACGGCCCCTGGGTCGCTTCCTGCGGGATATTGTACGCAACAACCCAAATAGCTTTCGCGTATTTGGCCCCGACGAGAACTCCTCGAACAGGCTCGATGCGATCTACGAAGTCAGCAAGAAGCTATGGCTTGCTGATTATCTCCCCGAGGACCTCGACGGCGGAGAACTGTCTCCCAACGGCCGTGTGCTCGAAATGCTTTCTGAACATACCCTTGAGGGGTGGCTTGAAGGCTATCTGCTCACTGGAAGACATGGATTCTTCTCTACCTACGAA
>JBAUTX010000202.1:0-8970 GCA_049582405.1 Occallatibacter sp. | reverse complement strand
GCGCAGTGCACCTTCTGCCTCTGGCCACAGACCCTCAGCGGGCACGCATGGCGCAAGCGCTCGACGGATGACGTCGCCGCGGAAATGGCATGGGCCAAGCAGAACTTTCCCGAGGTGAAGGAGTTCTTCTTCGACGACGACACGTTCAATATCCAGAAGGCGCGCACCATCGAGCTCTGCGAAAAGCTCAAGCCGCTCGGTCTCACCTGGAGCTGCACCTCGCGCGTCACCACCGACTACGACACGCTCAAGGCCATGAGGGAATCTGGCTGCCGTCTGCTGATCGTCGGCTTCGAGTCCGGCGACCCGCAAATTCTCAAGAACATCAAGAAGGGTGCCACCGTAGAGCGCGCCCGCCAGTTCGCGAAGGATTGCCATGACCTCGGCCTCACCATCCACGCCGACTTCATCCTCGGCCTGCCCGGTGAAACCAAAGAGTCGATCCGCAATACGATCAACTTCGCCAAGACGCTCGATTGCGAAACGATCCAGGTCAGCGTCGCGCACGCTTACCCTGGCACCGAGTTCTACGAATACGCCGCTAAGAACGGCTTCATCACCAATGAGAAGATGGAAGACGGCGGCGGCCACCAGATGGCCCACATCGAGTATCCAGGATTGCCCGTCGATTATGTGATGGAGATGGTCCACCGTTTCTACGACGAGTACTACTTCCGTCCGAAGGCAGCCTTCCGCGTAGTTTGGAAAGCCATCGTCAATCGCGACGTTCCGCGCCTCTACATCGAGGCCAAGGCCTTCCTCAAGCTGCGCGCACAGCGCAACAAGATGGTCAAGGAAGCGCGCAGCCGCCGCTCCGACTCCTCCGCGGCCGTTGGCGCCGGAGCGTAGCGCAGCTCCAGCTTCGCATCCCGAGGGCGGCTCCCCAAGAGTCCGCCCTCCTTTTCTTGCGGGCCATCCACCCGCTCAAAGGACGTGCAGTACACCCATGGCGCATCACACCCTCACGCCGCGACAATACTTCATCCTCGGGCTGGTCGCACTGTGCGCACCCCTCGGCGACACATGCCTTTCGCGCGGCATGACTCTCTTGCCGCCTATTTCCCTGTCGCATCCCGGCACACTCGTCGCGGCCGTCTTCACGCCATGGATTGCTGCGGGCATCGCCCTGCTCATCGGCTTCTTCGCCAGCTACCTCACCGCGCTTTCCTGGGCAGACCTCACCTTCGTGCTTCCAGCCACAGCGTTTGGCAACGTCATCGTTGCCCTGCTCTCACGCTTCTGGCTGCACGAAGCCATCTCTTTCCAGCGCTGGCTCGGCATCGCACTCATCACCATCGGTGTCGGCTTCGTCGCGAACGGGCCTTCGCTCACGGAACGCCCACAACTGCCCACCGCCGCGCCCGTGCAAGAGGAGCAGATGCAATGATCATCTCCGCCTCAGCGCCCCATCCCGGCTTCTGGACCGCCACCGGCATGATTGCCGCCATCATTCTCAGTTCTACAGCCGGCGAAGTTCTCACCGCCGCCGCCATGAAGTCCATCGGCGACCTCGACATCATCCGCGCGCACTCCGGTCTTAAGGGAGCCATCCGCGCCGTCCTCACCTGCCCGCTCTTTTTCGCCGGGGTCTTCTTCCTCGCGACTGCCTTCTTCGCGTTGCTCTTCGCGCTCAATCACATGGATCTGAGCCTTGTCGCACCGGCGTCCGCATCGCTCACGCTCGTCACCAATGCCATCGCCGCCAAGCTCTTTCTGCACGAGAACGTCGACCACCGCCGCTGGACCGCCGCCGTGCTCGTCTGCATCGGCGTCTATTTCCTCGCGCACTGAGCTCGCATCACGACGCGGCCATGCCCAGCCCCACCAGGTTGGCCGCGGCGATAATCACCAGCATCCCGGCCCACAGCAGCCGCACCGGCCTGCCTTCTGCTTCCTTCCACTCGCCCAGCGCCAGCCCCACCAGCCCGCCGCACAGTACGTAAATACTCATATGCAGCATCCAGTTCACATACGACAGCCGCTGCGGAATATTCGACGCGCCCCACGCATAGAAGAAGAACTGCAGATACCACATGATCCCGCCCGTGGCCGCCAGCACTGCATTCCTCACCAGTGTCGGCCTCGGCTGCAGCAGGTCCGCGCGCAATGAAAGCTTCTTCACCGCCCCAAGTCGGATGAAGCAGTAGCTCAGATTCACCAGCGCCCCGCCGCCCATGATGCACACATAGCTCGGCAGCGCCGCGTACAGCGGATTCACGCCCAGGTGCAGCGCCGCTGCCTCCATCGGCTTCGCCGCGTCAATCGCAAACGACATGCCCGACGAGAAAATCCCGCACATTGTCGCCAGAAACAATCCCAGCCCCAGGTTGAACTCCTGAATTTCCCCGCGCAGTTGCCGCTCTTTCTGGTGTCCCGCATACGACACAATCGCCACGCCCATCAGCGCCACAAGGACGCCGGCCATCGTCAGCAGCCCGCCGCGCGTTGTGATGAGCATCGCGCCCTGCCCGTGCATCAGCGGCGGCGCCAGCGTGCCCACAATCAGCGTCACCCCAATCGCCACGCCAATGCCCAGGGACATCCCCAGGTGCCGCATCGTCAGCCCATAGCTCACGTTGCCCACGCCCCACATCGCGCCAAACAGCGCCACGCGCAGCAGCAGCGCTGTCCCCATCGAAGCATAGAAGCCGTGAAAATCCGGCAGCAGCACCAGGCTCACGCCAATCGGCAGCAGGATCCACGAAAACAGCCCTGCCAGCGCCCACGTCGTCTCCCACGACCACTTCCGCACCTTCTCAATCGGCGCATAAAACGACGCCGCCATGCTCGCGCCCAGCACGTGCCACCCGATTCCCGCAATCACTGACGTCATGCCTGCTTCACGACCTCCATCGTGCCTCGTGCCTACTGCACATCCACCTCAAAGCTGTAGCTTCCTGCCTGCAGCCGATAGCCACCATCCGTCGCCGTCGCCTGTGTGCTCTGCGTCAGCGGCGTCCCGTCCAGCACATAATGCGCAGCCTGCGCCGCATCCGCTTCCAGCAGCCCTGTCGCATTCGCCGGAATCGTCACCTTCCACTGCGCCCTCTTTCCCGCCAGCGCCCACTGCGACTCCACCACGCCATACTGCGACGGATACCGGAACTCCACGCTGCCCAGCCGTGCGTCAAACACCGGATGCAGCACCACCGTGCGGAAGCCAGCGTCCAGCGGCGTCGCATCCACACCGGCTGCGTAGCGATAGATCCAGTCCGCCACAGCGCCATACGCATAGTGGTTATAGGAGTTCATGCTCGGGTCGCTCTTCATCTGGTCGCCGTTCCACCGCTCCCACGTCGTCGTCGCCCCGTGTTCAATCAGATATCCCCACGACGGATACTGCGTGTTCATCAGCAGGTGATACGCAAGCTCTCCATGTCCCGCCTTCGTCAGTTCCTCCAGCAGATATGGCGTCCCCAGAAAGCCCGTGGCCAGCAGCCCGCCATTCGCTTCTATCTTCGCCACCAATTTCTCTGCCGCGGCTGCACGCAGTGCCTCCGGAAGCAGATTCATGTGCAGCGCCAGCACATATCCCGTCTGCGTATCGCCGCCATGGCTCCTCGCATCCGGATTGTTGATCTGTCCGAAGGGTGACGGACTGTTGTCTGCCCCAGCCACATACCCATCGGCATGAACAAACCGCTTCTGGAACGCAGCACGAATCTTCTCAAACAGCTGCGCGTACTTCTGCTCGTCCGCCGCGCGCCCTGTCGCATGCGCCATCTCGCGCATCAGCGTCGCGTCGTACGCCCAGTACGCCGTCGCCACCAGCACCTGGTCCGTCCGTCCCTCCGGTGAGAGCCAGTCGCCAAACGGTATCCCCGAGTTCTTCCACAATCCGTCTGAATTTGTCTTCTCGATCTGGTCGAGATACTTCTCCATCCCCGACCAGTTCTGATCAATCACGCTCGTATCGCCCGTCTGCAGCCAAGAGGTCCACGGAATAATCACGCCTGCATCGCTCCAGCCCGCGCCATAGCCCGTGTTCTCGCTCCACGTGCCCGGCGCATAGATGCCATAGAACGCCGTTCCCGCCTGCGTCCCGCGCAGGTCCGCGCCAAACTTCCGCGTAAACGCCGCCAGGTCCATGTTGTAGCTCGCCGTCCGCCAGAAGACCTGCGCATCCGCTGTCCATCCCAGCCGCTCATCGCGCTGCGGACAGTCCGTCGGCACGCCCACAAAGTTCGACCGCTGCCCCCACACGATATTGCTCCACAGCTGGTTGATCATCGCGTTGCCCGTCTTCAGCTCCGCCGTGAAAGGCGCCGCCGTGTGCAGCACCAGCGCAGCCACAGCGTCCTTCGCAGGAGCCGTCGGCAACCCCGTCAGCTCCGCATACCGAAATCCGTGAAACGTAAACTGCGGCGTGAACTCTTCCATGCCCTTGCCCGCCAGCGTAAACGTGTCCGTCGCCTTCGCCGTGCGCAGATTGTCGGTATACAGCGTTCCATCGTCATTCAGAATCTCTGCAAACCGCAGCCGAATCGTCGTCCCCGCAGGCCCCTCCACGCGCACCTGTTCCACCCCGGCCAGGTTCTGGCCAAAGTCAAACACGTACACGCCCGGCTTCGGCTCCGTCATCTTCACCGCCTCCACAGCGCGCTCCACGCGTATCGGCTGAAAGTCCTGCGCCTCAATCTTCACAGGCGCGGGCTCAATCTGTTCCACCGGCTTCCAGCCCTCCGCCTTGAAGCCCGGCTCATCCCAACCCGCACGCGCCTGCCGCGCATCCTGGCTCTCGCCGTCATACAGCTCCGCTTGCAGAATGTACGACCGGCTCGCCTTCCAATCCGGTCCAGTCGTCACCCACTCCACGCTTCCGTCCTCATGCTCAATGCGTAGCTGCGCCCGCAGCGCCGGAGGCGTCACGCCGTAATTATTCGGCTGCTGGAACCACTCGATCGGCGTCGCATACCATCCCGGCGCCAGCAGCACGCCCAGCGCATTCCTGCCTTGCCGCACCAGCTCCGTCACGTCATACGTCTGGTAGAGCACCCGCTCGCGATAATCCGTCCACCCCGGAGCCATCCGGTCTTCGCTCACGCGCTTCCCGTTCAGAAAGACCTCATACGTCCCCAGCGCCGTCGCATACAGCCGAGCCGACTTTACCGGGCTCGTCACGTCAAACTCATGCCGCAGCGCCTTCACTGAGTCAGGAATCCACGGATGCCCCGCCGGCTGGCTGAACGGCCCCGGCGTCGGCTTCCAAGCCACCGCCACCTTCCATCCCCCATCGTCAAAGCCAGCCTTCCGCCAGCCCTGCGCCGCATGGATGGCCGTCTTCCAGCCCGAATCGCTGCCAAACGTCCCCATCGTCCCATCGGCATACTCCACCACCAGCGTCGCCATCATCGGCGGAGCGTCCTCGGTTGCCATGCCGTTGGGATTCACCACGTAGTGCACCCCCTCAATCGCCACCACGTTCGCGCCCGTTTTCACCTGTGCCGTCACATCGGCCTGCACAAACTTCTTCCACGGCATCTGCTTCCAGGCCGGCAGCGGATCTGCCTCCAGCACGCGCGTCCCGTTCACCCACGCCGCCACCGTATCCTGCGCCGTCGCATACAGCGTCGCCCGCCGCACCGCTTTCGACACCTGCGCCGTCCCGCGATACGCAAACCGCTCTTCCTTTCCCTTTTCCGCCGCCAGCACCTTTGCATCGGGGCTTGCAATCCAGTCGGACGCCGCATGACGCACCGCGTTCTCTTCCTTCGTCTCAAACCCAACCCACTCCGCGCGCCACGCAGCCTGCTGCATCAGGCCCGTCTCCCACCAACTCCCATCACTCGCCGCGTACGCCCTGCCGTCCGCGCCCCACACCTTCACGCGCCAGTAGTAGCGCGTGCTCGCCGCAAGCGCCGGCCCCGCATACGCCACGTTCAGCGACTGCCCTCCGGCCACGCGGCCGCTGTCCCACAGATCGGCCTTGCCCTGCTCCAGCAGCGCCTCCGAACTCGCCACCTGCACCTCATACGCCGTCTGCCGCGCCCCACGCGCCGCGTCCTTCAGTTGCCAGGAGAAATGCGGCTTCGCGTCGTCCAGACCCAGCGGAGCCGTCAGGTTGTCCACACGCAGCTCCACCGGCCCCGTCGCCGCTCCCTGCGCCATGCACCGCATCCCGCTCGCTGCCATCGCCAGCCCACAACCGAGTACCATCCATCGCATTCCCCGCATGGCTCCATCCCCTGTCTGTTGCAAAAAAGAACCCAGGCCATCCTGCCGGTCACAGCGCCTTGCGCGCAAGCCCATCCCATTCCAGCCCAGTGGGACGGCCGTCGAATTTACCAAATGAAATAATTTCCTGGCCGGATAAACCTACCCAACGCAACCCATCGCTGTCAAAGCATTTCGTACGCTGCTCCTTTCCACTCAAGCAGCATCGATGGCGTTGTCCGCGAGCACAGCCTTAGCGCAAAATGCGCGCAGTGATCGGGCCCAGAATCGCCATGACCAGCACATAGGCGGCAGCCAGCGATCCAAGCCGCGGCTCAACCGCAACGCCAAGACCGGCAATCACAATCGAGAACTCGCCTCGCGCCACAAGTGTGAGGCCCGCGCGCCATCGGGCCACCCGGCTAAGCCCTGCTCGCCGCGTGGCCCAATAACCCGTCAACGCTTTCGTCAGTGTTGTCACCGCAGCCAGTCCCAAGGCCACCAGCAACACCGGAGCCACGCTCCTCGGATCCACCTCAAGGCCAAAGAAGAAGAAAAAGATGGCCGCAAACAGATCCCGCAGCGGCGACAGCAGGCGATGTGTCTGCTCCGCAATCTGCCCAGAGACAGCAATGCCTACCAGAAAGGCGCCGATCGCGGACGATACCTGCAGGCGCTGTGCAAACCCCGCCACCAGAAGCACTGCCCCAAACGTGCTGAGCAACAGAACCTCGTCCGAGTGATGTGCGACCAATCCGCTGAACGAATGGCCGTAGCGAATCGCAACATACAAGACCACGAGAACCGAAACGAGTGCGATGGCTACGGAAATCACAATCCGGGCCGGGCCTCCGCCTACGATCAGCACCGCAATCAGCGGCAGATAGACCGCCATCACCAGATCCTCCAGCACGAGGATGGAGAGGACAGTGCGTGTTTCCCGGTCGTTCAGCCGGCCCGATTCGGACAGCACACGGGCAATAATGCCGGACGACGAAATATAGGTCACTCCGCCCAGCAGAACCGCGGGCAGGGGCTTCCACCCGAGCAGCAGCGCCGCCACAAACCCCGGAGGGAAGTTGAGCAGCAGGTCAATCAGCGCTCCGTCCAGCCCGCCGCGCAGATTCTGCTTCAGTTCCTCGCCGGAGTATTCCAGGCCCAGCATAAACAGCAACAGCAGAACCCCGATCTCAGCCCCAATCCCAATAAATCCCTTGGAGAAGCTGAGAGGCGATAAGCCTCCTTTGCCAAAGACCAGTCCCGCCAGCAAATACAGTGGAATGGCAGAAATGCCCCAGCGGCTCGCAAGACGCGCCAGAACCGCAAGACCGATCGTTGTCGCGCCCAGCTCGATAAACACAATCGCGATGTCGTGCACGGGTGGGCCCAAGACAATCTCCTGGAAGCAAGGTTGCTGAGTCACATGCCTTCGCCATCAGTCTAGATGACATGGCTTGGCAAACACCTGTCGGGCCCCGCTCGCCATTACACTTTCCCCATGGCCCTTCGCCTCTTCGCAGCCACCACCAGCCAGGGAAAGCTCCGCGACTTCGCCGCTGCCGCGGCAGCTCACGACGTCCTCATTGAGCCGCTCCCCGGGCTCGTCACCATTCCCGCTCCGGAAGAAGATGGCGCCACATTCCTCGCCAACGCTACCCTCAAAGCCGTCTACTATTCCCGCTTCGCTCCCGACCAGCTCGTTCTCGCGGACGACTCCGGCCTCGAAGTCGATGCACTCAACGGCGAGCCCGGCGTCCGCTCCGCCCGCTTCGCCGCAGATGCCGGCCTCACGGATTCCCCCGACGCCAACGACAACACCGACGTTTGGAACAACATGGTCCTGCTCCAGCGCCTCGTCGGCATTCCTGCCCACAGGCGCACCGCCCGCTATCGCTGCGTTCTCGTCGCCGCCCGCAACGGCCAACCACTCTACACCGCGGAGGGCTCCGTAGAAGGCCTGCTCCTCGATGCGCCCCGGGGCACAGGCGGTTTCGGCTACGATCCGCTCTTTTACCTCCCCGAGCTCCAGCACACCATGGCTGAAATCGACCTTGAAACCAAGCACACCCTCAGCCATCGTGGCCGCGCATTTGCCGCGCTCCTCACCCAACTGCACGTCTAGCCGATCCACTCCTTTATTCACCCCGTCGCAAGATACAGCCAGCCCGCCTTGACGCTTGCTCCCCCGGAATCGAATAATGCAAATGGAACAAAGCGTCTTCTGCGTCGCGAAGGACGCACACACCGCCTCGCTTCACAGCCTTCAGGAGCTGCGACTATCATGGCAACCGCTCAAATTCCTTCCACGCCCACGGTCAAGAAGGGCGTTCAGCCGCTGCGCGCCGGTCAGGGCACAAGCTTCATCTGGCGCAAGCTGCATTCGCTCCTTGGGATCATCCCCATCGGAGCTTTCCTGCTCGAGCACCTGCTCTCCAACTTCGAGGCGCTCAAAGGCCCCATCGCCTACGGCCAGCAAGTCAGGTTCCTAAACAGCCTGCCGCTCGTCCGCATTCTTGAATGGGTCTTCATCTTCCTGCCACTCCTCTACCACGGTTTCTACGGCCTCTACATCTGGTTCCGCGGCAAATCCAACCTCGTCTACTACCCCTGGGCCGGCAATTGGATGTACACCGCCCAGCGTTATACCGGTCTCATCGCCATCCTCTACATCGGTCAGCACGTCATGCGCCAGCGCTTCATGGGCATCAGCCTGCCGGAGAATCCCGGTGCAGCCTTTGCCAAGGTGCAGCATGAACTCGCCAATCCCTGGATGCTTGCCGTCTACATCATTGCCATGATCGCCATCTGCTGGCACTT
>JBAUTX010000201.1:0-7106 GCA_049582405.1 Occallatibacter sp. | reverse complement strand
CTTGCGGGTGCCCGTCCACAGGTTCCGGTATTCGATGCGGGGTCCAACTCCAAGAGGCCCAGAGGGACGCTGCCGGCGCAACTGGTGGTGCCAACAAATGGTGAAGAGACGATTCAATTTGACGATGTTGCCGCGGCGCCGCAGATTGTACAGTGGTCGTTCCTGTTCAATCGTCAGGGGAAACTCGTGAAGGTCACCCGCAGACGCGCGGAAGGGATGCGGACCAGGACGGCTGCGGAAGGTTCACCCGTGACCAAAACGTGGACAGTCCCGGCAGAGAGTCCGCAGTAGGACGCTGCCTGGGCCTTACTCGCCAAGCATCAGGCGCGTGATTTGAGAGGCCCGCCCCGTTGCGGCGTCGCAGGTGATGAGGGCCGCGCACATTTTTGGGTTGCCCTTCGCTGCCTCAAATTTTCCAGGCATACCGGTCATGAACTTGCGCAGAACCAGGTCTTTCTCCACGCCGATGATGCTGTCGTAGGGGCCGCTCATGCCAACGTCTGTTTGATAGGCGGTGCCGCCGGGCAGGATGCGCTCGTCGGCGGTCGGAACATGTGTGTGCGTCCCGAGCACGGCCGTCACGCGCCCGTCCAAATGCCATCCCATCGCAACTTTCTCGCTTGTCGCCTCACCGTGAAAGTCCACCACGATGACTTTCGCTTTGATGGCGGGCAGGAGGTCATTGATGAAGTGGAAAGGGTCGTTGGTGCCAGCCAGGAATACCCGGCCCATCAGGTCGATGACTGCATAGTCCACGCCACCCCGAGTGGTTCCTTCAAAAACGCCATAGCCTGGCACGCCTGGAGAAAAGTTTGCAGGCCGCAGCACGCGGCGCGGGCGTGCCTTACTGTCTTGAGGCACGGATGTAAGGTAATCCTGCAGTTCGCGCTTGTCCCAGATGTGGTTGCCCGTTGTGAGCACATCTGCGCCAAGGTCAAAGAGGTCTTCGGCGATATCGGGTGTCACGCCAAAGCCCCCGGCGGCATTCTCGGCATTCATGATGACCAGATCTACCTGATTCATTTCGCAGACATGCCCGATATGCTCGCGCACAATTCTGCGCCCTGCGCTGCCGAAAATGTCACCAACAAAAAGAATGTTCAAACGACAACTCCTGCCTGCTGGCTCCTGACCTGTGCATGGCTCTTGCGGACCAGATCGTCCTAGCCCTTCGATGCCTCATCGGTTGCTTCGGGGTTCTGTTCCCTGGCCTCAGGCGCGTGCTCTCGGCTTCTCATCAGCGGGAAGAGAATCACGTCGCGGATGGACCTGGAACCGGTCAGAAGCATCACAAGCCGGTCCACGCCGATGCCCTCGCCCCCCGTGGGCGGCAGACCGTAGGCCAGTGCCCGCACGTAGTCTTCGTCCATCTGGTGCGCTTCTTCATCGCCGCGATCGCGCTCGGTGATCTGCTGCTCAAAGCGCCTGTGCTGCTCTACAGGATCGTTGAGCTCACTGAAGGCATTGCCTACCTCAAAGCCGCCGATGAAGAACTCGAAGCGTTCCACCCACTCCGGATCGTCGGGCTTTTGCTTGGACAGCGGCGAGACGGCGGTTGGAAATTCGTAGATGATGGTGGGCTGGATGAGGAACGGCTCCACAAAGGCCTCAAAGAGGTGGTAGACACTCTTGCCGAGAGGCATATGCTTCAGCGAATCGTAGTACACCGCGGCGGCTGCGCTATGCATCGTCTTCAATACACTGAGACGTTCGGGCAGCGTATGTGCGGTATTGGCGCTGGCCTTTTCCAACTCGGCCAGAGCCGCGTGCAGATGCGACTGGAGCGTCCCAGCGGAGTCAAACATGCCGAGAGATGGCGTTGGGCCGGCTTCCTCGGGCCAGAAGGCGATGATTGCCTCCCGCATCGTCAGCCTCTGCCACTTCCCCAGATCAATCGTGTGCCCGTTGAACTCTGTGACTGTTGTTCCGTTCACCTCAAGCGCTACAAACTTGATGAGTTCTTCGGTCAGGTTCATCAGGTCGTGGAAGTTCGCATAGGCCTGATAGAACTCAAGCATGGTGAACTCAGGGTTGTGCTGGGTGCTCACGCCCTCGTTGCGGAAGTTGCGGTTAATCTCATACACGCGGTCAATTCCGCCGACGACGAGCCGCTTCAGGTAAAGCTCCGGGGCAATGCGCAGATACAGGTCCTGGTCGAGTACGTTGTGGTGCGTGACGAAAGGACGCGCCGCAGCGCCACCTGCGATCTGCTGCATCATCGGCGTTTCCACTTCCAGATATCCGCGCGCGTCAAAGAACTCGCGCATGGCACGCAGCGCCCTGGCACGCTTGACGAAGACCTCGCGGCTGTCGAGGTTGGTGAAGAGATCGACGTACCGCTGGCGGTAGCGCAATTCCACATCCGAAAGGCCGTGAAACTTTTCCGGCAACGCGAGCATGGCCTTGGCGAGGAACGTCAAGGTTTCAACGTGGATCGTCAGCTCGCCGGTGCGGGTACGGAAGAGATATCCCGAAACACCGATATGGTCGCCGAGGTCCAGCAGCTTGTAGAGCGCGAAGCCCTGCTCACCCACGGCGTCCAACCGGACGTAGATCTGCAAGCGCTGGCCGCCCTGCTGCAGCGTCGCAAATCCGGCTTTCCCCTGGGCGCGGATGGCCATAATGCGCCCTGCGACCTTAACCGTCTCACGCTTGGCTTCAAGGGCTTCGGCGGTGATTGCATCCCACTGCGCGCGCACTTCGGGGATGGTGTGCGAGGCAGGGAACTGGTTGGGATAAGCAGCCTGACCAAGCTTCTCAATTTCCGCGAGTTTCGCCCGTCGCAACTCAAACAGGTTGCGCTCAAACTCTGATTCGAACACGTGGATTCCTTCCGCTGGATGGACAAGGTGCCAATAGCCAAGTATACCCGGTCATCCTTTTGCCTTGTATGCTAGAAGGGAGCTTCCATGCCCTACAATCGGCCCATCCCGGACAAGAGACCGCGACGAAAAATGTCGAGTGGAATCGAGAGCCTCGTGCAGGCGGAAAAGATGATGCAGATTGCCATCCTGCTGCCGAGCGCGGCCTTTGTGGGGTGGCTGCTGGGCTCATGGCTCGATTTGCATTTTCACCAAACCTGGATCGGCCTTGCAGGCATCGTCTTCGGCGGCATAGCGGGGATGGTGCATGTCATCCGCATGGTGCTCGCAGCGGGTCAGAATGCTGACAGCCAGCGCTCAGAGAAAGAGAAAGACAAGACCGAATCATGACGGAAGAGACCCACCCGATTGCGGGCCTTACGGACGAGGCTCTTGCTGCCCTGTTGAAGCGGGCGATGCGCAACACTCTCATTCTGGGGCTGGTCGTCGCCCTGATTCTCTGGATTGCATCCGGCTGGCGCAATGCCGCCATGCTCGCCACGGGCGCGGTGATTTCTGCCGTCAGCATTCTGGAGTGGCAGCGTTTGATCCGGCTGATTAACGCCAAGCTGGACAAGCAATTGACGCCCAGGGGGTCAGTGGCGACGGTAGCGTTTTTCCTGCTGAGACTCTTCGTCTTCGCAGGGGTCATTTATGGTAGCCTAAAGTGTTTCCGGGGTTCCGTCGTGGCACTTCTCTGTGGCCTTGGTCTGGCGGTTGTGGCCACTGTGTGGGAAGCTCTGCGGCTGATGCGCGACTGAGTGTTACCCCCTTCCCGGCAGACAGAAAGACTCACGGATCGATGCAGGACACTTTAGCCATTACACGCTTGTGGAATGACCTGTTGGGCGGCCTTGCGGCCTCAGCCATGCACGCCGTTGGGCTTGCCGCAGACCCGAAGACAGCCATCAGCGACACGTATGCACTGGAATTGACCGTTGTCGCTGGCCTGGTTGCCTTCTTCGTGCTCGTGCGCCTGACTTTGTCAGTGGAGAAGCCAAATCCCGCTCAACAGGTTGCTGAAATCATTCACGAGTTCACCGGCGGCCAGGCTGACCAGATCATCGGTCACGGGTATGAGCGTTTTCAGGCATTCGTGACATGCATCGCGCTTTTTGTGGTCTGTAACAACCTGCTCGGTCTGATCCCCGGTGTTGTGACGCCCACCAGCCAGCCCGTGGTTCCGCTTGGGATCGCGGTGCTTACGTTCCTCTACTACAACTTCCACGGCGTTCGCGTGCAGGGGCCGGTCGGCTACCTCAAGCATTTTGCGGGACCGCTATGGTGGCTGGCGCCGCTGCTGTTCCCCATTGAAATCGTCTCGCATCTGGCGCGCATGATGTCTCTCACCATCCGTCTTTACGCCAACATGCTGGCCAGCGATCTGGTGACGCTCGTCTTCTTTTCGATGATCCCATTCGCCATTCCATCGGTGTTTCTTGGGCTGCATTTCTTCGTTTCATTGATTCAGGCGTATGTGTTCATGCTTCTGGCGATGATTTACCTCACGGAAGCTGTCGCGCACCAGCACTGAGTTCGTGGCGCCACAGGCGAGGCCTGTGGCAAAAAAGATTCCGCCGGAGAATGCTTCTGCTCCGGATAAACGGTGGGACCGCAAGCGTGAGGGGGCCAGCTTGGTGAGCCTCAACCACCCACTGGCGGTCAATTCATAGGGAAGCTGGAGAACTATGCGGAAACTGCAATATGTGTTCATGGCCCTGGCGGCATTGTGCTTCGCCATTCCGGCCTTCGCAGATGGCGGCTCGGCTGTCATCAACATGGCGCCCATCGGCGCTGGTATCGGCATGGGCATCGCTGCCGGCCTCTGCGGCCTTGGTCAGGGTCGTGCCGTGGGCTCGGCAACAGAGGCACTCGCCCGCAACCCTGGAACGCGCGCCGGCATTCAGCTTCTGCTGGTGCTCGGCCTTGCCTTTATCGAGTCCCTTACCCTGTTCACGCTCGTCGTGATCTTTGCCAAGATCAAGTAAACCGGATCCAGAACCTGTTGATGACGGCGCAGCCTGTTTCGGTTGCGCCGTCCAATTTTAAGGCTAAGTCCATTTTTATCAATGGCTTTGCAGGCGTGTTTGGCTATGATCATCGAGCATCGTGCGGATCGCCTGCTGGTAGCTCAGGTCGGCGGAGACGGGCATGAAGGTGGTCAGCCGCTGGTCTGAACTGAATTTTCTGCTCTTGATGAGAACCCGACCGTTCATGTCCATCTGAAACCGGGTGATCCTCCATTGGCCGCCGCCCACATCGCCCTGTTCAATGCGGAGCCAACCGCCCTTGTCTAACTGGCCCAGAATACCCCAGCCGAAATTCACGTCCTGCTGCAGGCGTCCCTCCAGCCTTGCGATGCGGCCCCGGTTCGAATCAATCCAGATTTCTCCCGACATCTGGGTCATGGCAACCGTCTCCATATTCGGCGGGGCAAAGCTTGGGTTGGGTACAAATGAAAATCGCTCCAAGGGGCCGTCTACCCCTGGCTCCACGCCTGCTGGGCGGTAGGTAAAGGCGGTGGGCAGAGCTCGCAATATTCTGAGGAGACGCGCCATGTCCGCATCATCGACTTGCTTGCGATGGCGCTGGCGGTCCGGGTTGTCGAGTAGACTCTTCAGCCGGGTTTGCTCCTTGGTCTCGTCTGTTCCGTTCAGCGGCCGGTCGTTGAGCGCAACGAGAATCGCGACCGCGCCGTCCCGTGTCTCGCAGATCTTCCTGGTCGAGGTGAGCTGTGGGCTCGACCGGCGTAGCTGGTAGCACATCGGGTGGCTTTTATCCTCTGTCGCGTGCAATTCAGCGGTCAGAGCGCGCTGGACCAAGGGTGGGATTGCGGGCTGCACGGTCGGGGTTTGCCCGTGGGCGCACGTCCAAGCAGGAAGAGCCAAGAGAAAAATGTATTTGGCCAGCTCACCTTTAGCGTGCATAGCTCTTCCTGACCGCTGGTTTCACTCCCATCCTCTATTAGACTCACTTCGGCCTCGGGGGTTGCTGGAATTGATGAGGAGGGGTTGCATTCCGTATAGTGCGGGCAGGGTCCCTGGCGTTTCTGGAATTGCAGCGAACGGAGAGGGACAACCTTATACTGGATTGTGTGGCTGTTTTGTTTGGGGAATGATTTGCCCCAAGCGCCCACTGAGATGCGGTTCAAAACCAATCAGGAAGGATCTTCACCATGGCTGCCGAAAATGGTCAAGCACGCATTGGCAAGACGGTCGTGATTCGCGGAGAAGTGAAAGGCAGTGAGGACCTCATCGTCGATGGTCAGGTCGAGGGACTCGTGAACCTGGCGGAGCATCGGTTGACCATCGGTCCGAATGCTCATGTCACCGCCGACCTCTCTGCGAAGGACGTGCTGATTATGGGCCGCGTCCACGGGAATATCGTTGCGACAGGCCGCGTGGATCTTCGCGCCGGCAGCGTAGTAGAAGGCGATGTGCACGCGCTGCGACTCGCCATTGAGGACAATGCGGTCTTCCGGGGGAAGGTGGACCTAACCAAGGGCGCTTCAGAGAGTCAGGCACATAGCTAGGGCCTTCCATCGGGATCAGCGCTGGTGCAGAGGAAAGTGCTCTCCGGAGCATGCGAGTGCCAGGAGCATGGCCACATCGACTGCGGGCTCCAGTCCACTGCCCGATAGGAAAGAAATGAAGTTGCGCGCCTTGACGCGCGCGACAAGGTGTCATAGCGATGTTGCGGCGTTTGTTTGAACGAAAGGGTGAGAGCAGTTCTCCCGCTTCCAGCGCGATGCTGAGCGGCCCCCGGGTGCCTCGGCATTCGGGCGGCTGGGCTGCCCTTCGCAAGAGGTTGCAAACCGAGCCCGGCCTGCGTGTGATTGACGCCGGCGCAACTTCCCCGGCTAATATCAATTACCTCACCAGCCTTGGCCATAGCATCTTCCTGGCGGATCCGGTCACGGATGCGCTGACCGGGAATTGGCAACGCGGCGTGGATGAAGCTGGGGATGCTATTTGGGATGTCGAAGGGTACCTCAACCAGGCATTGGCGTTTGGCGACCGCACGTTTGACATTGTCCTTCTCTGGACCGCCCTCGATTATCTACCGGAGTCCTTCGTCACGCCGGTGGTGGATCATCTCTACAACGCAGTGAACCCTGGCGGACAGGTATTAGCGTTCTTCCATACCCGTGCCAAGGGGGAGGAGACAGTCTACTGCCGATTTCACGTCACAGAAGGTGATGATGTGGAAGTGCAGCTGGCCCAACCTTTTCCGATACAGCGGGCC
>JBAUTX010000200.1:0-3471 GCA_049582405.1 Occallatibacter sp. | reverse complement strand
ACCCCAAGGCGGGCAACGGACGTCAGCCGGTTGGTATGTCGATCATGCTTCGGACCTACTTTTTGCAGCAGTGGTTCGGATTGTCTGATCCGGGCATGGAAGAAGCGTTCTATGAGTCGCCTGTGCTGCGCCGCTTCGCCGGAGTGGATCTGGGCGTAGCTGCTGCACCGGACGAAACCACGATCCTGCGCTTCCGCCACCTTCTCGAACAGCACGATCTATGCGGCCAGATGCTGGACACGGTAAATCGCTACCTGGAAACGAAGGGCATCCGCATCTCGACCGGCACCATCGTAGACGCGACGATTATTCATGCCCCCAGTTCGACCAAGAACTCCAGCGGCAAGCGCGACCCTGAGATGCATCAGACCAAGAAGGGCAACCAGTGGTACTTCGGCGCCAAGGCGCACATCGGCGTGGACAGCAAGGAGACGGTGGTGCATTCGGTGATAACCACGGCGGCCAGCGTGGCCGATAAACATATGCTTCCCGATTTACTGCACGGCAACGAGCGCAAGGTCTGGGGCGATGGCGGCTATCAGGGCCAGACCGAGGCGATTCGCGCTGCCGCGCCGAAGGCACAGGATATGACTTGCCGCCGGACCAAATACAAGGACTATGTGGATGAAGAAGCCAAGCACAAGAACACTACCAAGGCCCGAGTGAGAGCCAAGGTGGAGCATCCTTTCCGCATCCTGAAGCGCGTCTTCGGATTTACCAAGGTGCGCTACCGAGGCATATGGAAGAACCACCAGTGGCTGTGCGCGGCCTTCGCGCTGGTGAACCTGTACAAACATCGCAACCGGCTGGCCCCGCAAAGGGCGTAGTGTCTCCGGAGGCCGGAAAATGGCCTCATGAAACTAAAATGACAAGCAGCAACCCGCCTTTCCCGTCAGAAAACTGACCCACAATCAGGAAATCATCCGAAGCCGCCTCGCCGCCGCAAAATCACGCCCCTGCGCAGAGGTTCCATAGCAGTTCTCCTGCGCCATGATAGCTCCGCCCGGGGTGGGTTGGAGGCTGTGCAGAAAGAAAAGTGGAGCAGTCCGAGAGCCCGTTTGCCAGCGGGTTGCGGATGGACTGAGTGATGTGGCGATCGAGGCGGCCGGCGAGGGCGTCACCGGCCGCGGTTTGTGATCGATTGGAGCCGCGCACAGCGTCGGCGGGTCCAGTCGCCTAGCGCAGGCTTGCTGTCTGCGCGCCGGCAGGCAGGGACTGCGCCCAGCTGCAGAAGGCGTCGATCTGCTCCGGCTGCGGAGCGGAGCCCGGATGCAGCGGGCGGAAGTACCAGAGCGGCATCTTGGACTCTCGCATCATCTGGCAGGCGTTGAGCAGGCGGATGCGGGACATCTCCGGGCTGAGGTTGCTCCAATTGGAAAAGTCGAGACGGGCGCGGCCGCGGCGGACGTCTTTCTGCAGAAGGTGCGATGCGGGCCAGACGTGGCCGTACCAGGGGATTTCAGCTTGTGCCGAGTGGCAACTGTAACAGGACTGATGCAGCGTGTCGCTGATTTGCTGGCTGGGATGCATGGTGGCATCGAAGCCGGCCGCTGCGTGAACTTTCGGCAAGTCAAAGTTGGGGCGGCGTGTCTGCATCACGAGAAGAAACAGGACGAGGAGTGCTCCGGTAATCCAAAGGATGCGACGCATGGCTACTGTCCCTCCTTCGATGGATTGAGGTCAACGAGCGCGATCCGTTGCCTCGAAGTGCCCTGCGTCAAAGCCGTTCTGACCGGTGGCGCTTTGGCGGACGGGGGCTGGATGTACTGATGGGGAATATCGCCTTTGAGCGATCCCAGGAAGGCCACAAGGGCGCGCACGTCATCTTCAGAGAGGCCGCGGCCTGCCTGGTAATGCCCCATGAGCCGGACGGCTTCGTCGATGGTCTTGACGTGTCCATCGTGGAACCACGGGCCGGTTTCGGTGACATTGCGCAGCAGAGGAACCTTGAAGTAGAGCAGGTCGGCTGCCTGGTGGGTGAGCGCCATGCGTCCGATGTCGGAGTCCTGAGTGGGCCAATCGCGGTATGCGCCCAGTTTCTGATAGGAATTGCCGCCAAGGCCCTTGCCTGCGTGGCAGGAGGCGCAGCCGGAGCGCAGAAAGACGCGCAAGCCGGTCTTTTCTTCGCCCGAGAGCGCGTTCGTGTTGCCCTGCAGGTACTTATCCCAGCGCGAAGGTGTGATCAGGCCGGACTCGAAGGTCGCGATCGCATCGGTCACGTTGTCCATGACGACGGGATCTTTGGCGTCGGGATAGGCCTGCTTGAACTGTTTGATGTAATCGGGGCTGGAGTGCAGATAAGCGAGGACTGTTGCCGCATCGGGCATGCCCATCTCCACCGGGTTCATCATGGGGCCGGCGGCCTGCTCGGCGAGCGTGGCGGCGCGGCCATCCCAGAACTGCGCGAATTGCAGACCGGCGTTGTAGACCGTGGGCGAGTTTCGCCCTCCGGGCTTCTTGTCGTGGCCGGTGGAAACGGACTCGCCGGGATCGACGCCATAAGCCTTGAGCTGGTGGCAGGTGTTACAGGAGATCGAGTTATTCACGGAGAGGTGCGTGTCGTAGAACAGGCGACGCCCGAGATCCACGCGCATTGCGGCGAGGCCCGTTGCGGGAGCGGGCGCCTGCACCGCGGTAAACATGAAGAGCCGTTCCGGGGCGATATCGGCGCTGGGGCGCGGGTCAAACGAGATGGTCCCGCAACCGGAGAGCAAGGCGACGGCTGCGGCAAGCGCTGCCGCCAGGAAGAAAAGCCGGAAGACCTGCCTGTGCCCCGGATCCAAGGAGTGGCGGGATGCTGCATGCCTGCATTGCAGGGCTTGGCGTTTCGCGGGTCCGGCGAAGGAAATCTCCAAGATGCTCATAAGCCCCCTTCCCTCTGAGGTGCCATGGGGGCCCTGGCGGCGCGCCAGAAGACAGAGATGTATCTCTTCACTTTGAAGGATTGGGAGCGGGAAGGCAGTGACGAGGGGACCGGAGGGGTGTGATGAATGGCGGTTCGGGACAAACGAAAAGCTTAAGCAGCATCGATGCTTAAGGCTTCGTCCCGGAGTCGTGTTTCCCGCTGGCGGATACGTGTGCGGGCCATCCGGGCAGATGCTGGTCGCCGATTATTAGACGCGCGGCGCGGGTGAAGGTGAAGTAGCTCCAGACCCATGTGGCGAAAACGAAGATTCGATTGCGGAAACCGATGAGAAACCAGATGTGTACGGTGAGCCAGGTGAGCCAGGCGGGCAGGCCGCTCATGTGGGCCTTGAAGGGCCATTCGACTTTGGCGACGGCGGCCATGCGGCCGATGGTGGCCATGTCGCCTTTGTCGAAGTAGCGGAAGGCGGGACGCGGCTTTCCGGTGAGGTCGGCTGCGACCATGCTGCCGATGTGGTCGCCCATCTGCATGGCGGGCTGAGCGACGCCGGGAATCTGGTGGCCGTCCTGCTCAAGGTGGGCGAGGTCGCCGAGGACGAAGACCTC
>JBAUTX010000199.1:0-3847 GCA_049582405.1 Occallatibacter sp. | reverse complement strand
ACGCCGCACACCCTGAGGTGGAAATCCACTGGTACGAAGGCGCAGGTCACGCTTTCAACTGCGACATGCGCGCCGGCTTCCAGGCCGACGCTGCCGCTGCCGCACGCACCCGTGCGCTCGCATTCCTGAGCACGCACCTCACCTGATTACGAGCCGGCCCGTCTCTCAGGCCACTTCGTTTTCGAGCACGCCAATGGGGTCAATTGTGATGCGAATCCGGTCCCCGCTGGCCAGGGTGAACGTGCTCGGCGGCACAATGCCCGTCCCCGTCATCAGGAAGCATCCATGCGGGAATGAGTTGTCCCTGTGCAGATATTCCACGAGTGTCCTGGGATCGCGCTTCAGCTCCGTCAGCGCCACAGAGGCGGAAAATTCAATCCGTTCGTGACGAAGAATCTCCAGCATGATCTCCGTTGCGTGCGGCAGCGGGCTCGTCGCAATCAGGATCCCCGGCCCCAGCGCGCAGCTCCCGTCGTACACCTTCGCCTGCGGCAGATACAGCGGATTCTCCCCCTCGATGTCGCGCGAGCTCATGTCGTTGCCGATCGTGTAACCAGTAATGCGCCCCCGCGGGCTCACCAGCAGCGTCAACTCCGGCTCTGGCACGGACCAGCGCGCATCGCGGCGAATCCGTACTTTCCCACCGGGCCCTACCGTGCGGCTCGCAGTCGATTTGAAAAACAGCTCTGGTCGCTCCGCAGAGTACACACGGTCGTAGAAGTTGCCTCCACCCGCATCCTTTGACTCTTCCATCCGCGCCCCGCGGCTGCGGTAGTACGTCACACCTGCGGCCCACACTTCCTGCAGGCCAATCGGCGCCAGTAAGCCTGCCGCGTGCAGTGCCTGAGATGGCCGAGTGGTTGCCACAATCCCGGAAAGAAACTCCGGCAGATCCTCATGCGCAACCAGTTCGTCCCATCCAATCCCTTCCACGGGATAGCGCTGAGCATCGTCTTCCACAAAGCATCCTGCTGCGGTGCGGTACAACTTCACGGGCTTTCCATCCTCCTGAACTCGCCTTCATAGTACACGCCCGAACCGCGGGTCCGTGCACTGGGCCTCATCAGTCGCGAAAAGCGTCAAAGTTCCCAGCTCGCACCGCGCGCGCCAGTGCCTCCATATCCGGAGCAAGCACGCGATCCTTCTCCAGTCTCGGTAACACCTTGCGAACCGCTTGGTGCGCCTGCCACACCCGCTGGCTGGGCCGCAGCGGGAGCCGAAATTCCAGTCCCTGCGCGGCGCACATCATCTCGATCGCCAGAATGCGTTCTGCGTTCTCCACGATCTGCCGCAGCTTCAATGCCCCTGTCATCCCCATGGAGACGTGGTCTTCCTTGCCCCCATCCGTGGGAATGCTCCCCGTCGAAGATGGATGCGCCAACACCTGGCACTCATTGATCAGCGCAGCCGCCACAATCTGCGCCATCATAAAGCCAGAGGACAACCCGGGATCTCCCGCCAGAAACGCCGGTAGGCCTTCGTTGATATCAGGATTCAGCAGCCGGTCAATCCGCCGCTCCGTGATGCCCGCCAGATCCGTCAGCGCCACCGCCGCGTAGTCAAAGGCGTATGCCAGTGGCGCTCCGTGAAAGTTGCCGCCGCTGATGACCGAGCCATGCAGAGCGCCCGCGGCATCCTCCTCAGGAAAGATAAGCGGATTATCCGTTGCCGATCCTGCCTCCGTCCGCAGCACGCCAGCCACATGCTCCATCACGCCGCGTACCGCCCCGTGCACCTGCGGCATGCACCGCAGGCAATAGGCATCCTGCACGCGCGTATCGCGCACCCTGTGCGACTCGCGAATCTCCGAATCCTCCAGCAAACGCAGCAGATGTGCAGCCGCTGCAATCTGTCCCGCATGTGGACGTGCCTCCTGAATACGCGGGTCAAACGCCGCCGGCGTCCCTTTCAGCGCCTCCAGTGACATCGCTCCCGCCAGATCTGCCAGTTCCACCACACGTTTCGCCCGCGCCACGGCCAGCGCACCCACAGCCGTCATCGCCTGCGTTCCGTTCAGCAGCGCCAGGCCCTCCTTCGCGCCGAGAACCAGCGGCTTGAGCCCTGCCCGCCTCAATGCTTCGTCCCCTGGCATGCGCTCGCCGCGATAGAAGGCCTCGCCCTCGCCAATCACAACCAGTGCCAGGTGCGCCAGGGGCGCCAGGTCGCCACTTGCCCCGACCGACCCCTTTTCCGGAATCACAGGGTGCACGCCTGCATTCAACAGAGCCGCAAGCAGTTCCAGAAGTTCGGTCCGCACGCCACTGAATCCCTTGGCCAGCACATTCGCTCGCAGCAGCAACATGGCGCGCGCTTCCGCCTCCGAGAGTGGCTGCCCCACTCCACCCGCATGACTGCGCACCAGATTGAGCTGCAATTCCGCCAGCCGTTCCGGCGCAATCCGCACATCTGCCAGCTTGCCAAAGCCTGTGTTGACGCCATAAACGGTCTCCCCCGCAGCGATGATTTCTTCAATCAAACCGCGGCTTTGCGCCACGCGCGCAAGAGCTGCAGGCGCAATTTGCACCGCACAACCGCCCAGAGCAACCGCTTCAATCTCTGCGAGAGAAAGCGCCTGACCATGCAGAACCAAAGTTTCCATGCGCCCATCCTATGCCCAGCCAGCTTGAGCGTACAGAGGATAATTCACATGCTTCTCGACTTCAGGACTGTAATCCCCTACGATGAATGCCTATGGCAATGGATTCCACGGCACTACTCGACATCTACGGGAGAAAGATTCTTGACGAACTACAGCGGAACGCCCGCCGCAGCCTGGCAGAATTGAGCCGCCGCATCGGTCTCTCACCCACCGCAACCGCCGAGCGGCTCAAGCAGATGGAAGAGACAGGAATCATCCGCGGCTATACCGTCGAGATAGACCGCGAAGCCCTGGGCTTTGAAGTCATGGCTTTCATTCGCATGAGTTGTGGAGGGCAGAACTATCGCCGGCTCCTCGACTTCGTCCAGACGCTCGAAGAGGTGCGAGAATGCCACCACCTCACCGGCAGCGATGACTTCCTGCTCAAGGTCACCACCACCAACATGGCCGACCTTGAAGCCCTCATTGAGGCGCTGCTTCCCTACGGCAATCCCATCACCAGCCTGGTGCTTTCGTCGCCCGTCGAGCACCGGCGGTATGCCGTGACCGGCAAACTCGTCACCATCTCCCGCAAGCCCCCGCGCCCTCGATAGGGCCTTGCGTATCGTTGCCAAAATCGATTTAGATGGACGGAGCACGAGAATCCCCTGTCCGTCGACTTGAATCTGAATCCGCACCCACCCACGCAAGCGAGGCTACTCCGCTATGAGACTCACTCGAAGAGAATTCACGCGCCTTGGCGCACTTGGCATCGCCGCCTCTGTCACGCCGTCGCTCCCCGCACAATCTTCCAGCGCACAGACCGGCTACGCCATCATCGGCCTTGGACGCATCGCCGGTCACTTCATGGCAGGCATCCGCAACACCACCAACTCGCGTGTAGCCGCGCTCGTCAGCGGCCACCGTGACAAGGCCGAGCACATCGCCGCCGAGTACGGTGTTCCCTCCGGCTCCATTTACAGCTACGAGAACTTCGACGAGATCGTGCACAACAAGGACGTCAATGCCGTCTACGTCGCACTTCCCAATTCCATGCACGCCGAGTACACCATCCGCGCCGCCAAGGCCGGCAAGCATGTACTCTGCGAGAAGCCGATGTGCACCACGGTTGCCGATGCGGAGGCCATGATCGCAGCCTGCAAGGCGGCAAACGTCAAGCTCATGATCGCGTATCGCTGCCACTACGAGCCCACCAACCTCAAGGCCGTGCAGCTCATTCGACAGGGCGCCATCGGCCAGGTGCAGGCC
>JBAUTX010000198.1:0-2381 GCA_049582405.1 Occallatibacter sp. | reverse complement strand
GGGTGGCACAGGTGGGAAACGAGAGCGTACGAAGTTCAGCCCGGTGGACTGGTTGCCGGGAAGAGGGCGATGGAGGCAGAAGCCCTGATTCCAGATGCTCGTGTCTTTGTTCTCCGCGTGCGACGTGCAGACGGCACCATTGAAGAAGCAACGGCTGACACCATGCTGCATGAGCGCGATGTTGTGGCAGTTCTGGGTGCGCACCATGTACTGGCGAAGGTTCTTGGCGCTGGAACGAAAGTTGCAGTGGCGGCTGGTGGAGGGGGTGAAGATGTCGCTTACACGCCCAAAGAAGTGTCCGATCCCGAGCTGATGGGTGTGAGTCTTGAAGGTGTCGACGTTTATGTGACGAGCAAAGAGATTGATGGCAAGACGCTTGCTGAGATTGCGCAAATGCCCGCGGCACGCGGAGTCTTCCTGAAGAAGATCACAAGGGGAGCGGTCGCAACATCGATACCCATCCTGCCCGATACGAAGATCTATCGCGGGGACATCCTGAACGTCGTTGGCCGGTCGCAGGACATTGGCGCGGTCACAAAGCTCATGGGCGTCGCAGATCGGCCGACAGATGTTGCCGATGTGGCCTTTATCGGAGCCAGCATCACGATTGGCGCATTCATTGGTGCGCTGGTATGGAAAGTTGGCGGTGTGCCGCTGACGCTTTCAACCGCCGGCGGAGCGCTGATTGCAGGCATCGTGGCCGGCTGGTGGCGGTCCGTACGACCTACGTTCGGCCGCATTCCTACGCCGACGGTATGGTTCATGAACTCCGTGGGCCTCAATATTTTCATTGCGGTTGTGGGAATCTCTGCAGGGCCGGGATTTGTGAACGGTCTGAAGACGCAAGGCATCGGTCTGTTTCTGTGGGGCGCCGTCTCCACAACGATCCCACTGGTTCTTGGGATGTTCGTCGCCAAGTACATCTTCCGGTTCCATGATGCTTTGACGCTCGGCATCGTATCTGGCGCTCGCACCACGACGGCGTCTCTTGGCCTGGTGTGCGATATCGGAAGGAGTCAGGTTCCAGCACTTGGCTACACGGTGACCTATGCAGTTGGGAACACGCTGCTCACGATCTGGGGTATGGTGCTCGTTCTGCTCTTGAGTTAGCAGAGGAACGGACAAAGGAGAAATATCATGGCCGCTATTGACCTTAAAAAGTTTGAGACTCTGAGCCCGTTCGAGATCAAGGATGAGCTCATTAGGCTTGCCAGGCATACTTCAAGAACCACACAGATGCCATTCCTGAATGCCGGTCGCGGCAACCCGAACTGGATTGCAACCACCCCGCGTGAAGGCTACTTCCTGCTGGGACAGTTTGCGATCACGGAAAGCAAGCGGGTGATGGAACATCCAGCCGGTCTCGGCGGAATGCCGCGGGCAAAGGGGATTGCACAGCGCCTTGAAGCCTGGTTAGGTAAACACACGGACATGCCCGGTGCATCGTTTCTCGCCGAGATGGTCCCGTTCGCCGTCAAAACGTTTGGCTTCGAGCCGGATGCGTTTGTGCACGAACTTGTCGACTCCATTATCGGTGATAACTATCCCGTTCCTGACCGCATGCTTGTCCACAACGAGCGCATCACCCACGAGTATTTGATGTGGGCCATGTGTGGGGACCCAAAGCCTGCCGGGAAGTTTGACCTCTATGCCGTTGAGGGTGGCACTGCCGCGATGTGTTACATCTTCAAGTCACTGAAGGCAAACCGGCTTCTGAATCCGGGAGACACAATTGCATTGGGCACGCCCATCTTTACTCCATACATCGAAATGACGCACCTCGAGGATTACAACCTTAAGGTGGTGAGCATTGAATCTCCCCAGCAGAATCGCTTCCAGCCCACGGATGAGGAAATCAAGAAGCTTGAAGATCCGAAGATCAAGGCATTCTTCGTTGTCAATCCCGGCAATCCTACCGGGATGGCGCTCAGCCCTGAATCCATTACAAAGATCGCCAATCTAGTCAGGAACAAGCGCCCTGACCTGATGCTGTTGACTGACGATGTGTATGGCACGTTTGTTCCCGGGTTCCGATCCCTGCTCGGCGAGCTGCCTCAGAACACAATCGGCGTGTACTCCTATTCGAAGTATTTCGGTGCCACGGGATGGCGGCTGGGAGTGATCGCAGTCCATGAAGACAACATATTTGACCGCATGATTGCCAAGCTTCCAAATGCCGAGCTGAAGGCGCTCGACAAACGCTATGGCCCATTGACGCTCGAACCGCGCAAGATCAAGTTCATTGACCGAATTGTTGCTGATAGCCGGGATGTGGCCCTGAATCATACGGCTGGTCTCTCACTGCCGCAGCAGGTCATGATGAGTCTTTTCTCCCTGGTCGAGTTGATGGATGGAGAAAAACGTTATCAGGCCGCCTGCCG
>JBAUTX010000197.1:0-1540 GCA_049582405.1 Occallatibacter sp. | reverse complement strand
GAATACATCAAGGACGTCGTCGCCGAGATGAACCGCCTCAACGTCACCGCCGTCGTCTTCGGCGACCCCGCCAGCGTCAAAAAATGGCAGGACGCCGCGCCCGGCCGCATCATCCCCGGCACCAGCTTCAATGAAGGCATGCAGCCCGGCAAGCGCGTCCCCCTCGACGAGCTCCGCAAGGACTTCACCTCCGGCGGCTTCAAAGTCATGGGCGAAATCGGCCTCCAGTATGAAGGCCTCTCGCCCAGCGATCCCAGTGTCGATCAATACTTCGCCCTCGCCGAGCAGCTCGACATCCCCGTCGCCGTCCACATGGGCACCGGCGGCTCCGGCCGCGCCAACCTCACCTCGCCCAGATTCCGCGGCTCCATGGGCAACCCGCTCCTGCTCGAGGACCTCCTCGCGCGCCATCCCAAACTCCGCGTCCAGGTCATGCACGCCGGCTACCCCATGATCGACAACATGCTCACCCTGCTCCAGGCCAACTCCCACGTCTACGTTGACGTCGCCGGCCTCATCTGGAGCTACCCGCTCAAGGAGGTCAACCGCTACATCCAGCGCCTCGTCGACGCCGGCTTTGAAGACCGCATCATGTTCGGCACCGACCAGATGGAGTGGCCCAAACTCATGACCTACTCCATCAGCATCATTCAGAACGCCGACTACCTCTCACCCCAGCAGAAGCGCGACATCCTCTACAACAACGCCGCCCGCTTCCTCCGCCTCGACACCGCAAAATCCAAATAGCAGTCCACTGCGCGCCCCAGGTCTCGCTTCTGAGAGACCTGGGAGCCCTCGGCGCAGCCCGCTCCCGGCCCACCCTCTTACCCCCGACCCAGCGAATTCCCTTGCCACCCGCATCCCCTTGCTGTAGCGTGATGCAGGCCAAGCAAAGTGCCAGCGTTCCCCTACTGAAAGCCGTTCATCGAAAGGCACCGATGCCGCGCTCTGACATCCCCCGGCCAGAGGTCTTGGCAGCTCCACGCACAACAAGGAGGGCATTCTCATGAAACGCAATCTCAGTTTCGTTCGCCTCGGCATCGCCTTTGCAGCCTGCATGGCCATGACTGCCATGCAACATCCAGCCGCGGCCGCCACGCTCTGCGTCGGCAGCGGGGGCAGCGGCTGCCTCGCCACCATCGGCGCCGCCGTCGCCCAGGCCGCCCCCGGCGACACCATTCAGGTCTATCAGGGTGTCTACGCGGAAGACGTCGTCATCGGCAAGTCCATCTCCCTGATCGGCAAGAACCCCGCCAACACCATCATCGACGCAACCGGCCTCGCCAATGGCATCTACATCGACGGCCTCGATCACCCCGGATTGACCAGCGTCACCGTCTCCGGCTTCACCGTCCGCAACGCCAACTTTGAAGGCATCCTCATCACCAATGCCTCCAAGGTCGCCATCGTAGGCAACCACATCACCGGCAATGACCGCAGTCTCGACTTCGCCACGGCCTCGTGTCCCGGACTGCCGTCGTTTGAGACATCCGAGGGAGAGGATTGCGGCGAAGGCATCCACCTCAGCGGCGTCGATCAC
>JBAUTX010000196.1:0-3606 GCA_049582405.1 Occallatibacter sp. | reverse complement strand
TCGGCCGGTTCATTGTGGGGTAGCGGTGCTTGCAGAATTCACAGCAACAAGTTTCTGGAATTTGCCGGACCGTCTTTTGATTCGATTATCTTCTACAGGCTGGAGACGTTGAGGAAGAAACAGCATGGCCTCTAACCTGCAAGTGCTCGAGGAGTAAATGCTTTCCAAGCGCTACCAAGGAGGAATGTAGTCTCTCATCCATTCGGATCGGGACTAGGATCCAGTCTTGCAGAATCATGCTGTCTGACAGTTCATTTGCTTCTTTGTCAATGGACTTAAGGCAACGATTTCAGCTCGCGGGAGGAGTCCACGACATTCCCTATAGGATGACGAACCCAGATGAAGCTGGCAAGCAAAATCTTCAATGTCACTTTTGAGCAATCGACGACCCCTTATGGCTTGGGTAACCTATACAGGTCTAACTTCAAGAAATGCTGAATGTTGCTATCGGGCGATGCAATAAAGTCAGCCAGTGAGCCGAAGAACCCTGCCCGGCCTTCGTGTAGAAAAAGGACAGTGTCCGCGAGGCGCTCCGCGAAGCGCGTGTCATGGGTTACCACGATGCTGGTGAGACCAAGCTGGCGCTTGAGCCGTTGAATGAGATTGCCAAGGCGGCGGGCGACAAGCGGATCGACCATGGTGGTGGGCTCGTCGTAAAGGACCACGTCAGGCTGTGCAGCGAGGGCACGCGCAATGGCGACGGCACGGCGTCTGCCCGTGGAGAGGCTCGCAGGCAGCTCTTCTATCACATCCTCAGCGCCGACCATCGTAATAAGCCGCTCGACGATCTGCTGGACCTGCGCTTCGTCGAGGTCGCCATGTTCGCGGAGAGGAAACGCGACATTTTCGCGGACGCTGAGCGAGTCAAACAATGCGCCATTTTGAAACACCATCGTGATGCGCTTGCGAATGGCGCGCATGCCTTCTTCTCCGAGGCCGACAATTTCCTGCCCATCGACGCGCACGGAGCCTGAATCAGGCTGCAGGAATCCCATCAGGATGCGCAGTGAGACGGACTTGCCCACACCGCTGCGGCCGAGGATACACAGCGTTTGCCCCCTGGCCAAAGAAAAGCTGACATGTTCAAGCACCGGCCGGCCGTTGAACGCAATGGATACGTCATCAAAGGCAATCATGGGCCCGGGCGGCGAAGCGGCTGCACCTTCCGGCGCGCGAAGAACAGCAGCTTGATCCGCCTGCAGTTGATCAAGGCCGGCAGTGAAATCCTGGTCGGGCATATGGGCTGCACTCAGCTTACGCGAACCGGCGGCACGAGCAAGCGCTGGGCCTGTGTGAGATCAGAGGGCGTGTTGAGATTGAGGAACCAGAGAAACGGGGGCAAGGCCTGCGGATGCGTGCAGTGGCCAGCCTGTGCGAGAAGCTCAACCGGAAGCACCTGCAGGGGACGCCTGACGCTCTCAGCACCTGCAATGATTGCCGCGAGACAGCCACCCCGGTGTGCAGCCAGCCGCGCGTGCAACGTGGGGAGCAGCACCCGGTCAAGAACGACCGGGAAGGTCTGCACAATTCCATTCAGTGAAAAGACGGTGGCGGCTGCGCCAGTGAGGCGGGTGTGCTGCAGGAGATAGACCATTGCCGACGATGGAAAGAGCGGCAAGTCCACGGATAGAAACGCGACGAGTTGGTCTTCGCAGGATTCAAGTGCGGCACAGATGCCGCCCAGAGGACCCACGCCCGCATCCGGGATGACGGGAGCAAAAGCCGTGAGCAGGCTCCTGGCCCCAGCGATTGAGCCGTTGAGGCCCACGGCCGAAAGCGTGTTCAGAGCGTGCACGATGAGCGGCTGGCCGGCAAGATGCAAGAGGGCCTTGTCTGTCCCCATGCGGCTGGACTGGCCTCCCGCCAGCACGAATCCGGCGGCGATAGGCCGGCCACCTCTGCCCGCCTCAATCAACGGGCAGCTTCCTCCAGAAAGCAGATCAACGACGCAATTCCGAGATCGAAGTTCTTCAGGTTGAACTTTTCATTGGGCGCATGGAGGTTGTCATCGGGAAGGCCGAAGCCCATCATCACACTGGGCAGCCCGAGATGATTGGCAAAGTCGCCGACAATCGGGATCGATCCGCCAGAGCGAATGAAGACCGTCTCGCGGCCCCAAACCTGTTGCAGGGCACGTGTCGCGGCGCGGATGTAGGGGTTATCAACTGGAACAAGACATGCATTGCCGGCATGCACGAGACGCACTTCAACTTCCACGCCGGCTGGAACGTTTTTCTCGACGTACTTCTTGTAGAGATCGAAGGATTTCTCCGGCGTCATGCCGGGCACGAGACGCATGGAAACTTTCGCGGTGGCCTTGGCCGGAATGACGGTCTTTGCGCCCGCACCGATGAAGCCGCCCGGCATGCCATGCACGTCGAGCGTGGGCCGTGCCCAGGTGCGCTCAAGAACGCTGTATCCCGGCTCGCCGATCAGCTCCCTGGACCCGACCTCGGCAATCCGATACTGTTCTTCGTCGAAAGGCAGGTTGCGCCATGCGGCCAGTTCCTCGGCGCTGGGTGGAATGATGTCGTCGTAGAAGCCTGGGATGAGGATGTGTCCGTTTTCATCCTTCAGCCGGCTGAGAATTTGCGCCAGCGCAACGAAAGGATTGGGCGCCGCTCCGCCGTACATGCCAGAGTGAAGATCGGTCCGGGCTCCGCGCACCTCAATCTCGGTGTAGATCATGCCGCGCAAACCGACGCAGAGCGTCGGCAAATCCGGCGCGAACAACTCTGTATCTGAAACCAGAGCAAAATCGGCATGAAGCTGCGGTGGGCGCGTGGTAACAAACGCCTCAATTCCCTCCCCGCCAACCTCCTCTTCGCCCTCCATCAGGACGCGGACATTGATGGGCAGTGTGCCTGTGGCGGCCAGATGCGACTCGAGCGCCTTGACCTGCGCCCAGACCTGGCCTTTATCGTCCACCGCGCCACGGGCGTAGATATTCCCATCGCGTTCTGTTGGCTCAAAGGGAGGCGTAATCCACTCGTCAAGCGGATCGGGGGGCTGGACATCATAGTGGCCATAGATCAGGACCGTGGGCTTGCCCTCGGCATGAAGCCAATCGGCGTAAACGAGCGGATGGCCCTCAGTTTCCAACACCGCGACATTCTGCATGCCGATACGACTGAACTCAGTGGCCAGCATCTCGGCGGCGATCCGGCAGTCTGCATTGTGCTCAGGCAGCGTTGAGATCGAAGGGATGCGGAGAAAGGCCTTCAACTCTTCAAGAAAACGGGAATGGTTCTGGCGGGCGTACTCAAGCGCGAGCGAAGACATGGTTTGGCTCCCTTCCATCAGGCTCAACATTCGAGAGTATAGGCGGTCGAAGCGTCCCAGCGCCGTGAGGAAAATGTTGGCTCAGTAGCGCGGCACGGAAGCGTCCACCTGCGCGGTCCATGCCTCAATACCGCCGCGCAGGGATTGCACCTGTTCAAAACCCTGATTGCGGAGCCAGGCGGTGACGGAAAGGGACCGATGGCCGTGATGGCAGACGATGATGAGCCGCTCGTCCGGATCCAGTTCCTGATGCGCGCGCGAGGGAACGTCGCCCATCGGCATGAGAAGACTGCCTTGAATACTGGCCTTGGCGAACTCCCAGGG
>JBAUTX010000195.1:0-13043 GCA_049582405.1 Occallatibacter sp. | reverse complement strand
AGTTCTACTTCCGCACGACGGACGTGACGGGCGTGGCGGAGCTGCCGGAGGGCACGGAGATGGTGATGCCGGGCGACAACGTGCAGCTTGTGGTGGAGCTGATTACGCCGGTGGCCATGGAGAAGGGTCTGCGCTTTGCCATCCGCGAAGGCGGACGCACGGTCGGCGCAGGGACCATCTCGGAGATTCTCAAGTAACCGGGCCGAATCGGAACGATGGATCAAGGGCCGGCCTGGGCACGAGCGCACTGGCCCTGAGGTTCGAAAGGATTGGAAATGCGGGAAATCGTGACATTGCAGTGCACTGAGTGCAAGGAGCGCAATTACTCAACGACGAAGAACAAGAAGACGACCACCGGGCGTCTCGAGTTCAAGAAGTTCTGTAACCGCTGCCGCAAGCACCAGCCGCACAAGGAATCGAAGTAAGGCAGCCCCTGGCTGCTAGCCTCTAGCTGCTAGCTCCGACATCGGCGAGCCCGCTCCTGAGGGTTCACCCATGAACGAGCTGGAAGCTAGAGGCTGGAAGCTAAAAGCTGCTGTTAGGGGCGTAAGCTCAACGGTTAAACTGTCGGTCTCCAAAACCGAACTTGGGGGTTCGAATCCCTCCGCCCCTGCCAGATTGGAAAGTGTGCGCTCGGCATCACCGCCGGGCGCAAAGGATTGGAAGTATGGCGAGCAAGGCAGCAATCGAAAAAGGCGAACAGCGGTCCGCCAAGCTGCAGGAGCCCGGCGCACTGTCGAACGTTTCTGACAGCGCCATGGGCCTGTGGAACAATCTCTCGCGCTTTCTCACGGACGTTCGCGCCGAGATGCGCAAGGTTGTCGCACCCACACGCAAGGAAGTGCAGGCCACCACATCCGTGGTGATCGTCACGGTCTTCGTCTTCGGGTTCTTCTTCTTTGTGGTGGACCTCATCTTTAACCGGGCCTTGCAAGAGGTGCTTACGCGCCTGGGTGGCGCACAGTAAACCTCCTCGCCTTGAATCGAGATCAGAATGGCAGAAGAACTGGAACAACCCGCTGAAGAGACGAAGCCTGAGCGCAATGAGCGCTTCAAGTGGTACATCCTGCACGCCTACTCGGGCTTCGAGCGCAAGGTGCGCGAGTCCATTGAGAGCCGTGTGGCAGCCTTCGGCTTGCGGGATCGCGTCGGCCGGGTGATGATTCCCACCGAGCCGGTCACTGAAATCATTAACGGCAAAAAGCGCACCGTCGAGCGCGTCTTTCTGCCCGGCTATGTGCTCGTGGAAATGGAGCTCGACAACGAGCTCTGGCACGTCCTCAAAGAGACACCCAAGGTCACAGGTTTTCTGGGCACCGGCGACAAGCCTGTCGCGCTCTCCGAGGAAGAAGTCAGTTCCATCCTCTTCCGCTCCGAGACCGCCAAAGACAAGCCGCGGATGAAGATCAAGTTTGAGAAGAACGAGCAAGTCCGTATTACGGACGGGCCCTTTGCCAACTTCAATGGCGTGGTGGATGAGATTAACGAAGATCGCGAGACGCTCAAGGTCATGGTGACCATCTTCGGCCGCTCCACCCCGGTCGAGCTCGAGTTCGGCAAAGTCGAAAAGATTGAGTAAAGCAGCTTCCAGCTACTAGCTTCTAGCTTCTAGCCTGCCGCCTCCTAGCCGCTGCTGGTTTGAAGTGAATGTTGGAACTGCAATACCAAAATTTGTAGAGGAAATGGCCAGCTAAAAGCTAGAAGCTAGGAGCTAGAAGCTGGTTCCGAAGGAACCAAAATGGCACCTCCGAAGAAAGTATCCACGTACGTCAAGCTCCAGATTGAAGCCGGAAAAGCAACTCCCGCTCCCCCGGTCGGCCCCGCGCTCGGTCAGGCGCAGGTCAACATCATGGAGTTCTGCAAGCAGTTCAACGCACGCACGCAGAACAAGGAGATGGCCGGCCTCATCATCCCGGTCGTCATCACCGTCTATGCGGACCGCAGCTTCACCTTTGTCACCAAGACGCCGCCCGCCGCGATCCTGCTCAAGAAGGCCGCCGGCCTGCAGAAGGGCTCCGGCACGCCCAACAAGGACAAGGTTGGCAAGGTGACCGAGAAGCAGGTGCGCGAAATCGCCACCCAGAAGATGCCCGACCTCAACGCCGCTTCCGTCGACGCGGCCGTCAAGAGCATCAAAGGCACAGCCCGCTCCATGGGCATCGAAGTCGTCGCCTAGCTTTCGCAGTACCAGCAAGAAAGCCCTCCCGCGCGGGAGGGCTTTCTTCTTTCCGCTTCATCACGGTCCATAGTTGCAGCCCACGCGTAGAATGGCTCATCGTGAGTCTTGCAAGAGGGACTCCTCGAGGTGCAGCGATGAAACTTTTCCTTGCTCTCTCGGCTCTTCTCGGCAGCATTGCAGCTCTTGCGCAGCAGCCTGCCTCAACCTCCGGCGTCGGTCCCGACACACACTCCTGCTCCAATCCTGAAGCGATCCATACCGCGCAGCAGATGATGGACACTTGGAAGGCTGCCTATAACGCCGGCGACGCAGCCCGGGTTGCCGCTCTCTACGCTGACAATGCGGATTACCTCACCCAGCACTTTGTAACCGGACTTGTGCATGGCCGTACGCAAATTCAGGCCTATGTGCAGCGCGGCGTCGATGCCCGCTTTCACATCGACTCCATTCAGATCCTGTCCATCGGCTGCGTTCCGGATCTGATCTACGTCGTCGACCGCTACCAGTCTACGAACGCCGGCCAGAAGGCGATGGGAGTCAACCTCGTCGTGGTTCGCCGAACCGCGGCTGGCTGGCGCATCGTAGCGCACGAAGCGGCCGTTCCGGACCCGGCCACCGCCGTGCAGCAACTCGACGTCCCCGCAGCCCACTGAAATGGCAAAACCGCCCGATCCTTCACAGACCGGGCGGCTTCAGTGGTTCCTACTTCGGCGGGGCTGGCGTAAAGACCTCTCGCCGCTGCCCCGGTTCGGGTTTCGGCTTCGGCTTTGGCGCCTTCTTAACTTCCTTCTTGCCTTTGTCTTTGCTTCCCATGCGTGACAGCATGACACAAAAGGCCATCCCGAGGAAAGGCCGGGACGGCAGCACGGCCACAAAGCCTCAGTAGACCGGCACACAACGCTTTGCTAGGCTAGAGTTCCGGCTGGAAGAGCTCATTCGTTTCGCTCTGCTCGTTCATCATCGGCGCGCCACGTCAGCCCTGGTTTCTTCACGCGGAGTTTCGCAATGGAAGTTTCCGGCAATCTTACACGTCGCAATTTGCTCCGCGGCGCGGCACTGGGAGCAGCCGCGCTGGCTTCGGGCGCCGAGAGCCTCTTCGCACAACCCGATTCCCATCCGCCCAACATCGTCTTCATCCTTGCCGATGATTTGGGCTATGCCGACGTCTCCAGCTATGGGCGCCCCGATCTCAGCACTCCGAACATTGACGGCCTGGCGGCCAGAGGCGTGCGCTTTCTGCAGGCTTACGCTAACTCTGCGGTGTGCTCGGCCACGCGCACCGCGCTCATCACCGGCCGCTACCAGGATCGTCTCGACATCGGCCTCGACGAGCCGCTTGCGGGCCGCGACACCGGCCTGCCGCCGGACCATCCCACCTTGCCCTCGCTGCTGAGAAAGGCGGGCTACGGCACCACGCTCGTCGGCAAATGGCATCTGGGCCTGCTGCCGAAATACGGCCCTCTGCAGAGCGGCTATGACCATTTCTACGGCTTTCGGCGAGGCGCCTGCGACTACTACACCCACTCGGACGATCTTTGGGACGGCGACGTAAAGATACAGGAGGTGGGCTACCTGACCGACCTGCTAGGCAGCCACGCCGTCGATGTGGTCAACGGTTATGCCAGGTCCGGCAAACCATTTTTGCTGAGCCTCCACTTCAACGCGCCCCACTGGCCCTGGGAAGCTCCCGGTGACGAGGCCGAGTCCAAGCGCCTTGCCGGCCATCGGCTCGCCGACTTCGACGGCGGTTCACAGAAGACCTACGAGCGCATGATCGAGGAGATGGATTTGCAGGTAGGTCGCGTCGTTCAGGCTCTTCATGCCAACGGAATCGCAGAAAACACCATCGTCATTTTCACCAGCGACAACGGCGGCGAGCGGTTTGCCGATACCTGGCCCTTCACCGGCAGAAAGACTGAGTTGCTCGAAGGCGGACTGCGCATTCCGGCCATCATTTCGTGGCCCGGGCACATCCCCATGGGGCAGACCACCAACCAGGTGGGCATCAGCATGGATTGGCTGCCCACGCTTCTGGCCGCGGCGGGAACCGCGCCGGACCCGGCATATCCCTCCGATGGCATCAACCTGCTGCCCATGTTGGCCGGCAACGCCGCAGCCGTCCCGCGCAAACTCTTCTGGCGCTACAAGGGCAATGCGCAGCACGCCGTGCGCGACGGCGACATGAAGTACCTGAAGATCCTCGACAATACGTTTCTATTTAATGTGGTGGAAGACCCGATGGAGCGCGCCAACCTGAAAGTGCGCCAGCAGGACGTCTATGACCGCCTCGTGGCCGAATGGCTTACCTGGAACCAGACCATGCTGCCGGAGATCGACGCCAGCTTCACCGACACCTTTTCCGGGGCAGAGCTTGCCGACCACATCGGCACCCCCGCGGCAACCGGCAAGGCTGACAACCCGAAGCCGCCAGCAGAATCCCATTGACGGCGACTTTTCCGTCATGCAAATCGAGCACCTGAACGCGCGTGGCTGCGTGAAAGCCGTACGAGTCCAGGTGCTCAATCCCGTCCCAGGTCTGCTGGAGTGCGACTCACCGGTTGCAGCCAGACCCTCTCCACCGTCTACCGTGCCTGTGCAGGCGTCACATACACCTGCTGCGGCGCATACACCTTGATGGCCGCTCCGCCCACCTTCAGGTTCATGCCGCGGACCTCTGGCTTGTCCTTCAGCTCTGAGAGGAAGTTCAGGCGGTACTGATTCTGGAGCAGCCAGCTCAGGTCCTCAAAGTACGGCTGGAACGACACCGGTTCGCCTGATCCCATCCAGTAGCTTGTCCCGCCCGTGGCCTGCGTGACCATGGCCAGCAGGCTCTGCCCCGAGGATGCGAAATAGTCCGCGTTGTCGAACCGCCCCATGCTGCGCCAGTAGATGGCGTACACCACCAGGTGGGCCCGGATTGCATCCGTGATCGCCGCCTGAACATACGGGTCCTGCGGGTCAAATCGCGGATTGTAGATGTCCACGCCGTCCGTCACCATCACAACAACCCGCCGCGCCAGAGGATCATTCGACGGCCACCGGTGCGCCAGGTCCGACAGGCTGAAATACGGTCCGCCGCTGGATCCCGGCAGTCCGCCCGGAAGATGCAGAGTATTCAGCGCGCGGGTGTGGTCGGTGGACAACGGTCCGGTCAGCATCGCCTGCCCATTGTCCATGTAGGCCAGTGCCAGCTTCGCGTTTGCCGGTGCGTTCTTGATAAAGTCGCCAATATCACCGAGCTGCTGCCCAAGGCTGTTGCGGGCCGAGCTGTCGATCAGGATCACCATCTCCAGGTCGTCGTTGGGCCCACGCATCGGGACCCAGCTCCCCACCCGGGTCTCCTTTCCGTTGATCTTCAGTTGCAGCTCCTGCGCGGTAATATTGGTCACCCGTTCTCGCCCCTTCTTGGGGATGACGGTCACGATGGCCTCGCCCTGTCCAGGCGTTGTTGGAGCCTCAGCCCACCCCGAAGGCATCCCCGCAGAAATCGCTGCCGCAAAGAGCACGGCGGCTCCTAGCTTGCTCATACCTTTCACTCCCTTCAACATGCTTTCCATCCTGCTCACTTTTCAGCTCGTATTTGCTTCGTTGGATGCGCCGTGGGGCCACATCAGATGTGCTGGACGAACAATTGTTTTCGCGACGCAAAGCAGCTTGCACCCTGGTTCCCGCGCCTGCCGCGTTCCTGAACCGGAGGGAAGTCGTTCTCTTCTCATCGTGCAGGGGCTCGCTTGCGAGATTCAGCCACACGCCGAGACCGGCCACCACCCAGGCAGGACGCCTCAAGTTGCATTTCGATTGCCATTTGCGTATCATTTGAAAGTACGCCCGAAGTGTGCTTCGGGCTGTCAATAGGACCACGGCTGTTGAATCTGTTCGAGTGACGTGCAAGACCCAGAAGTCGGAATTGCGTCAAGCGGCACTCCAGATTCCCCGCACGGGGCTGGCAGCAAGCGGTGGGAGACGAGGGAAGAATGGCAAAAGTCAGCAAGAATATTGCGAAGGCGCGCGCCGCCGTCACCAAAGAGGCCTATCCGCTGCCTGAGGCCGTCAGCCTGCTCAAGCAGGTCAAGTACGCGAAATTTGATGAAACAGTCGACCTGACCATGCGTCTCGGCGTCGACACGCGCCATGCGGACCAGATGGTCCGCGGGACTGTCGTGCTGCCGCACGGTCTGGGCAAGACCAAGACCGTCGCCGTCATCGCTACGGGCGATCGCCAGAAGGAAGCGCAGGAAGCTGGCGCGGACTTCGTCGGCGGCGAGGAGATGGTCGAGAAGATTCAGAAGGAAAACTGGACCGACTTCGACGCGCTGATCGCGACTCCGGACATGATGAAGGTGGTCGGCCGTCTGGGTAAGGTGCTCGGCCCCAAGGGGCTGATGCCAAACCCCAAGACGGGCACCGTCACGATGGATGTGGCTTCTGCTGTGAAAGAGATTAAGGCCGGTAAGGTGGAGTTTCGCGCCGACAAGACCAGCCTTGTACACGTGCCCGTGGGCAAGCTGAGCTTCCCGCCTGAAAAGCTGGTGGAGAATGCGACCACGGTCATCGCGTCGATTGTGCGCGCCAAGCCTTCCGCGGCAAAGGGCAAGTACATCAAGAGCGTGACGCTCAGTTCGACGATGGGCCCCGGCGTGCCGCTGGATTCCGCCGTTGCGGATGCCGCCGGCAAGCACTAAACCGGCGATTGGACTTCAGGTCGAGATTCAAACCGAGAGCGCCGAGGCAGGCGCGACCCGCTGAGGGAGCAGGAACATGGCGATTTCAAGAAGCAAGAAGCAGGAGAAGGTCCAGCAGCTGTCCAAAGAGCTGGAGACCTCGACGACGGCAATTATCGGAACCTTTGCCAAGCTGACAGTGGCCCAGGATTTCGAGCTGCGCAAGGTGATCCGCGAGGCGGGCGGCAAGTACCGTGTGGTAAAGAACAAGCTCGCTGCAATTTCCAGCCAGGGCACGCAGGTTGAGTCTGCACTCAAGGGCCTCAAGGGCGTGAGCGCCGTGGCCTTCACCTCGGGTGATCCGGTCGCGTTGGCCAAGGGCTTCTCGAAGTGGGTGGGCGAGAATGCCGAGTTCCAGTTCAAGCTGGGCATTGTCGATGGCAAGGTCCTCACGGTGGAAGACATCAAAGAGCTGGCCACCATGCCGGGCAAGGAAGAGATCTTCTCCAAGCTGCTCTTCCTCATTAATGCGCCCGCGCAGCGGCTGGCCACGGTGATCAACGCCACGGGTCGCGACCTTGCGGTCGTGCTCGGCCAGGGTGTCGAGAAGGAAAAGTTTGCCGGGGCCGCTTAAGAGCGGCATCGGATGTGCGCCCTCGCAGGTGCGCAGGTTTTTCGCAATCGGGTTTTGGCTGCACGGCAGGCTGGAAGGGCGCGAGTCTGGGCGCATCGGAAACTTCAAGTCTGAATCGGCAGCCGGGTAGTGATTCGAGCAACACGCAATTCAAACGGTTTTTGATTGGAGAAGAAACATGGCGGATCTCGCACAGTTGGAAGAACAGATTGTTGCCCTCAGCCTGCTGGAAGCAGCGGCTCTGGTGAAGAAGCTGGAAGAGCGTCTTGGCGTTTCTGCGGCGGCAGCGGCCCCGGTGGTCGTGGCTGGCGCGGCAGGCGCAGGCGCGGCAGCACCGGCGGTCGAGGAGAAGACTGAGTTCCAGGTCATTCTCAAGGATGCAGGCGCGAACAAGATCAACACCATCAAGGCTGTCCGCGAGGTTACCTCGCTCGGCCTGAAGGAAGCCAAGGATCTGGTCGATGGCGCCCCCAAGGCGCTGAAGGAGAGCGCGACCAAGGATGAGGCCGAGGCCATCAAGAAGAAGTTCGAAGGCGTCGCAACCATCGAAATCAAGTAGCACGGAAGTTGCAAGTCGGACCGGGACGCGCTAGGATAATCCTTGCGCGTCTTTTCGGTCCATTCAGGATTCTGCCAGGCTGGGCGTGAAGTGGGTGACGCGCCTTGAGATGAGCGGCAGGGCACGGGTTCGTTCGACAGGCTGGAGGGCAAGATGAAACTCCAGAGGCGGGTTGCGGACGGATGCTAAGTGCCCAAGAGTCAAGGGAATGCGCAGAATCCCTTGACGGGTTGGAACGTGGCAAGCGGGCAGCGCAGAAGCGAGCTTTGGGATCGGCGAGAGTAAGGCAGAGAAATTCGGTTGGGAGCAGAGGCTTAAAGCCACGCTCGTGAGGCATTGTGCCTTCGCGGGCTTTTCGTGTCTCCCGGCTGCGGCAGGGTCGTCCATGCAGGGCTACTCTGCGCAGTGGATTGTGGGGCGAGCTCTTTCGTCCACCCTTCGCGCCTTGTTTCGGTTCAGCGCCCTCCCGGTTGAGCGCAGTCTAGCGCAAGTGCCTGGGTAACGGCAATGTCCACTTTCTCGAACCTTCGGTGCTGTTCTTTTCATGTACACCCGCCTGTTTGAGGTGTTTCGGCGTGTTGGCGGCCTTGCCCGGGGCTGACTGGCGCGTTCGGGCTGAGCTGGGCGCATCTGCGTCCGTTCAGACGTTTCGGTTTTCTTAATGTCATCTGCTGGCGCCTATTGACTCGGACGCCGGCCCGGCAAGGCCTCACGGGGTCTGGCTGGCTAGAAGAGCTCCAGGAGTGAAGCATGTCCAACGAGAAGCGCGCGATTCGCAGCCGGCTCGATTTTTCCAAGATTCCCACCGCAACGCAGATTCCCAACCTGATCGAAGTGCAGCGCCGCTCCTACGAGCGGTTCCTGCAGATGGACAAGCTGCCCAACGAGCGCGATGATTCGGGCCTGCAGTCGGTCTTCGTCTCCGTCTTCCCGATCACGGATTTCCGCGGCATCTCGCAGCTGGACTTTGTGGATTTCTCGATTGGCAACTGGGAGTGCAAGTGCGGTCACCTGAAAGGGCTGCATCACCTGCGCACCGCCTGCGTCACCTGCGGCGCCATGGTCATCACGGACCCGTTCCATCCCGGCGAAGTGCTCTGCCACAAGTGCGGCACGTACAACAAGAACACGCCCGACTTCTGCAACAAGTGCGGCGACCCGGTCGGCCTGCAGCTCAAGTATGACCAGCAGGAGTGCGAAGAGCGCGGCATGACCTTCTCCGCCCCGCTCAAGGTGACCGTCCGCCTCACCATCTTCGACAAAGATCCGGAGACTGGCAACAAGACCATCCGCGACATCAAGGAGCAGGAAGTCTTCTTCGGCGACATTCCGCTGATGACGCCCAACGGCACCTTTATCGTGAACGGTACCGAGCGCGTCATTGTCTCGCAGCTCCACCGCTCGCCCGGCGTCTTCTTTGAGACGGCCAACAACCGCACCTACTTCCTTGGCAAGATCATCCCCTACCGCGGCTCGTGGGTCGAGTTTGAGTACGACCAGAAGAACACCCTCTACGTCCGCATCGACCGCAAGCGCAAGTTCCTCGGCACCATCTTCCTGCGCGCTCTCGGCCTGCGCTCCGACGAGGAGATCCTCAAGACCTTCTATACGGTCGATCGCATCCAGATCGCCGACGGCAAGCTGCACTGGGCAGTTCCCCAGGACACGCATGCGGGCACGCACCTGCTCGGCGCCAAGCCGGCCCATGCCGTCACCCACAAGGGTGAAGAGATTGCCCACTCAGGCCGCAAGATTACGGCGCACTCGCTCAAGGCGATTCGCGCCGCCGGCATCGAGAAGATCGAAGTGGAATCCGCCGAGCTCGATGGCGCACTGACCGCCGCCGATGTCATCGATCTCGCCACCGGCGAGGTCGTCGTCGAAGCCAACGTCGAGCTCACCGCCGACCGCCTGCACAAGGTCCTTTCCTCCGGCGCGTCCAGCTTCGAGGTCTTCTTCCCTGAGCGCGACGACGTGGGCAACATCATCACCAACACGCTCCGGCGCGACTCTGTCCACAAGCCCGAAGAGGCGCTCATCGAGATCTACCGCAAGCTGCGTCCGGGCGATCCGCCGACCCTCGACACGGCAACCGCCCTCTTTGAAGGCATGTTCTTTGACGCCCGCAAGTACGACTTCTCGCGCGTGGGCCGCCTCAAGTTCAACATCAAGCTCTATGAGAACCAGGACGCCACGCAGCTCGATCACCGCACGCTGACACCCGAGGACTTCTACGCCACCATCCGCTACCTGCTCAAGCTGCGCAAGAACATCGGCATGGTGGATGACATCGACCACCTCGGCAATCGCCGCGTGCGCGCCGTCGGTGAGCTGATGGAGAATCAGTTCCGCATCGGCCTGGTCCGCATGGAGCGCGCCATCAAGGAAAAGATGAGCGTCTACCAGGAGCTCAATACGGCCATGCCGCATGACCTCATTAACGCCAAGCCGGTCATGGCAGCCATCCGCGAGTTTTTTGGCTCCTCTCAGCTCTCGCAGTTCATGGATCAGACCAACCCGCTCTCCGAGATTACGCACAAGCGGCGTCTCTCGGCGCTTGGGCCGGGCGGTCTCTCGCGTGAGCGTGCCGGCTTCGAAGTCCGTGACGTGCACCCCACGCACTACGGCCGCATCTGCCCCATCGAGACGCCGGAAGGTCCGAACATCGGCCTCATCAGCTCGCTCTCGTGCTTTGCCCGCATCAACGAGTACGGCTTCATCGAGTCGCCTTACCGCAAGGTGAAGGACTCCCGCATCCTCGACTTCGTGGAGGTCACCAACGCGGGCGAGAGCGGCCTGCGGGTCGGCGACCATATCGAGAAGGAAGAGGCGATCAAGCTGAATGCCTCGCTCAAGAAGCAGGGCAAGCGCCAGATCGACCACATTCCCTACAGCTTCTACCTCTCCGCATGGGAAGAGGACAAGCACACCATCGCGCAGGCCAACATTGAGTTCGACGACAACGGCCGCATCACTGAAGACCTCGTGAATGCGCGCCGTCAGGGCAACTTCGTGCTGGTCAATCGCGATGAGGTCGACTACATCGACGTCAGCCCCAAGCAGCTCGTCTCGGTGGCCGCCTCGCTCGTGCCCTTCCTCGAGCACGACGACGCCAACCGCGCGCTGATGGGCGCCAACATGCAGCGCCAGTCCGTGCCGCTCCTCGTTGCCGAGGCGCCGCTGGTCGGCACCGGCATGGAAGGCGTCACCGCGCGCGACTCCGGCGCCGTGATTCTGGCCAAGCGCAACGGCATCGTGGACTCGGTCGACTCCGAGCGCATCATCGTGCGCGTCGAGGGTGAACATCATCCCACGCAGCTCTCGCGTGAGGTCGGTTCGGACATCTACACGCTCATCAAGTTCAAGCGGTCGAATCAGAACACCTGCATCAACCAGAAGCCGGTCGTCCGCGAAGGCGAGCGCGTGGTCAAGGGTCAGGTCATCGCCGACGGTCCCTGCACCGAGCAGGGCGAGCTGGCGCTGGGCCGCAACGTGCTCGTGGCCTTCATGCCCTGGCGCGGCTACAACTTCGAAGACGCCATCCTCATCAGCGAAAAGCTGGTGCGCGAGGACTACTACACCTCGGTCCACATCGAGGAGTTCGAGATCGAAGCCCGTGACACCAAGCTGGGGCCCGAGGAAATCACGCGAGACATTCCCAACGTCAGCGAGCATGCGCTGCGCGATCTGGACGAGAGTGGTGTCATCCGCATCGGCGCCCAGATCGGCCACGGCGACATCCTCGTCGGCAAGGTCACACCCAAGGGCGAAACGCAGCTCACGCCGGAAGAGAAGCTCCTCCGCGCCATCTTCGGCGAGAAGGCCGGCGACGTGCGCGACGCCTCGCTCACCTGCCCTCCGGGCATTGAGGGAACGGTGGTCGACGTTCGCATCTTCAGCCGCAAGGGCCAGGAGAAGGACGAGCGCGCCAAGCAGATCGAAGCGGAATACGTTGCGAAACTAGAGAAGAACCTTGGCGACGAAATCCGCATTCTCACGGACGAGCGCCTCAAGCGTCTCGATGCAATCCTCGGCAGCAAGGAAGTGCTCGCCGACCTGCATGACGAGCGCACCAACAAGCGCCTGCTCACCAAGGGCGCCATCCTCGATCGCGAGACCATCGAGCGCATCTCCACCAAGAACCTCAAGCGCATCCGCTACGCCGACAAGGATCCCCGCGTCAACGAGCAGATCGATGAGATCGAGGAGATGACCTCGCGCCAGATCGAAGTGCTGCGCAAGATCACCAACGAAAAGGTGGCCAAGCTGCAGAAGGGCGATGAGCTGCCTCCGGGCGTCATCAAGCTGGTCAAGGTCTACGTCGCCATGAAGCGCAAGCTCTCGGTCGGCGACAAGATGGCCGGCCGCCACGGCAACAAGGGCGTCATCGCGCGCATCCTGCCCGAGGAAGACATGCCCTACCTGCCCGACGGCACTCCGGTTGAGATCGTGCTCAACCCGCTCGGCGTGCCTTCGCGTATGAACGTCGGACAGATTCTGGAGACGCATCTCGGCTGGGCCGCGCATGCGCTCGGCCAGAAGGTCGCCGCACTGGTCCACCAGAACAGCGACGCGAAATACATCCGTGAAGCCGTCAAGAAGGAGTTCGCCGGCACAGCCACGCTGCGCCAGCTGCTCGAGCTCGACGACGAGATGCTTCTGCGTGTCGCCGCCGGCATGGAGCGCGGCATCTGGTTCGGCACCGCGGTCTTTGACGGCGCCAAGGAAGACGAGATCAAGGCGCTGCTGGCTTCGGCCGGGCTGCCTTCATCCGGCAAGACAGCGCTCTACGACGGCATGACGGGCGAGCAGTTCGAGCAGCCGGTCACCGTTGGCTACATCTACATGCTCAAGCTCTCGCACCTGGTGGACGACAAGATCCACGCGCGTTCCATCGGACCGTACTCGCTCATCACCCAGCAGCCGCTGGGCGGCAAGGCGCAGTTCGGCGGCCAGCGCTTCGGCGAAATGGAAGTCTGGGCGCTCGAAGCATACGGCGCGGCCTACATC
>JBAUTX010000194.1:0-32651 GCA_049582405.1 Occallatibacter sp. | reverse complement strand
GCGCTCAGCTTTGCGCCATCCCCCGATCCCGGAGTGAGTTTATGTCCACCAAACTCGATCACAGCTCCAGAGACGAAATTGGTTCCGGTTACATCGAGAGCGAGGTCTGTCTCAAGACCTACCTCGGCCGTGTCCACGGAAAGCGAAGCGATGACCGGAATCGGATTGTTGACGCTGAACTCTATGGAGTTCGACGTGCCTCCAAGCGGTTCGGGATTGGATGCAGTGACTGGAACGAGGCGCGCGACGGTGAGCAGAGCATCGGGCACCGGCACGGCGATGTGGGATTCAGTCACGGAAGCCGGAGTCAACTCATCGGTTCCAAAGTGAAGACGCGTTGCCGCGGTGAAACCGTGCCCATCAATCTCGAGCGTGAAGCTTGTGCTGTTGAGAAGTGTGGAACTCGCGACAGAGGAGCCAAGAGTGGGAAGAGGATACCCGATAGTGAAGTTCACTGCATTGGAAGTTCCACCGCCGGGAGTTGGGTTGGACGCCGTGACCGGTATGATCTTTGCGGTCGCCAGGAGAGCTTTCGGAACTGCAACCGTCAGCGTTGTGGCGCCGACCGTTGCGGGAGTGAGCACGTCCGTTCCGAAGGAGATCTTTGTGGTCGGGGTAAAGTTGGTGCCGGTGACCGTCAGTGAAAGGTCATCGCTGCCGAGGATGACGCTCGCCGCACTGAGCGTGCTAATCGTCGGTACAGGATTGTTGACCGGTTGTTCATTCGGGGTGGCAGGTGTACTACTGCTGCTGCATCCAATGAATAAGACGCTGCTGAAGGTCAGGAGCAAGGCAGAAAGTATGACTGGAATAGTTCGCCGGTACATGGAACCCTCCTTCGCGAATGGCTTGAGAGCGATGCGTGCTGCGCCCTCTTCTGCTTCGCGCCGCCACGGCCTGCCCGGAGGGCGGTTGTTGATTGCATGCGGTGCCACAGTTCTGCATCAAGCTGGAGATTGGCAACCTTGTGCATGTATCGCGCACGGAAACCTCACCTGAGGTGATTGCAGGACCAACCCAAAGCGACACGCGCCACTCTCATGTCGCAACGCTCTGACTTCGTTGCACATTGCGTGCCAGCCTGCAGCCTGACCTGGGTGCAGATACGCATGCCGCGGCAAGGTCAATCTTCTGAGTCGGTTAATGGTCATTCCGCCGCGGGTCGTTGTGTCGCCGGGAAGGGCGCAGATGCGTCAAAAAGCTCAAACGTCGTCCAAAGTTTCGACGGAAGTGGTGGGTTAGCAAAGACACCGCAACCCGAACGCTTCGAGGCCGGAGTGAAGCATCAGGGCCGTGCAGCGAGTTTGGCAGAGAGAAGGGAGTTGATGAAAAGACGCCGAAGAATGTTGCGCGGGAAGGGTGGTGACTGGCATACTCCATCGAAAGCTAGTTATTTACTCCTACAAACTGACCGCCGCAGATTTTTCTGCCTTTTCGCGGTGGCACACTGCGGTCCTTTCCCTGGTTTCCTGCCTTGCGACTCCAATTTTCTTAGGATTTGTGCTTCCGTTCTTCGTACGGAGCGGTCTTGCAGCACTTCCTCGAACGCTGATGAATCCTGGAGCACGTTTGGATGGATGGAAGGATCGGTTTGACGAGCGTTTCAGTGGGGCCGGGCTTGCCGCGGTTTGAAGCCCAAAGTACAAAGGGCAAGCACACTCGGATCCTCCGCGGCGCATGGAGGTCTCTGGAGTGGCTTGGACTGCTCTGCGCGCTGTTCAGCTTTGCCTGCGCAGCCCATGCGCAGATCTCGCCTGGTCCGCTGGCAAGGGCACATCAGAGCTTGAGCGGGGATGCGAATTGCATCAAGTGCCATGAGGTTTCGACCAGGGCGCCATCGTTCCGCTGTCTGACATGCCATCGCGAGATTGCCGCAGAGCTCGAGGAGAAGCGGGGCTTGCACGCGACCTTTCCACAGTCGGGCGCGCCGGGCACGGCCTGCGTGAAGTGTCACTCCGACCACAACGGAGTGGATTTCCAGATGGTGCACTGGACTCCGACGGCGCAGGGATTCGACCACTCGAAGACGGGATATGCCCTGGATGGAAAGCACGCAGGTGTCAGCTGCCGGGCCTGCCACAACGCGCAGCATATTTCGGCACAGGCGCGCGCGCTCCTTGCGGACAAGGATATGAATCGCACATGGCTTGGACTTTCTCCCAGCTGCATCACCTGCCATGCGGATCAACATCAGGGTCGATTTGGGTCGGAGTGCGCACGATGCCACACGACTGCTGATTGGAAAGGCGCGAGCATCGACGCGAAGAGCTTCGATCATTCCAAGACCCGCTTTCCGCTCACAGGCGAACACAAATTTGTGCTGTGCAAGAGCTGCCACACTGCGGGCGCGGACGGCCAGGCTCGGTATACAGGGCTGAAGTTTGCAAGCTGCGCAGACTGTCATCGCGATCCGCACCAGGGCGAATTCAAACAGGAGTGCAGCGCCTGCCACACAACTTCGACCTGGAAGGGTTCGAGTTTTGCCGCGACCTTTGATCATTCCAAGACAGCATTTCCGCTTGCTGGCATGCACGTGAAAGTTCCGTGCATCTCCTGCCATCAGCATGCGGACTTCAAGGCGCCGATTGCACACGCCGTTTGTGCTGATTGCCACACGCCAGACCCGCATGGCGGCCAGTTCGCGAAGCGCGCCGACGGCGGCAAATGCGAGAGTTGCCACACGGTCGCTGGATGGAGCCCCTCGACGTTTGCTGTGGCGGATCATGCAAAGACGGGCTTTCCGCTGACCTTTCCGCATGGCCAGGTGAAGTGCGCTTCATGCCACACGCCGGCGGGGAAGGAAACACGCTTCAAGATCAAGTTCGCGCAGTGTGTGGATTGCCACAAGGATGAGCATCAGGGCCAGTTTGCAGGTGCGCCCTGGCATAACGAATGCCAGCAGTGCCACCAGGGGGCCACATTCCAGATGGCCAATTACACGCTGGCCAAGCATCAAAAATCAGCGTTCCCGCTGACTGGGGGACATGCTGCAGTGGCGTGCATTGAGTGCCACAAGCCCATGCAGGGTTCGCAAGTGGCCGTGTATCACTTTCACCAGCTCACCTGCACGACTTGCCATGAGGATGTTCATCGGGGCCAGTTTGCGGAGCGCATGCGTGCACCGGGCGCGGCGGGCAAGCCGCTGGGATGCGAGGCTTGCCATACGACGGAGACGTGGAAGGATGTATCGAAGTTTGACCACTCCAGGACGCAGTTTCCACTGCTCGGCACGCACCGAGCAGTAGGCTGCGCGGATTGTCACCGACCGCCGAATATGGAACTGACCCTGCAGCATGTGCAATTCAGCGCGGCTCCCACCGTGTGCAGCGAATGCCACGAGAATCCTCATGCCGATCAGTTCGGAGTCCGGGGCAAGGACTGCGCGTCATGTCACGACACGAACAAATGGCGGCCATCGCTGTTCGATCACGATAAGACGATCTTCCCGCTCAAGGGAGGCCATGAAGACGTAGGGTGCTCGGCATGCCATACGCTCAAGAAGCAGGTTGCAGGGCGGGAAGTGCTCTTTTATAAGCCAACGCCGACGGCCTGTTCGGATTGTCACGGCGCAAACACACCTACGGCGGGTGCGGGTCACAAGTCCCCCGTACCAAAGTCACCATAAGCGGGATCGGTACGCAATCTTTCGAATAGCTCTGGCGGAAGAATTGCTGTACTATGCGGGTAAGCTATACGAATTTGTACAGTTCTGCTTCCCGAATTACTTCGACATCGTCTACTGAGAAACTGCAGCATTTTCAGTATTTGTTGCCTCAGATAAATCATTCCCCGGAATCGCAACCCGCAAGAGGTGGCGCGCGCCAGCCGGCTTGCTGCTGAATGGCCGCGAACGAAAGCTCCGGTACGTCCTTGGTTTGATGTCCAGGTTCAAGGTGTCAGAGGTGCGCTGCGTCTTCCGTGAAGGCGTGGGGCCGCAGGATCGGCGTGTGTGGAAACGATTCTCATGCGCCGTAAGCATCTCGACGTGAGCCTGGCATCGTGCGTAGAAGAGCCAATGAGCCGCATTGAACTGTACGCTGCGGCGTGGGAGCGTTTGTAGATGTCGATGAGTCGCATGCGTTGGCTCATTCCTCTCTGCATGGGCCTGGTGCCGCTGCTGACGGGAATGGCGTTGCAACAGCCAAGCGATCAAGCCCGCCCGAAGGTCGGCGGCCCACAGGCCGAAGTGACGAATCCGCATGGGCCGATCTCCATCCCATGCCAGGAGTGTCATTCCTATACGAGCTGGAAGCCTATCCGATCCAATCCGGAATTTAATCACGATCACACGGGCTATCCGCTGCGGGGCATGCACCAGAAGGTGGCCTGCACGCAGTGTCATACCAGCCTGATTTTCAAGAACGTGAGCACGCGCTGCGTCGATTGCCACGCAGATATTCATCGCCGGCAGTTTGGCGCGAATTGTGAAAAGTGCCACTCGGTGAAGGGCTGGCAGGCTTCATTGAAAGAGATTCAGGATCACCAGAACAGGTTTCCCCTGGTTGGCGCCCATGCCATGCTGCAATGCGATGACTGCCACACGAATGCCGCGGCGGGGCAGTTCGTGGGACTTTCTACTGCCTGCTATTCGTGCCATCAGAAGGATTACCTGACGCCGGTTTTCAATCATGTGACCGCGGGATTTCCGACCACATGCGAAAGCTGCCACACGATGGACACGTGGTTCAATCCGAAGTTTGACCATCTGAAGGTGACCGGCTATGCGCTGACCGGAGCACATGCCACCTTGCCGTGCACGGCGTGCCATATCAACAACGTGTTCAAGGGAACGCCAGCGAACTGCTACGCGTGCCATACGTCAGACTTTGTCAACAGCAAGAATCCGCCGCATATGCAGATTGGCTTGCCGCACGACTGCAGCATCTGCCACTCCACATCGAACTGGCTGAACGCCAAGTTCGATCACGCAGTGTATGCGAACTACCCGCTCACGGGCGCTCATGCCACACTGGCCTGCTCGCAGTGCCACTTGAATAACAACTTCACCTCGACCGCGACCGCCTGCTACTCCTGCCATAAAGCGGACTACATGCGGACGACCAACCCCAACCACGCATCGTCGGGTTTCCCCACCGATTGCTCCATTTGCCACACGACGAGCGGCTGGAGCCCGTCCTCGTTTAATCACAACAACACCGCTTTTCCGCTTACAGGCGCGCATACGACAGTTCCGTGCGCGACCTGCCATGTAAACAACAACTACACCACGCTCCCAACGACCTGCTACGGATGTCACCAGAAGGATTGGAATGGCACGACGGACCCGGCGCACGCGGCAGCCGGATTCCCGACAACGTGCGAGACGTGTCACACAACCTCGTCATGGTCCGGCGCGACCTTCAATCACAACAACACGCCCTTTCCGCTAACCGGCGCACACGTGACGGTGCCATGCACAAAATGCCACATCAACAACGTGTTTGCGGGCACTCCCACGGACTGCTATGCCTGTCATCAGGCGGATTTCACGGGAACGACAAATCCGAATCACGTCTCAGCAGGGTGGCCCACGACGTGCGCCACATGCCATACGACGACAGCCTGGCTGCCTGCCAACCTGCCGGCCGCGTATCACACGTTCTTCCCGCTGAACCACGGGAACGCAAATGGAGTGTGCGCAACCTGCCACACGAACTCATCCGATTATGCGGTCTTCCAGTGCACAGGCTGCCACACTGCGTCCGCGACCAATCCGCAGCACAGTGGTGTTTCCGGCTATGTGTATAACAGCGTGAACTGCTATGCATGTCATAAGAATGGCGGAGGTGGATAGTGCGGATGCGTTCCCTCGCGTCATTCCTGTTCTTTCTGCTGGTGCAGTGTGACGCTGCGCAGGCACTTGTTCCGGAACAGCCTTTGGAGGCCAAGTCTGCTGCCGTCCAGATTCGCAGGACATTTCACGTTCGTTATGTGTATGGGTCGACGGTGTACATCGACGGCGGGCATGACGCGGGACTGGTTGAAGGTACGGAGCTGGTTCTGAAGCAGGATCCGACCAAGGAGAACTCAGACAAGACGAACACCGCGATTGCGCCGGGAGTCGTCGCGAAGCTTAGGGTGATTTCGGTCGCCTCCGTTTCGGCAGTCTGTCAGATTGAGGCAACATCACGGGATGTGGCTGCCGGCGATGTTGTTTCACTGCCGGATACCGAAGTGGAGAAGATGGTCGAAAAGGACACACTGAGCAATACGCGTTCGTATCCCATGGTCATCAGCTTCAGCGAGGGGGATCCGCTGGACGAAGAAGTGCGCAATGCCATTCCGCGACCGCCTCTTCCTGAGGTGAATCAACTGCGCGGGCGGATTGGATTTGACATGAGTACGATTCGCCAGATCGGCCTCGGCGGGACGACATCGACCCTTTACGGAGTGGTCTTCCGTGCGGATTTTACGCGGATCTTCGGAACGCATTGGAACTTGAACGGCTATTGGCGCGGCGACTTCCAACCAACTTCCGCAGCCGCGCCAGCGACGCTGCAGGACGTCATCAATCGCACGTATCTGATGAGCATGGATTACATCAATCCCGATTCCCAGTGGATTGGCGGGTTTGGCAGGTTATACGTTCCATGGGCAAGCAGCCTGGAATCGATTGACGGCATGTATGCCGGACGCAGGATCACCACGAACACGCTTGTCGCGATGTTTGCCGGGTCGACGCCCGATCCAAGTTCATGGGATTACAATCCGCAGCAACGCATCGGCGGGCTGTACTTCAATGTGCACGGAGGAAGCTACGACGGGTTCTACTTTGCAAGCACCGCCGGAGCGGGGGTGGCGATGTTGAAGTGGACCATCAATCGGCCCTTCACCTTCACGGAGAATGACTTTTCCTTCAAGCGGTACTTCTCCCTGTACCATTCGATGCAGATTGACCGGCCGACTCCAAATCCGGGAACGCCTGCAGCGGGCGTGGGTGTGGGGCAGAGCCTGCTCTCTCTCCGGATTCAGGTGCACCCGCGCGTGGCGCTTGATCTAAGCGACACATACTTTCGCGATGTGCCCACGTATGATCCTGCGCTCATCGGGACAGGAATGCTGGACAAGTATCTCTACCAGGGAATTAATGGAGGCGCGCGGATTACGTTTCCAAGAAATGTGGTTGGGTACTTCAGCCTGGGGCAGAGCAGCGATTCCACGGATCCAAACAACTCGATGAATACGCTTTACGGCGTCACGATCTCCGATATTCATCACACGGGCATTCAGGCAGACGCGCGCTACTCGAAGTTTGACAGCGCGTTTGCCTCCGGAACGTATCGGTCCATCACGGTTTCGAGAGACCTGGGAGACGCACTGCGCTTGAATCTACAGGGAGGACGCTACGCGTATACGTCGCCCATTGCTGCCACCAGCAATTCAAACTTTATCAATCTGCTGATGGACACGAATCTTGGGGCAAGGCTCTTTGTGGAAAGTGCGATCACGTGGCAGCGAGGAGGCAGTCTGAATTATGACCAATACACGACTACCCTCGGATATAGATTTGACAACCGGTCAGCGCGAGGGGCGGAACATGCGCGCCATCCATAACTTTGTCTGGATGTTGGCAGGGGTTGCCTGCATGGCGCCGCCGTGCCTTGCGACGAATGCCTCTGTGTCAACACCGCACATTCTTGATCTGGCGCAACGCGAGGTGTCTGCGTACCTTGCCCAGTTGGCAGATCTCCACTGCACGGAAGTTGTGACGCAGGAAAAGCTGGCGCCGAACGGTCATGTGGAGGACACTGAACATGCCACCTACGATTATCTGCTCATGATGAGCGGCACCGCTGATGATCTGCGGCTGAATGAGTCGCGCGTTGAGCAGCCATCGAATCACCATAAGGCGATTTCGATCCCGATGCTTGTGAGCAATGGCATGTCGACGATGCTTCTTGTGTTTCATCCGTACTACCGGGACAGCTTCCAGTTCGATGTTGGCGCCGCAGAGATGGTGAATGGCAAGGAGACGATCCCTGTGCATTTCGCGCATCTTGCGGGACGTCGTACACCGGCGGCGCTGGCTCTTCGCGGGCGAGAGTATCCGCTGGAATTGCAGGGGACTGCCTGGCTCGATGAGCAGTCGGGCGAGGTGGTGAAGATGGATGCAAGTCTGCTGCACGATATGTCGGACGTGGGCCTCAGCTCGCTGCATATCGAGGTTGATTACCGGTCAAGCAGGCCGAACCCGGAGGCGCCGGCGATTGCATTGCCCGAGCTTGCCACGGTGGACGTCACGACTCCCCGCCAGCACTGGCGGAATATGCATCGCTTTGAAAGCTACAAGAGCTTTTCAACCGCCATCGAGCAGGGGCCGGATGTGAAGATTCATGCGGAGAGTCAGGTGCCTGATGACAGCAAAGGCACGGAAAGCTCTGCTGCACCCAGGAAGGAGAAGCCCTGAATATGTCGTTGCTCCAAGCGAACATTCGCGCAGACGCTTCTGCTGCAAAGAAAGGGAAGAAAGGAGAATTGGGCCATCGCATCCGCGTGACCCTCGCAGCCCTGACATCCCTGGTTATGGTGCTGTCGCTCGCGATTTACGGAGCTGATTACTATCTACTTCCCATGGATCAGCGCCCGTATTCGGAGAAGCACGCATTGCTTCGCCCCAGCGGCACGATTGGTCTGAAGCTGGGCATTCTGGGCACCGTCCTGTTCTGCATCATCTTCCTGTATGCATTGCGCAAGGTGATTCCATGGCTGGGCCGCATGGGAAGTGCCAAACACTGGATGGACTTTCATGTCATTGCGGGCGTGACTGCTCCCATCGTCATTGCATTTCATGCGTCCTTCAAGTTTCAGGGCATTGCAGGATTCGCGTTCTGGATCATGGTGGCTGTAGCTCTGAGCGGAGTGATCGGGCGTTATCTCTATGCCAAGATTCCACGATCGCTTTCTGCTGCTGAACTTTCCCTGACTGAATTGCATGCCAGCGAGAAGGATCTCTCAGAGGCACTGCTTGCGCAGTCGGTTTATTCTGCCGGGCAATTGAGCAAAGTTCTGCGGGTTCCTTCCGCTGAGCACATTCGGCAGAGGGGGGCATTCCTTGCCGTCGGGCAAATGATCCTTCTGGACGTGCAGCTTCCATTGCAGATTGCCGGGTTGCGCTGCGCATCCTCGGGGTTTGGCGCTAGAATCCGGTCTTTCGGGGGGCTGTTTTCCACCGGAAATCTTGAGGTGGAAGAGATCGTGCGACTCGTACGGCAGAAGTCGTCCCTTTCCAAGCGCGTCGTGTTTCTTGATCAGACGCAGCGGGTGTTTCATCTCTGGCATGTGATTCACAGGCCCTTCAGCTACGCGTTTGCGATTCTCGCCATCCTTCATATCGTCGTTGTGATGGGACTTGGATTTGCAAGCCTTGGAATGCGGTAAATGACCGATACGTTGATCACCTGGTTGATTGCGGGCAGCGTTCTGTTGTTCTTTGTCGTGCGCTATTGGCGAAGTCATCAGCGCCAGCAGGCCATGGCGCAGGCCGCTGTTGAGCGGGGCGCGCTGTTTTCCGAGGGGCCCAAAGCACAGCATCCGCAGATCCATACTGACTCGTGCATCGGCTGCGGCGCCTGCGTCCTGGCGTGCCCTGAAGGCGACGTGCTGGGCTTGATTGAAGGCAAAGCCACCATCATCAACGGACACAAGTGCATCGGCCATGGATTGTGCGCGGAGGAGTGCCCGGTAGGCGCGATCACCATGGTGATGGCGAAGCCGAGCGCGGGGGCCGACATGCCCGTGATGAGTGAAGAGTACGAGACCAGCGTGAAGAATCTCTTCATCGCGGGAGAACTGGGCGGGCTTGCGCTCATCAAGAATGCCGTCAATCAAGGACGGGAGTGTGTGGATGCGATCGCGTCTCGCATGGGTGCGCTACGCGCAGAACGTGGACGGGAAGGCATCTTTGACCTGATTATTGTCGGCGCAGGTCCGGCCGGGATCAGCGCATCGCTGAGGGCGGCAGAGCGCGGACTGAGCGCGTTGACGCTGGAGCGGGAGACGGTGGGCGGCACGGTGTCAAAGTATCCGCGGCAGAAGCTGGTGATGACCAGTCCAGTAGAGTTTCCGCTGCACGGACGATTCAGCAAAACGTCTTTGTCCAAAGAGGAACTGCTGGCATTCTGGCAGAAGATCATGGAGCGGACAGACCTGAACATCCACACCGGGGAAGGCGTGGATCTGGTGCAGCAGCAGAGCGACGGAGCCTTCCTGGTGCGCACAGCGAAGGGCGTTTACCGGGCGCTGGCGGTTGTGCTGGCTCTTGGGCGAGCGGGAACGCCCCGCAAGCTTGGGGTCAAAGGGGAAGAGATGCCGCACGTTCTGTATCGACTGATCGAAGCGGATCACTACACCGACAAACATATTCTTGTTGTCGGAGGCGGGGACAGTGCGGTGGAAGCGGCGATGGGGCTTGCGCACCAGACAGGAAACCGAGTCACGCTGTCGTATCGCAAGGGAGAGTTCAGCCGCCTGAAAGATCGCAACGCGAAACGCATCTACGAGCACATGGGCGCAGGTAAGGTGGAGGTGCTGTTCAACTCCAATCCGACGGAGTTTCGGGCGGGCAGCGTGTTGCTTGAAGTGGGCGGTGGCGTGCGTGAAATTCCCAATGATCTTGTATGGATCTTCGCTGGTGGCATTCCGCCGTCTGATTTTCTGAAATCGGCGGGTGTTGCTTTCGGTTCTGACAGCGGGGCCGCGCAGTCGAATTCGCAGAATACGGTTCATTCGCAGGAGCGCTGACTCATGATGAAGATCTCACGCATGTTGCTTGTTGGCCTTGTCGCTGCGGTGCTGCTGCCGGTGAGCTCGGCTGTCGCAGCGACGGTTTCCGGGACGGTGACCAATCAGACAACCGGCAAGCCGTCTGCAGGAGACTCGGTGAGCCTGGTCGACGTGCAGGCAGGGATGGCAGAAGTTGCGACGGCCACAACGGATGCGCAGGGACGCTATTCGCTGACGTCTCCTGGCATGGGGTCTTACCTGATTCGCGCAAACCACCAGGGCTGTACCTATTTCATTGCTGCGCCACAGGGCGGCGGGCCGGGCAACATCACGGTCTATGACGTGGCAGCGAAGGTGCAGGGCGTGGGAATTGATGCCGATATGCTGCTGGTGGAGGCGGGCGGCGGGATGCTGCGCGTGCATGAACGGTATCTTGTTCGGAATACAAGCATGCCTCCCATGGCCCAGTTCAGCAGCAACACATTCGAAGTTGCGATTCCGCCGGAAGCCGTGCTGGACGGAGCATCTGCGACACGCCCGGGCGGCCTGGCCACAAACACGCACCCCATCCAACTGGACAGGAAGGGGCACTATTCCTTGAACGTCCCGATCCAGCCGAACAAGGGTGAGCAGGAGACGATGTTTGAGGTGCAGTATCACCTTCCGTACAGCGGCAAGTATCAGTTCACGCCGCAACTCCAGATGCCCGCCGATCATTTCGTGGTCTATGCGGCTCAGGGCATGACGTTCGTTGCCGGGCCTGGATCCGATTTCCAGGCGACGCATGACGATCCAAGAGTGCAGACGTTTGTCGCGAAGAACGTTCATCCAGGGCAGGGCATTGCATTCACGGTGTCTGGCGAAGGGCAGATGCCGCTTGAAGCACAGGGAGGCGCGACCGGGCCGCAAGCCGGGCAAGGCATGGGCGCCGATGCAGGCAGCACCGGGAACAGACCGGGAGGTGGCCTTGGCGCACCGATTGATACTCCCGATCCCATTTCAAAGTACAAGTGGTGGCTGTTGACCGTGCTCGCGTTGGCGATGGCGACCGCAGCGGCTGTGATGCTGCGAAGGAAGCCTGGGCTGGCACCTGCCGGCAATTCGCCGGGAACGGGAGGCGAAGCCGATGCGGCGGCTCTGCCTGTGGCTGCTCCTTCAGGCGCTGTGGCATCGGCTTCCTATGCTGCACATTCCAATCGAAGTGCGGTGCTGCTCAACGCGCTCAAGGAAGAGCTCTTTGCCATCGAGCGGGAAAAGCTTGCCGGGACACTCTCGCTGAACGAGTATGAACGGGTGAAAACCGGCCTCGAAGCTGTTCTGAAGAGGGTTCTGAGCGAGCAGGAGCGAAATACGTAACGGGGCCGTGGCGACGACTCCATGGCGGTCCGATGACGGCTCACGCTGGATGGCTGGCACTTGACGGATAAGCGCAGATGGCTGAGCGCATTTCTGGCGCAAAAGATTGGCCAGCCCGGGCGTTAAATTGTTGATTTAATTGGTGGACCTGATCGGGATCGAACCGATGACCTCTTCCATGCCATGGAAGCGCGCTCCCAGCTGCGCCACAGGCCCACGTGCGGAGGGATGCAACTCCTTTATTGTCCCCTGTCAGGAGCGATTCGTCAATTGTGCCGGCGGGGTGCACGGTGTGCGGCCGCGCCGGGCGAGGGCGGGGAACAACGGTGACCGGGAACACTTTGGCCAGGTGGTGGTGTCTAAGAGGATAGGTTGCGGAAGGCGGGCTGGATTTGTGCCGCTCTTCTGCCTCCTGCAAGTCGACGGGTGAAGGGTTGCCAGAAAGGCTTGTGCCGGTGGGTGCAAGATCCGGGATGAGCCTGACAAGCGGGTTTCGCGGCCAACGGCAGATGCCAAACGTGCATCGATTGCGATAAGGTGGGAGGTAAATATCCCTTTGCAGGCGGATCTCACCATGGGCAATCTTGCCAGCGCGCTTACGCTGGAGCCGGAAGATGCAGCACTGATCGCAGAGTTGCAAGCCGGTTCGGAAGATGCGTTCGCGTGGCTTATCGCACGCTATCATCAGCCAATTTACTCCCTTGTCGCTCGCATGATTCGGGATCGGGCAGACGCGGCGGACCTGACGCAGGAGGTTTTTGTGAAGGTGTTCCGCGGCATCGGGTCGTTCCATGGCGAGTCGTCGCTGCGGACGTGGATCTACAGGATTGCTTTGCGAGAGGCCTCAAACCAGCGGCGCTGGTGGATGCGGCACAAGCAGCAGGAAGTGCCAATGGACCAGCAGGTGGGAGGAGAGGAATCAGGAAATCCGGTTCTGGTCGGGGATCTGTTGCGGGACGAATCGGAATCACCCTTTGAGATGGCGGTTCATGCGGAGAACCGGGCGCGCGTGGAAGCAGCACTGAGCCGGGTGCCGGAGCCGTTTCGCACGACGCTTATTTTGCGCGACCTGGAGGGATTTGTGTACGAGGAGGTCGCGGAGATCCAGGGAGTGAACCTGGGGACCGTGAAGTCCAGGCTGGTGCGCGGACGGGCCTATCTGAAAGCGCTCTTGACGACGGAGCGGGAGCCGGCACGCAGCCCGACGGGCGAAGGATTGGAGATGGCCTTGGGAGAGGAGGCGCGATGAGCAACTGCGGATCTGTGCAGGCACAGTTCTCCGAATACCTCGATGGGAGATTGACCGGACGCCAGATGCGGCGTATCGGGGCACACCTCGACTGCTGTGCGGAATGCGCGAAGGAGTGGAATCAGCTGAAGGCGACGCAGTCTTCGCTGGCTTTGCTGGGGCCTTTGCCTGCGCCAGATGACCTTGTGCTGCGGATCCGGGTGGCGCTGAGCCAGGAAAGGGCGCGGAAGCGCAGGAACCAGCTGGAATGCTGGAGGCTGGCCTGGAAAAACACGGTGGGTCCGTTTGTGTTTCAGGCTACGGCGGGATTTGCCAGCGCGGTGCTCCTGCTGGGTACAGTGACGCTGATGGTGGGCATGTTTGCCCAGCCAGAAACCGCACAGGCCAAGGGCGATGAGCCGCTGGGAGATGCAACGGCGCCGCGGCTTCTGTACTTCCAGGGCGGAGCGGGCAGCAGCGATCAGATCAGCTCCCTTGCGGGGCAGGTGGTGGTGGAAGCCTACGTGAACGGACAGGGTGAGGTGTACGACTTTCGCATTGTTTCCGGCCCATCCGATGCTGCGACGCGAGCGCAGCTGGAGAACCTGCTGCTTTCCGGCGTGTTTGCTCCGGCGCGGTTCTTTGGACAGCCGGTGCGCGGACTTGCGGTGCTGTCGTTCTCCGGGGTTTCCGTGCGCGGATAGCCTGGCGGCTCGCAGTGCCAGTTTGACCCTTCCAGTCCGGCTTACTAGACTTGCGATTAGGGTCATTTCATGTCGCTCCCATTTTTCCGAACCACCTCCGCCGCCGGCGTCCTTGCTGTTGCGGCAGTCTGGTGCGTGTTTGCGTGTGCCTCCAGCTCACCGGCCCGTGCCCAAACTGATAGCAGTTCTTCCAGCAGCAAGCAAGGTGCGGAAGAGCCACAGGTCCAGAAGGAAAAGGCGCCGTCGTCGCTGGATCCAGCGGGTCCTACGATTTCTCTGATCAGCTCCGAGCCGGTGTTTCTGATGGCTGCAGGGTTGAATGCCTGCGGTTACAACGAAGGCCTGCAGCAGAGCGAGCCAGTGCGGCAGCGTGTCCGCGATGAGATGGACCAGGCGCTGGCAAAGAGCGAAGATGCGCGCGCCAAACGCGACAAGCTGTGCCTGTTCATTGCGCAGCACCGGATGACGGGCACGGATCAGGACATTTCCCAGTACATTTCGCTGGCGCTTTATCTGAGCCAGCCGCCGGAGCTCGAGACGACGGTGGATTTGTCTCAAATGCCTCCGGACTCAGTGGCGGTAGCGGATGTGGTGCCGCTGTTGAAGGACTACGCGGCTGCGGTGGACCTGCATGGAATCTGGCTGACGGTGCATCACATTTACGACGAGGAGATTGATCAGCTGCACGATCCGCTGTCGAAGATCATTGTCGCGACGGATCTTTACCTGAAGATGCCGGCAGAGACGTACGGCGGGCGGCGGTTCATCATTGTGGTGGAATCGATGCTTTCGCCGGGAATGGTGAATGCTCGCGTGTACGGGACGGATTACGTGGTGGTGGTTTCGCCGTCGCAGGGGAAGATCCGGATGTCCGACGTGCGGCACACGTATCTGCACTATGTGATTGAGCCGCTGCTGTACACGCGAGCGAACGCGATTGACCGGACACAGCCGGTGCTCAAGGAGATTCGCGAAGCGCCTTTGCCGTTTGTCTACCGCTCCAACACGGTGGCGCTGACGGTGGAGTGCCTGATCAAGGCGATTGAAGCGCGAACGATGGATACAAAGGTGCCGGTCTACAAGATTCCGGCGGGCGTGGATCGGTCGGACCTGCCGCGCTATGAGCGCGAGATGCAGGCCTACCAGGACAAGATGGAGGCGGTGCGGCAGTCGACGGTGCATCACGACATGACGCAGGGCTACGTTCTGACGCAATACTTTTACGAGGAGTTGATTCAGTTTGAGAAGCAGCCTGCCGGCCTGAGCGATACGATTGGCGAAATGGTCTACAGCATGGATGTGGACCAGCAGGTGCATCGCGCGCGGAACCTGGAATTTGATCAGCAGGCAGATGAAGACGTGCTGCAGCAGCCGAAGCCGCGGAAGTTGACGGAGCTTGATCTGGCGGAGGCGAGCCTGGAGGCGGGTGACATTGCAAAGGCCAGTTCGCTGGCACGCCAGGCGCTGGCATCCCACTCGGATTCGCTTCAGTCCGTGGCAGATGAGGCGCGGGCCCACTTCATTCTGGCGCGCGTGGCGGCGATGCAGGGCAGGCCGGGCGAAGCGATTGAGGATTTCCAGAAGACGCTGGCGACGAGCAAGGAGCCGCGGCTGCTGGCGTGGTCGCACATTTATCTGGGCCGGATGCTGGACCTGGACTGCAAGCGCGACGAGGCACTTGCTGAGTACAAAGATGCGCTGGCCGTGCGCGATGGAGCGCAGGATACGCGGCTGGCCGCGGAGCGCGGCGTGAAGGCCGCCTATGCGTTGCCGGGACACAGTTGCGAAGAGGATGCCGACGGCGATCCACAGAGCGACGGGCCGGCGAAGGCAGGGCCGGCTGGTGCAGGCGCCTCGGCCGTGCCCAAAACGCCATAGGGAAGGCGCCGCGGGTTTTGTTGTGCGTCCACCAGGATGAAAAGGAAATGGATGCGGGCTACCCTTCAGAGCAGGCATCGGGCGACCCCGCAGATCGACTGGAGAAGGGATCGAGCAACCTGTGGAGGCTGCGTTAGCTGAACTGGAGACCGCCCTTGGGCACCGTTTTGCGACGCCCGCGCTGCTGGTGCGCGCGCTGACGCACCGCTCGCTGGCCAACCAACAGGCGCAGGAGGCAGGCGGGGAGCCGCCCGGAGCGTTGGAAGACAACGAGAGGCTCGAGTTTCTGGGCGATGCGGTGCTGGGACTGGTGGTTGCCGAGGCACTGTTTCATCATCATCCCGAGTGGCAGGAAGGCGAGCTGACCCGTGTTCGGGCGCAGCTTGTGAGCCGACAGCACATGGCGGAAGTGGCGGAAGCGATTCGACTGGGCAGCCATCTGCGGCTGAGTCGAGGAGAAGACCGGACGGGGCTTCGGCGTAAGAGCACTGTGCTTTCCAACACGATGGAGGCGGTGATTGGCGCGTTGTACCTGGACGGCGGGCTGGAGCCAGTGCTGGAGTTTGTGCGACGCCACGTGATGGGTGAAGCGGCAAAGCAGCTTGCAGAAGAGTTGAAATCGGGCGCAGCGCTGGGGAACTACAAGTCTGCGCTGCAGGAGCAGCTGCAAGCGGCCCATGCGGGCACGCCAGTGTACAGGCTCAAGAGTGAAAGCGGGCCGGACCATCGCAAGCGGTTTCTAGTGGAGGTGAGGCTGAAGCCAGCCGGCGGCGAGCCGGGTAAGCCCCTGGCGCGCGGAACCGGCAGAACGAAGAAAGACGCCGAGCAGGATGCAGCACGGCGCGCCCTGGCAAAGTGGAAGGCGGCGCTGGCCGCACAGAAGGGCAAAGGCGGGTTGGGCATGGAGGCGTCTGGAGAGGAATGACAGAGCCAATCCCGATGAAGCCGGATGGGGCAGAGGCGGGGCCGCAGCACCATCTTCATCATCATCCTTCAGTTCCGGAGGCTGTTTCCTCGCTGTTGCAGACGCTGGTGGTGGCGCTGTTTCTGCTGACGTTTGTGCTGCAGCCGTTTCTGATTCCGTCGGAGAGCATGGAGCGGACGCTCCTTGTGGGGGATTTTCTCCTGGTGAACCGGCAGATTTTTGCGCCCGCCGGAGGGGTGCACAATCCCGATCGCTGGATTCTGCCGTATCGGGAGGTGCGGCGCGGGGACATTGTGGTGTTTCACCATCCGGCGCCTCCTTATCTCATCAAGCGAGTGCTGGGCGTGCCAGGAGACCGTGTACGGATTGAGGACGCGCGCGTGATGGTGAATGGGGTGACGCTGACCGAGCCCTATGCGGTGTTTGAGCCGGCGCCGCCGAATCCCTTTCGCGACAATTTTCCTGCGCAGACGTACACCGATCCGAATGTGGACCCGGCCTGGTGGATGCAACTGCAGACGCTCACGCGGCAAGGGGAGCTTGTAGTGCCGCCGGGACAATATTTTGTGATGGGCGACAATCGCAATCACAGCAAGGACTCGCGGTACTGGGGGCTGGTGCCGCGTGATGCGATTGTGGCGCGGCCGCTGGTGATCTACTTCTCGCTGCGGCGGCCATCGACGACGGATACCAGCGAGGCTGCGGATGATAGACTCGGACACGGCGGAGAACTTGCGGCACGGCTGAGCGCCTTTGCCCGGTGGAAGCGCATTTTCCAGGTGATTCATTGATGCAGCGCCGGGTGAGAGCCTGGCGTGCAGGCAGCTTGGATCGCCATCGACGAGAGAAGGCATGACGCGAAAGAACACGACGCCTGCTTCGACAGTCCCATCGCAGCAGCCCGCAAAGGCCGCGGAGCGCGTCGAGGAGACGCCCTTTGAGGCGATTGCCAGCATCTGTAATGTGCTGGTCATTGGCCTCTTCATCCTGACTTTTCTGGCTCAGAACTTTGTGATTCCTTCAGGGTCCATGGAGAAGACGCTGCTGGTGGGGGATCACCTGGTGGTGGATCGCATCACGCTGGCGCCGCCCACGAAATGGATGCCGCTGGTGCACTATCGCGAGCCAAAGCGTGGCGACGTGATTGTGTTTCTGAAGCCGGTGCCGGATCTGGATGCGAACGGACAGCCGCAGTACCTGTTTCTGGTGAAGCGGCTGGTTGCAGTGCCGGGGGACCACATTCACCTGCGGGATGGCGTGGTGATCATCAACGGGGTGGCTCAGGCCGAGCCCCATGCGCAACCGACGACTCCGGACAATTACCGCGAATACCTGGATGACTTTCCGGCGGTTCCCATGACGCCGGACATGGGCGCGACCGAGGCGTGGTCCGTGGCCCTGCCGAATCTCCTGCAAGGTGCGGACCTGGTGGTGCCCCAGGGCATGTATTTCATGATGGGGGACAATCGGCACAACAGCCTGGATTCGCGTTATTGGGGCTTTGTGCCGCGCGCAAACATTGTCGGACGGCCCTTGTTCAACTACTGGTCCTTCCGGACGCCGGAGACTGAGTATGAGAGAACCGGCCTGACGAGCAATGTGGCATGGCTGGCCCATGTGGCGCTGCACTTCTTCACCGAGACGCGGTGGAGCCGGACGCTGCACGTCATACGCTGATCCCGACGCGACGCAGGCGAATTACGATAGAACATCATGACGGATGACGGGCAACAGCGGCGGAACAAGAGAAGGCTTGTGTGGACCGCGGCATTCTGTGCGCTGCTGCTGGCTGGCCTGCTGGCGCCGCCGTGGATCAGCATCAGCCGATACCAGAGCCGGATTACAAAGCTAGTCTCCGCCTCGCTGGGAAGGCCGGTTCGCCTGTCGTCGGTTGAGATGCGGCTGCTGCCGCGACCGGGCTTTGTGTTGACGGACCTCACGGTGGACGAGGATCCGGCATTCGGGGCCGAGCCGGTGCTTCATGCCAATACGGTGACGGCAGCGATTCGGCTGCTCTCGCTGTGGCGTGGCCGTCTGGAGATCAGCACCATCAGCGTGGATGAGGCGAGCCTGAACCTGGTGCGCACGAGTGCGGGGCACTGGAATCTGGAAGGCCTTTTCCGGAACGCGGCTCAGTCGCACGGCGCGGGACAGGGCAAGGCGGTGAGTCTGCCGTATCTGGAGGCGACGGGATCCCGCGTCAACATCAAGAACGGACTGGAGAAGCTACCGTATTCGCTGCTGGACGCGGACCTGACGCTTTCGCAGAGCCGCCCGGGGGAGTGGCATGTTTCTCTGCGCGGCCAGCCGGCCCGCACCGACGTGAGCCTGGACCTGGCCGACACGGGCATCGTGGAGATGGAGGCGGACCTTCACCAGGCTGCCGAGCTGCACAATATGCCGATTCATCTTGCCATGGAATGGCGGGATGCGCAGCTTGGGCAGCTGAGCCGTCTTCTGGTTGGATCGGACCCCGGCTGGCGGGGCGACTTGCGCGGCAATCTGCAACTGGATGGCACGGCGGGCGCGGCCAACGTGAAGACGAGACTGCGGGCAACGGGGGTGCATCGTGCGGAGTTTGCGCCGCCTGCGCCGCTGGACTTCGATGCGAACTGCAGTTTTGTGTACCACTACTCGGCGCGCTCGATGGAGCAGCTGGCCTGCGACTCGCCGCTGGGGGCCGGGCGTGTTCACCTGACGGGTGCGCTGCCTGCGAACCGCGCGCCGCAGCTGCATGTGGAGTTGCAGAGCATTCCGGTGCAGGCGGGATTGGATATGCTGCGCACGATGCGGAGCGGGATCGATGGGACACTGCAGGCAGCGGGCACGGTGAGCGGGGATCTGTTGTATGACGTGACCGCCGAACCAACCACGGCGGCTCCGCCAGCGGCGGCGCACACCCAAGCGAAGAGAGGTGCGCGCAAGCACGTGGCCCCGGAGCCTTCCACGGCGTTGACCGGCGGCCTGACGGTGCAAGGCTTCAAGCTGACGGGCGACCCGCTGAAGCAGCCCATTGAGGTCGACAAGGCTGTCCTGGAGCCAGCGGCGGGTGAGCCGGCTGGGCTTGCGACCGAGCTGAACCTTCCTTCGGGCGGCGAGACGCCGTTGGTGATTGGCTTGCGGCTGACAACCGATGGCTATGAAGCAACGCTGCGCGGGCCCGTGTCGTTTGCGCGGATCAAAGAGCTGGCGAGCGCGGTGGGCGCGGAGCAGGTTGCTGCGCTGGATGGCCTGGCGGGTGACGCGCCGGTACTGGATGTTTTGGCAGTGGGTACCTGGCTGCCGGGAGCAGATATGCAGGTGAGTGCTCAGCCTGTGGCAAGCGAGCAGGTTTCGACCCCTGGCAAACCGCGCGCGACGGAGGTGCGGAGTGACAAGTTGACCGGGACGGTGACTCTGCACGACGCAAATTGGAAGGGTCGGGGGCTTGCCAATCCCCTGACGATTACGCAGGGAACACTGCACCTGGGCGCAGAGGCTTTGACCTGGGATCCGGTGGCGTTTGTCTATGGGCCGGTGAAGGGAACGGGATCGCTGCGGGTGCCCGCTGCCTGCGAGCCGGCGGAGCGGTGCGTTCCCGCGCTGTATCTCCAGTTTGCCGAGCTGGATGCAGAGACTCTGCAGGCTGCGCTGCTGGGCGCGCGCAAGCCGGGAACCGTGCTCACGGAACTGATCGACCGGTTTTCCGCGGCAAGCGCCACGCAGTGGCCCCTGCTGGATGTGACGCTGGACGCGAGTGCATTGACGCTGGGTCCGGTCAAGCTTGAAAAGGCGAGTGCGCGGCTCCATGTCAGTGCGGCCGGCGCGGAGCTGACGACCCTGGATGCAGGGCTGCTTGGCGGGAATCTGCATGCGACCGGCAAGGTGACGCCGGGAGACAAGCCAGGCTACGCGCTGGAAGGCAGTCTTGACCGAGCGGATGCTGAAGCAGTGTGTCAACTGGTCGGGCTGCGCTGCGCGGGTGGACCCTTCGCGGCGCATGGCACGGTGGAGCTGGATGGATTTTCGGGTGCGGACCTGGCGAGATCGGCGAAGGGCAGTTTGCACTTTGAGTGGCGGCGAGGCGCGGTGGCAACGACAGCAAACGCACAGTCGCCCGCGCAACTGAAGCGGTTTGCCCAGTGGACTGGCGACGCGACGATTGCGCAAGGCACAGTCACACTGGGCCAGAACACCGTGCAGCAGGGCGCGCAGAGCGTAAGCATTGCCGCGACTGTGCCGCTGACTGAGCCGACGCGTATCCACTTTGTCGCGCCGGAAGAGGCGACGGCCGCAAAGCGATAAACGGCGCTACGTGGCCCGCTACAATGAGGGCATGGGCCAATCCACTGCTGCTTCTCAAGTGCAGATATCCTGCCAAGGCGTGCTGTTCGATATGGACGGGATTCTGATCTCGTCGCTGGGCTCGGTGGAGCGCAGCTGGACGAAGTGGGCGAAGATGCGCGGGGTAGACCCGGAGTACGCCATCAGCGTGGTGCACGGCCGGCGCGCCATCGACAGCGTGAGGCGGCTGCGCCCGGAGCTGGATGCCGAAGCCGAGCTCAAGATCATCGAGGACTTCGAGGTGGAGGACAATGACGGCCTGGTCGTGCTGCCCGGCGTGCTCGATCTGCTGCGCGCGCTTCCGGCTCATCGCTGGACAGTGGTGACGAGCGCAACAGAGCGGCTGGCGCGCGTGCGCCTGGCGGATGGCGGAGTGCCCGTGCCGGAGCGGCTGGTGACAGCCGAGCGCGTGACGCACGGCAAGCCTCATCCGGAGCCGTTTCTGGCCGGCGCTGCGCTGTTGGGTTTTGCGCCGGGCGAGTGCGTGGTCTTTGAGGACTCGGCCTCGGGCGCTCAGGCAGGGTGCGACGCCGGATGCACAGTGGTTGCGACCACGTTCTCGCATCCGGCAGACGAACTGAAGGCGGCGCATTATCTTGTCCCGGACCTGAGCGGCCTGCGCGCGGAGCAGGCACCGGGCGATGCGGGGATGGTGCTGCGGTTCACGCCTCTGGAGCGCTAATGGCTAGCGGTTGCCCTCGATGATGCGACCGTGCGGGTCCTGGAGCGGGCGGGAATTCACCTTGTAGAGCGCGCGGAAGGCCTGCAACTGCGAAGTGCTGATGGTGACGGGCTGCTCCATGACAAACCAGCGGACACCTTCCGTGCAGGGCGGGGTGGTCAGTGAGCCTATGTACGTCCAGTAGGCGCGGTCGGCGGGGAGCAGGCCCCCTGGATTAATCAGGTCAGTATCCTCGGCCGTTGTGCCGGGCGTCTCCGGCAGGTGTTGCCAAAGGGCAGCGAGCATCGCGTTGGGCGCGTCCATGTTCTCGACAAGCCTGACGGCGAGGATAGCGAGCCTGCCATCGGCGCTCTTGTGGACGAGTTGTACGTCCATATCGGCCAGACGGCCCTTGACGGCGTGCTCGCCTGGGTGGTGGAAGTTGAAGAATTCGAGATTGTAGCGGACACCGCCAGCGACGATGTAGCTGCCGGGGCGCACGTTGACCTGGATGGTGTGGCCGGTGTTCTGAAGCGTGACGCCGGCGGCGATGTAGTGAAATTCGATTGGCTGAAGTGCCTTGTTGCGACGCGCACCGCGAACATCGATGGGGGACTGCGCCTGACCTTCGGAACAGGTGCGGTAGTCGGGGCTGAGCTTGCCCCAGGAGAGCGGGCCGGTCTTACCCTGGTAGCTCCAGGGGGCGGTGGATTGGGCAGCCGCCGCGGCCGCAAAGCATGCGAGGGCCGCAGACAGCACAGAGACACGGATCATGAGTACCTCACGCGCACAAGATGACTCGCGTTACCGCAGCATTCTATTTCATGGACGTGCGAGAGCTGAAATCGGTGTCTGCGAGGCGGCTGGGAGCCGCGGGTCTGCTCCCGAGGGGCGGTTCTCCTCCTGACGCCCGCAGGAGGCTGGAGAGCAAGGGCAAAAAACACGAGAGACGCCCTGTAGAGGCGTCTCTCGTGCGCAGTGCGAGGGGTTGGGGTTCATTTCACCGCGACGGCCTTGAGGCCTGCCTGCTCGGCGAGGGCTCTGGCCTTGTCTGTGGCTTCCCACGTGAACTCCGGCTCGGTGCGGCCGAAGTGGCCGTAGGCGGCCGTCTTCTGATAGATGGGACGGCGCAGGTTCAGCATCTCAATGATGCCCTTGGGTGTGAGCTTGAAGTTCTTGCGGACCAGATCGGTGAGTCGCGAAGAGCTGATCTTGCCGGTTCCGAAGGTCTCGACGAGTACCGAAACCGGCTCGGCTACGCCGATGGCATAGGCAAGCTGCACCTCAGCCTTGTCGGCAAGACCGGCGGCCACGATGTTCTTGGCGATGTAGCGCGCCATGTAGGCTGCGGAGCGGTCGACCTTTGTCGGATCCTTGCCCGAGAAGGCGCCGCCGCCGTGACGGCCCATGCCACCGTAGGTGTCGACGATGATCTTGCGGCCAGTGAGGCCGGTGTCACCCATGGGTCCGCCGATGACGAAGCGGCCTGTGGGGTTGATGTGGTACTTGGTGTGCTCGTCGAGCCACTCGGGGGGCAGCACAGCCTGAATCACGTGCTTGAGGATGTCGGCATGGAGCTCTTCGTTGGAGACGGTCTCCGCGTGCTGGCTGCTGATGACGACGGCGTCGATGCGGGCAGGCTTGCCGTGCTCGTCGTACTCCACCGTGACCTGGCTCTTGCCGTCGGGGCGGAGGTAAGGAAGCTTGCCGCTCTTGCGGACGTTCGTGAGCTGGTGGGTGAGCTTGTGGGCCAGCGAAATGGGGGCCGGCATGAGCTCGGCGGTCTCGTTGGTGGCGTAGCCGAACATCATGCCCTGGTCGCCCGCGCCGCCCGTGTCCACGCCCTGCGCGATGTCGCCGGACTGCTTGTTGATGGTCGAGATCACGGCGCAGGTGTTGGAGTCGAAGCCGTATAGAGCATTGTCGTAGCCGATGGAGGCGACAACGCCGCGGACCAGGCTCTGGAAGTCGACGTAGGCCTTGGTGGTGATTTCACCAGCGATCATGACGAGGCCGGTGGCAGTCAGGGTCTCTGCAGCTACGCGGCTGTAGGGATCCTGGTCGAGGCAGGCATCCAGAATGGCGTCTGAAACCTGGTCGGCCATCTTGTCTGGATGCCCCTCGGTGACAGACTCTGACGTAAACAAGAAACGGTCGCTCAACTTCGTAATCCTCCCCATTGAAGGGATTTTCTTGGGTTGGCCTGCCGCGATCGCTGGTTCGCTCTGGATGAGCCGGCGCGGAGGGAGCAAAGTTGTCCATCCTGCATCGGGGAGACAAGCCTGCACATGCCGGGGTGAACCTGACAGTGCATCCTTCTATGGTAACTGGACGGAGGTTTGAGGGCAAAGGCTCGGGACCGAATGGAGCAAAGCCGGGGTCAAAGGGCGCAGGGGGCGGGGTGAATCGCGTCGATTCAGGGTTGAACGGAGCGGAATGAAAGGAGTTAACGGAGCAGAAGCTGGACGAGCCAAGTGGAGACAGATTGGGCTCTGACGACCACGGGATGCAGCGGCAGAAGGCTGCTCCACCAGCCGGCCTTGACGCCCCAGTAGCGAACGGTGACAAAGGCAGCCACGGAGACGACGGACATGAGGACTGCGGCGCTAATCCAGCGGAGGCGGAGCTGCATGGCTTCGCGGCGCAGAATGCGTGCCCGGCCTACGTTCTCGGCAAAGGCGGTCCAACTTTGATCGCCTATTGTGGGCTCAATGAGCTGGCCGGCCTCTCTCAGAAAACGGTCCGTCCACTGGCGCACATCGAGGCCCACCGTGCCAACGTAGCCGCGCACGATGCCCTTGCTCAGGATGCCGCCGGGGAGAAGGCGAAAATTCCCATTCTCCAGCGCCACCAGGTGCCGCTGGCAGATCTTGGTGACCTCGCTGATGTCTTCCAACGCGATGCCACGGGCTACCCGTTCAGCGCGAAGATCTTCTCCAAAGTTTCCCATCGTAACCACACAAAAGGGGAAATCCGGTCAGGGGTTTTTCCACAGCCAAGATAACGCCGGAGGCAAGGACGCGTCAAAGGGCATTTTCTAAATTCCTGAATTTCAAGTGTCTGAAGTAACGTGAGGGCCTACGCACGCGGCTTTCCATTCCAGATAGGTCCCTAGCTGGAAAATGAACCCGAGCAGGCCGGGGAGGTGACTAAACTGCACAACGGTAATAGGCGCAGCGCAGCGCGTGCGGCTGATACCCTAAGAGCAGTGGGTCATTGCGGAGACCGCCTGCCCCCCGATTTGGAGTCCGACCCCGGAATGAACAAGCTGATCCTTGCCAACCTGCTTCACCGCCCGTTGCGGTCCGTTATCAGCGTTCTTGCCGTGTCGATTGAAGTCATCATGATCCTTTCGATCGTCGGCATCTTCATGGGGATGTTGAACGACTCAAAAGAGCGGACGAACGGGATTGGCGCGGACCTGGTGGTGAGCCCTTCCAACGCAAGCTTCATGGGGGGCGTGAGCGGTGCGCCGATGTCGGCCAGGCTGGCGGATTTTCTGGTGAAGTTGCCTCATGTGACGGTGTCTTCGCCGGTCATTTCCGACTTCTCGATGACTGGCTCGATCGAGGTGCTGTATGGGATTGACTACAAGAGCTACAACGCGCTGAAGCCGTTTGTATTCCTTTCGGGCGGGCCGTTCGAACAACCTTATGACGTGATTGTGGATGACGTCTTTGCCCGCTCCGGCAAGGGGCATAAGGTTGGGGAATCCATCATGATTCTCAATCACATGTTTCGCATCAGCGGCATTGTGGAGAGCGGCAAGGGCGGGCGCAAGCTGATTCCGCTGGAAACGATGGGCAGCCTGATGGGGACCGACGGCAAGGCGTCCGTGATTTATCTGAAAGCGGACGAGTCGTCCAACATTGATGCAATCCGGGATGAGATTCACACGACACGCGGGCTGGAGGCATACAGGGTGCTGACCATGGCTGACCTTCTTGCGCTCTACACGCCGTCGCGATTTCCAGGCTTCAACCTGGCGCTGAACGTGGTGATCACGATTGCAGTCGTGGTGGGATTCCTGGTGATCTTTCAGTCGATGTATACGGCGGTGCTGGAGCGGACCCGCGAGATCGGGATTTTGAAGTCGCTGGGCGCGTCCAAGGCGACGATCGTAGGTGTTGTTCTGCGCGAGACGGCAGTGCTGGCGGCGGCAGGGGTGATTGTGGGCATCGGCGCGGCGTTTGCGCTGCGCGCATTGCTGCATTTCAAGTTTGCGACGTTCAGCTTTGAGCTGACGGCGGCGTGGATCGGGTGGGGTTCCCTGATTGCGTTTGCGGGGGCGTTGTGCGGGGCGTTGTATCCCGCATGGATGGCCGCGCGCAAAGACCCGATTGATGCGCTGGCGTACGAGTAACGGCTCGCTGCGCAATCGCGCGTTATACTCGGATTGCCTTCTACGGCATGATCTGAGCCCTTCCTGTAGTGGAGCAACCATCCATGTCGACTGCCTCCAGGCGCATGGGATATGCCGCGTGGATCCTTGTGATTTGCGGGTTTGCGGCGCTGCACGCGCTGCATCTGAAGGCGGATTTTCCGAATCATTCGCCCTGGTTTCGCGACTGGGCCAAATACACGGATGAGGGCTGGTACAGCAACGCTGCCATCCGCGCACACCTGCTTGGGAACTGGTATCTGCCCGGCGACTTCAACCCGGCGCCTGCTGTTCCGGTGTGGCCCTTGCTGGTGTGGCTTGTATTCTTTGCGACCGGCGTTTCGCTGACGGCAGTACGCGGTCTGGCGATTGTGTTCTTCTTCTGCAATCTGATGTTGAGTTATCTGCTGCTGCGGGGGCGCGGTCCACGCTGGGTACCGCTGCTGGCGCTTACGCTCCTGGTGACGAGTCCGTTTTTCTACTGCTTCAGCCGATTGGCGATTCTGGAGCCGATGCTGATTGCCCTGACCCTTGCAGCGCTGAACCTGGCGGTGCGGCTGCCGCGGATGCGAAGGCCGATATGGGCTGCGGGTGGAATCGGACTTGTGTTCACGCTGATGCTTCTGACCAAGCCAACGGCGGTTTTTCTGCTTCCGGCGCTGGGCTGGGCCATCTGGTTTCCGAACCGGAATGATGCCGGGAAAGCCGTTCGATGGTGTCTTGCGGCTGCGATCGCGAGCGCGGTCAGCTTTGGGGCATGGATGGCGCTTGTGGTGGAGCGTGGCTATCTGCCCGATTACCGCTATTTGTTCTACATCAACACCTATCCCAAGCCGGCGGATCTCTGGTGGCCGCTGGTGAGCCTGTGGTGGTCCTTTCACGGCGGGCTCTGGGTGGATCACATCCTGATGCCGCTGGCGGGCCTCGTGGCGGTGGCGGTTTTTGTGGGCTGGCGCACGCCCTGGGGGCGCGCGTTACTCGGGGACCCGGTCATTGGCTCATGTTTACTGGCGGTGGGCGGCTACATCGTGTTCATGACCTATCAGGATCATCCTCAGCCGCGCTACTTCACGGTGGTCTTTGTATTTTGTGTCTACCTGGTGGCGCTCGGCGCGGGGAAGCTGCTGGAAGACAATGGCGAGGCGCGGCATCTTGGATGGGGCGTGGTGGTGCTTGCGGCGGTGGCGGCGGCCGTGAATGGCGCCTGGACTGTGAGCTACGCAATGCATCCCGAGTTCACGTTTGTGAACGCAGCCCAGCAACTGACGCAATATATCGACGGGCATCCCAACGGAAGGAGGCTGCTGGTTTCGATCAGCGGCGATGAGATTACGCTCACAGCGCACCTGCCGACGTTGTGTGATGACTTCGATACGCCCATTCCGGGGATGCCGGATTTGCCCGCGAAGCTTGCGGTCTACAAGCCGGGGTGGTATGCCTCCTGGAACGACCTGGACCCCGGCACCCTCGCAGACCTGCACACCCACTACATGCTGGAGCAAGTGGCGAGCTTTCATGCGTTCGACGATCCGGAACGCAATGTTCTGGTGCTGTTCAAGCTGCACCCGCTGCCGCCGGGGATGGTGCGGGACCAGAAAGATATGAACCTGGGCATTCCGCTGCCTGGGGACAAAATTGACATTCCTGTTGAATAGCCGCCGGGGATGATCGTGCGCTGGCCGCTCTGCACCGAGGCGGCAACTGCAGCAAATCAATTGGTCTGACCACTCCTGTGACTGCAATCACTCGACAGTGCTTGACGCGGGTGATAGGCTTCCCGTGACTTTTTCCCCGGTATCCGGAGGTCGCGGTACCCGTCGATGCGCATGGTACGGTTTAAAACCTTATGTCGGGAGGACATGTGACTGTTCTGGGTTTGGTGTACTTTTTTCTAGGTATGAGCGTTCCATCGCTCTTTGTGGCCTGGCTTTTCACGCGTGAAGCGCGGGGCTCGGCTAGAGGATTCGCAGTGCTGCGGCAGATGGCGAATGCCGTCGAGCAGGGCGCAGGAAACCTTCTCAAGCGGCAGTACAAGGCTGTCGCGCCTGTCCTGGGCCTGATGCTTGCGGCACTCGCGCCCACATGCGCTTTTGCCCAGACGGAACACGGGGGCGGAGGCGAAGCCAACCTGGTGCTGCCGGATCTGTCGAGCGTGAATTTTCTCGGCGTGAATGGGCATGCCCTGCTGATGATCGGATTGCTGTTCTGTGTGGGTGGCCTGCTCTTCGGCTTGGCGATCTATGTGCAATTGAAGAACCTGCCGGTTCATCGCACGATGCGCGAGATCTCCGAGCTGATCTATGAGACCTGCAAAACCTATCTGGTGACGCAGGGCAAGTTCATTCTTCTGCTCTGGGCATTCATCGCCGTAATCATTGGACTCTACTTCGGGGTTCTGGCGCCGGTGCCGGGAAAATCGATTGCGGTTACGCTGCCGATTATATTGCTGTTCAGCCTGGTCGGCATCGCGGGCAGCTACGGTGTGGCATGGTTCGGAATTCGCGTGAACACATTTGCGAACTCACGGACGGCGTTCGCGGGATTGAGAGGCAAACCGTATCCGGTTTATGCGATTCCGCTGAAGGCGGGCATGAGCATCGGCATGTTGCTGATCTCGGTCGAGCTGCTCATCATGCTCTTCATCCTCCTGTTCATCCCGCGCGATTATGCGGGTCCATGCTTCATCGGCTTTGCGATTGGCGAATCGCTGGGCGCCGCTGCCCTGCGCATTGCGGGCGGCATCTTCACCAAGATCGCAGACATCGGCTCCGACCTGATGAAGATCGTGTTCAAGATCAAGGAAGACGATGCGCGCAACCCTGGCGTTATCGCGGACTGCACGGGTGACAATGCGGGCGACTCCGTCGGGCCGAGCGCCGATGGGTTTGAAACCTACGGCGTGACCGGCGTGGCGCTGATCACATTTATTCTGCTGGCAGTGAAGAGTCCCACGACACAGGTGCAGCTGCTGGTCTGGATCTTCGTTATGCGCGTGGCCATGCTGGTCTCCAGCTCGGGTGCGTACTTCCTCAATGGCGCCATCGCTCACGCGAAATACGCGAATTCCGACGAAATGGACTTTGAGGCGCCGTTGACCTCTCTGGTATGGATCACTTCCATCGTTTCCATCGTCCTCACCTACATCGTCACGTACCTGATGATTCCCAATCTCGGTGACGGAACGCTCTGGTGGAAGCTGGCTTCGATCATCTCCTGCGGAACCCTGGCGGGCGCGATCATTCCAGAACTGGTGAAGGTTTTCACTTCAACCAACTCGAGCCACGTGAAGGAAGTCGTCAAATCAGCGCAGGAAGGCGGAGCTTCGCTGGGGATCCTGTCGGGATTCGTGGCCGGCAATATGTCGGCCTACTGGCTGGGACTCAGCATGGTCGCGCTCATGGGAATGGGCTATTACTTCAGTACGGGGCCGTCCATGGAGACGCTGATGCTCGCGCCAGCCGTTTTCGCGTTCGGTCTGGTCGCGTTTGGCTTCCTTGGCATGGGTCCGGTGACGATTGCCGTGGACTCCTACGGGCCGGTCACCGACAATGCTCAATCCGTCTATGAGCTGTCGCTGATCGAAAATGTTCCCGGCATCGAAGGCGAGTTGAAGAGGGACTACAACATCGACGTGAAGTTCGAACGCGCAAAGCACCTGCTGGAAGCCAACGATGGAGCCGGCAATACCTTCAAGGCTACGGCAAAGCCGGTGCTGATCGGCACAGCCGTTGTGGGCGCAACCACGATGACTTTCTCGATCATCATGGCCCTGACCGGCGGACTGACCCATGACGTGCAGAACCTCTCTCTGCTACACGCGCCCTTCATGCTTGGGTTGATCTGCGGTGGGGCAATGATCTACTGGTTCACAGGCGCTTCCACTCAGGCGGTCACCACCGGCGCATACCGCGCGGTCGAGTTCATCAAGGCGAACATCAAACTGGAAGGCGTGGAGAAGGCATCGGTCAGTGACAGTAAGAAGGTGGTTGAAATCTGCACGAAATACGCGCAGAAGGGAATGTTCAACATCTTTCTCGCTGTCTTCTTCGCTACGCTTGCGTTCGCATTCATGGAGCCGTTCCTGTTTATCGGCTACCTGTTCTCGATTGCGATCTTCGGTCTGTACCAGGCGATCTTCATGGCGAATGCCGGGGCCGCATGGGACAACGCGAAGAAGATCGTAGAGGTCACCCTGAAACAGAAGGGGACACCTTTGCACGACGCGACCGTGATCGGAGACACGGTCGGCGATCCGTTCAAAGATACTTCGTCGGTGGCCATGAACCCGGTGATCAAGTTCACGACGTTGTTCGGACTCCTTGCCGTCGAGCTGGCGGTGACGCTTAGTGCGAACAATCCGCTGCACACGCACATACTGGCAGTCGTGTTCTTCCTCGTGTCAGTATTCTTCGTTCACAAATCGTTCTATGGCATGAGAATTGAGACCAAGGAAGGCAACTGATTCCAGTCTTGTCGATCGACCAAAAACGTCGCCTGGAAACGGGCGACGTTTTTCTATGTGCGGATCGATGGCGCAGGCTCATCGAGCTTCCGGTACTGGCGGCCGTCAGCGTCGAAGTTGCCCGGATCGAGCCATGCTTCAAAGGCGGCTTTGCGGGCGGGCCATTCGTGGTCCAGCATGGAGAACCAGGCCGTATCGCGGTTGTGACCCTTCACGACCATGTGCTGGCGGAAGATGCCTTCGAAGGTGAAGCCGAGACGGAGCGCCGCGCGGCGGCTGGGTGCATTCAGCGCGTTGCACTTCCACTCGTAGCGGCGGTAGCCGAGGTCTTCGAAAACGTGGCGGGCCATGAGGTACATTGCTTCCGTGGCGGCTGTGGTGCGCTGCAGCGCGGGAGAGAGCAGGATGTTGCCCACTTCGATGACGCCATGCGCGGGCTCGATGCGCAGAAAGCTAGCGTAGCCTGCCGCTGCCCCGATTTCCGCAGAGATTAATGCGTAAAAGATGCGGTCAGCGGCCGCTTGCTTAGCCTGGATGTCGGCGGTGAAGGCGGACACTGTGTCGAATGGACCGTCGAAAAGCCATTGCCAGACCGCGTTGTGTCCTTGGACTCTTTCCCACAGATCGGCGGCGTGGAGTTCGGCGTCAAGCGGTTCGACCATGACGGTGCGGCCGTAGAGAGCAACGGGCCGGGGAAGCTGGGCGGGCTTCCAATCGGGCAGGCTGGGGCCAGTGGCGGGCATGGAGACAGCGTACCAGCAGGTGAGGCGCGGGACTCGGGGGAACCCGGGAGTGGCGGACAGGTTGTCCACAATTCGCACAGGCACGTGGCTCTTTTGCACTGATTCTGAGCCTTGTAGGGGGGCCGGATGGGGTCTAGGCTTGAGGTTGCGCGGCGTGGGATGGGCCGGGGCCGCATGTGCACTGGATTTTGGGCATTCCGGTGCGGTCAAGAGCGCGCCAGACGGGCTGATTGAGGCTTTCCACAGGCGAAAATCAGGCATTTGGCGGCTGAGTCCCATAAATGCGAACAAAACCCTAGATATTGTGGTTTGTTGTTGACATGCCCCATAGACAGCGCTAATTTGTCATCTGCGGCTCAAAACGGACTGTCACAGATCGCATCGGGGGACCTAAAGTTCCGCCGGTGAGTGCCCCGGGGGCGGGGTTGATTCTGAAGCGCCGTTTTCTGCACGCCCATGCGAACCGTATGTTGCCGGATTCCAGCCTATGGAGTGCTGGAACGGGGCGGGCCATCTACTGCTACTGCTGATTGAGAGGATTCCCATGAACGAGGCTAATCTGCACACGACTGCTGCAACCCACCAGGCACCCTATAGCCAGGGCGGGCTGGCGTTTTCCCGGCGCTTTTCGCGCGATGGCGTTTCTCCTTACGACGAAGTGCAGTGGGAGTTGCGGACGGCTCTGATTACGGATAGCAAGGGCAATACGATCTTTGAGCAGAAGAACGTGGAGACGCCGCTGGACTGGTCCATGACGGCGACGAACATCGTGGCGTCGAAGTACCTGCACGGACAGCTCGGAACGCCGGAGCGCGAAACGGGCGTGCGGCAACTGGTGGGTCGCGTGGCCGAGACGATCCGCGACTGGGGCGTGAAGGGTGGCTACTTTGCCTCGCCTGAGGATGCAGCGGTCTTCTACGACGAGCTGGCGGTGATGCTGCTGTCGCAGCGGGTGGCCTTCAACTCGCCGGTATGGTTCAACGTGGGTTGCGACCGGCTGGAGCCGAAGGCGGACGGGCAGAGCTGGCACTGGGATCCAGCGACGGGTGGCGTGCGCTTTGAGGCGACGGGCTATAAGAATCCGCAGTGCTCGGCCTGCTTTATCAATGCGGTGGACGACTCGCTCGATTCCATTCTGACGCTGGCCAAGACCGAGGGCATGCTGTTCAAGTGGGGTTCGGGCACGGGGACCAATCTTTCGTCGATCCGCGGCTCGATGGAGCTGCTTTCGGGTGGCGGTCAGGCTTCTGGTCCGCTGAGCTTCATGC
>JBAUTX010000193.1:0-35201 GCA_049582405.1 Occallatibacter sp. | reverse complement strand
GTTGAAAGAAGTCGTCCATTATTATTACGCGCAAGCGTGCTCCGCTCAGAATGACGAGGGTGTGGGTGGGTCGGGATGGCACGACTGAAGTCGTGCCCTGTTACGAGACCAAAAGATACAGGTCCTTCGACTCCGCTGAGAAGCGCTTCGCTCAGGATGACAGCTTCAAGAGTGAAGTGTGAGTGCAGACAAGTTAGTTGTGCTTGCCCTTCCACTCTTCGTAGGGGCCCTGGAAGTCTTCGATGTGGGTGTGGTCGAAGATCCAGAGGCGGGTGGCGACTTCGTCGATGAGGTCGTGGTCGTGGGTGACGAGCAGGACGGTGCCCTCGTAGCGCTGGAGGGCGATGTTGAGGGCGTTGATGGACTCGAGGTCGAGGTGGTTGGTGGGCTCGTCGAAGATGAGGATGTTGGGCTTGGTGAGGATGAGCTTGCAGAAGATGAGGCGCGCCTGCTCACCGCCGGAGAGAGCCTTGGTGGGCTTGGCGCCTTCTTCGCCGCTGAAGAGCATCTGGCCGAGGATGCCGCGGATCTCTTCGACGTGGGCGTCGGGCTTCCAGCGATGGAGCCACTCGGCGACCGTGAGGCCGTGCTCGATGGTGGAGCCGATGTCCTGCGCGAAATAACCGATTTGCGCCTCATGGCCCCAGAAGACTGAGCCTGAGTCGAGGGTGAAGTCCTTGTCGGCGAGGCCGGGGAAGTTGGCGAGGAGGCTCTTGAGGAGCGTGGTTTTTCCTGCGCCGTTGCGGCCCATGAGGCAGACTTTTTCGCCGCGGAGGACGTTGGCGGAGAAGGCGTCGAGGACGGTGTGGTCGCCGTAGACCTTGGTGACGTGCTTGAACTCGAGGACGTGCTTGCCGCTGGGGCGGACCTGATCGAATTTGATGAAGGGGCGCTGGATGTTGGAGCGGGCGAGCTCGTTGGTCTGGAGGCGCTCGACCTCTTTGCGGCGGCTGGTGACCTGCGAGGAGCGCGTGCCGGCGGCGAAGCGGGCGATGAACTCGTTGAGCTGGGCGATTTTCTTTTCGCGCTGGGCGTTCTGGGACTCGAGGGTGGAGCGGATCTGCGTCTTGGCCATCACCATGTCGTCGTAGCCGCCGGTGTAGACGATGATGGTCTGGTAGTCGATGTCGGCGGTGTGGGTGGTGACGGAGTTGAGGAAGTGGCGGTCGTGGGAGATGCAGATGAGAGTGCCGTCGTAGTTCTGCAGGAAGTCCTGGAGCCAGTGGATGGAGTCGAGATCGAGGTAGTTGGTGGGCTCGTCGAGCATGAGGGCTTCGGGCTTGCCGAAGAGGGCCTGTGCGAGGAGGATGCGGACCTTCTGGCCGCCCTGGAGCTCGGACATCTTGCGCTCGTGGATCTCGTCGGGGATGTCGAGGCCCTGGAGGAGCACAGCTGCGTCGGACTCGGCGGTGTAACCGTCTTCGTCGCCGATGATGCCTTCGAGTTCGCCGAGGCGCATGCCGTCTTCGTCGGTCATTTCGGCCTTCTCGTAGATGCGGTCGCGCTCTTCAAGGGCAGCCCAGAGGGGCTTGTTGCCCATGATGACGGTGTCGATGACGCGATAGGCGTCGAATGCGAACTGATCCTGGCGGAGGACGCCCATTTTGCGGGGGCGAACGACGGTACCCTTCTGGGGCTCGAGCTCGCCGGTGAGGATCTTCATGAAGGTGGATTTTCCGGAGCCGTTGGGGCCGGTGAGTCCGTAGCGGCGGCCGGGGTTGAAGGTGGTAGAGACGTCTTCAAAGAGGACTTTGGAGCCGTAGCGCATGGTGACGTTGCTGACGCTGATCATTCGAATGGGTGTCCTGTGAGCGGGCCGCAGAGGGGTATCGGCTCGTGCGGGCCGGTTGCAAGCAGAATTCGGGCGATGGTTGGGCGCGCACGCGGGCGGCGCCGGAGAGATTGCCTTGTGTTTAGTTTCTCATAGGTGCGAAGAGGCGCGGCGCGTGAGGCTGTGCCGGGGCCGGTTTGGGAGCGCGGTCCGGACCCCGCGCATGGTGCGACCCCAACTATTCCGCGGCGCATACGTCCAATGACCAAACTCGTTTGCATCCCGGTGGCGCAGCTCAAGTGTGGTCGTAAAAGGCAGCGCGGGGCGAAGGCTTTAGCTTTCTGGAGGTTGGGTGCGCTCGGAAGATGTTGTTTCAGGACGAGCTTGAAGGTGATTGGATCATCGACCCAAATCGCGCCAGACGCAATTTCCTGCAGAGGCAGGCTCAAATCGAATTCCGAGGGAATGCATGTGGACCGGGGGTATCATCCTGCACAGGGGCCTGTGGATTCTGGGATGCGAGCTGGTGACGCTTCCAGCTTTTGACATCTGCAGCACGCGCCTTGCGATCTGAACAGTCCCCGTTGCGGATGTGCGTTACGGGGCTCTTACCAAAAATTGGCGCACGGTTGGCGGATCACGACCGGGCTCTGAGACGGCTGTAGGGGAGAGGCTATGAAACACACCGAAGTTCTTCGGGCGTGGGCCCGCATCCTGGCCGGTCGGGCACCATCCCTTTCCATCGAGATCACGAAGGAATGTCCGTTGCGGTGCCCGGGATGCTACGCCTTCGATGCCGCGCATCTCGGTGGGCCGACGCAACTGCGTGAACTTTCGGACTTCAAGGGAGACGAGCTGGTGGCGCGCGTGCTCGCCCTGATCGATGAGCACAAACCGCTGCATGTGTCGCTGGTCGGCGGCGATCCGCTGGTCCGTTATCGTGAAGTCGATGCGCTGCTGCCGGAAATCGAGAGACGCGGTGTTCACACCCAGATTGTGACAAGTGCGTTCAGGGAGATTCCGGCGGCGTGGATGGCATTCAAGAAGATGAATCTCGTGGTCTCCATCGACGGCCTGCAGCCGGAGCACGATGCGCGGCGCAAGCCGGCGACCTACGACCGCATCCTCAAGAACATCCAGGGGACGAAGATCATCGTGCACTGCACGATCACCGCGCAGATTGCGGGCCGTCCCGGCTACCTGGACGAGTTCCTCGGGTTCTGGACCCGCCAGCCCGAGGTTGCGAAGGTGTGGTTCAGTCTGTTTACTCCGCAGCGCGGTGCGGCCGATCCGGAGATCCTGACTCCCTTGCAGCGAGCGGCGGTAATTGCGGATCTGCGCCAGCTGCGGGTGCGCTATCCGATCCTGGAGATGCCGGAATCGCTGCTGCGGGAGATTGAGTCACCGCCGAGCCGTCCGGAAGTGTGCATCTTTGCGAGAACCACCACGATGATCTCCGCCGATCTCAGGACGCGGATTACGCCTTGCCAGTTTGGCGGCGATCCCGATTGCGAGCGGTGCGGCTGCATTGCGTCGATGGCGCTGGCCGCGGTGGGGCATTACTCCGTGGCGGGTTCGCTGACTGCCGGGCAGATCTTCATGGCTTCCGATCGGTTGGGCAAAGGGTTGAGGCGTTTCAAGCAGAGCTTCTCCCGCGCACCTGCCGCGCAGTCCATGCCTTCCCCATTCAACATCCTTGAGCCTTAGGCGGGGGCCACGGACGCCCCTCAGCCGAGGAAGTACATGGTGATGTGATTGACGGCGAAGGCTGCGACCCAGGCGAGCACCAGCATGTAGGCGAACTGGATGGCGGGCCACTTCCAACTGTTTGTTTCGCGCTTGACGACTGCCATGGTGGAGGTGCACTGCATGGCAAAGGCGAAGAAGATCATGAGGGCGAGCGCGCCGCCGAGGGTGACGTCACTGTGCAGAGCTGCGTGGAGGTTAAGGGTCTGCGTGCTGGGATCTGCGCCGTAGAGCGTGCCCATGGTGCTGACCATGACCTCGCGGGCGAGGACGCTGGAGATGAGGCCGATGCCGATCTTCCAGTTGAAGCCGAGCGGAGCGATGGCGGGCTCAATGAAGTGGCCAAGGCGGCCAATCATGCTGTCAGCAAGCTGCGGCGCGGTGTAATGGCCGCCGGCGACGGGCACGGGCGGAATGTGCGCGAGCAGCCAGAGAGCCAGCGTGACGCCGAGGATGATGGTTCCGGCCTGGCGAAGGAAGACGCGGGCGCGATCGACGAGGCGCAGGGCAAGCGAGCGCACGGTAGGCTTGCGGTACTGCGGCAGTTCCAGGATGAAGGGCGTTTCGCTGGACCTGAGGACGGAGCTCTTGAGCAGCCAGGCGGTGGTCATGGCAGCGACGAAGCCGGCGAGATAGAGGCCGAGCATGACGAGCGTCTGGAGTCCGATGATGCCGTGCAGGTAGTAGCGGCTGGGAATGAAGGCCGCGATGAGCAGCATGTAGACGGGCAGACGCGCGGAGCACGTCATGAAGGGCGTGACGAGGATGGTGGCGAGGCGGTCGCGCTTGTTCTCAATGGTGCGCGTGGCCATGATGGCCGGGACGGCGCAGGCGTAGGCGGAGAGCAGCGGGATGAAGGCCTTGCCGTTGAGGCCGGTGGTGCGCATGACGCGGTCGGCGATGAGCGCGGCGCGAGCCAGATAGCCGGAGTCCTCGAGGATGCCGATGAAGAGAAAGAGCAGAAGAATCTGCGGGAGGAAGACGAGGACGGAGCTGATGCCTTTCCATGCGCCGTCGAGCAGGAGGGACTGAATCCAGCCGGCGGGCAGCAGCGGCCGGATGAGTTCGGCGACGCGGCCGAGCAGATCGCCGAAGCCGTCCGAGACCGGCTGACCGATGGCGAAGACGACCTCAAAGACGCCGATGACGACGGCGAGGAAGAGCAGCGGTCCCCAGATGCGGTGAAGCGCAATGCTGTCGAGCTTGCGGCTGCGCTCGGCCGAGAGCGGCGCGCGATAGCCGGTGCTGCGGCTGACCTGTGCGGCCCAGGAGTGCGTGCTGGCGGCGTTGCCGAGGACGGGCAGGGTGAGCGGCTGCGCGATCTGGTGCGTGGCCTGCTGGTTGAGAAAGAGCGAGACGGCCTCAAGGCCGGTGCCGCAGAATGCGCTGATCTGCGCGACGGGCGTGCCGAGTTCGCGGGCAAGTTTGAGTGGGTCGATCTCGCCGCCGCGGGACTGCATGAGGTCCGTCATATTGAGCAGAACCAGCGTGGGCAGGCCGAGGGCGAGCACTGGCGCGGCCAGCATGAGCTGGCGCGTGAGGTGCTGCGAGTCGAGGACAAGCAGAACGGCGTCCGGCTTGGGCGTGCCGGGCATTTTGCCCTGCAGGACGTCGATGGAGACGCGTGCGTCCTCCGTGTAAGGACTGAGCGAATAGACGCCGGGCAGGTCGATGAGGGTGAGGTCGTCGCGGCCAATGCCGGCCATGAGGCCCATACGCTGCTCTACGGTGACGCCGGGGTAGTTGGCGACCTTCTGGCGCAGGCCGGTGAGGCGATTGAAGAGCGTGGACTTGCCGGAGTTGGGCGGCCCGATGAGGACCACGGTACGCAGAGCGCCGGGCTTGGGCGGCGCCTGGGGCGGCTCGAAGGTCGTGGGCGTGCAGCAGGTGCTCATTGCACGGCCTCGGCGGGGTGGGCGAAGGCGTGGGAGGACTTTTCGGCTTCGGCAGGGCGGACGCGGATGGACTGGGCGGTTTCGACGCGGAGGGCAATCTCCATGCCGTCAATGGCATAGACGGTGGGGTCGCCTGCCGGGGCGCGGCGTACAGCGGTGACGAGCGCGTTGGGGACAAAGCCCATATGCATCAGGTGATTCTGGACCGAGTCGGGGAGGTCAAGGGCAACCAGAATACCACTTTCGCCGATTTTTAGTTCACTTAAAACGCTCACCCGCCGGGCTCCCGGGAGCCGCCCGAAGGGCAGCACCCTCAAACTACGACCAGAAAAGTCGGATTTCAGTATACGACCATTTTGGTCTGATTCGCAAACCGCAGGTGAGAAGAACCTTTCTCGAAAGAACATGGGGCCGAACCCTCCGGGGCCGGAGCGGGGAGGATTGGGAATGCGGAGCTTCCTGTCCCGTCCGGTGACGGCCTCTACGGGTGTATCGGACGTCGATTTATGTGTAGCAGTCCCCTAAAGGGCAGGGATGTGACCTAAATCACCGGGGCTGTGAAAAAAAGGCGCAAGCGCGGGCAAGAATAGTTGGATCGAAGCGGGCTGGAGGTGGGCGATGGATCGGACGGAGTTTGAGAAAAGCCTGGAGCGGGCGATGCCGCCGGAGGGGTTGAGCGCGCCGGTGGAGGCGCTGTGGTGGGATGGGAAGGGCGACTGGACGCGGGCGCACGGGCTGGTGGATGAGCTGGAGTCGCGCGAGGGGATGGCGGTGCATGCGTATCTGCACCGCAAAGAAGGTGTGGAGTGGAATGCGGAGTACTGGTACGGGCGCGCGGGACGGCGCTTCCGGCGCGAGACGCTGGAGGCGGAGTGGGCGGCGCTGGTGGATGGGCTGCTGGGTTGAAGCGGCGTGAGCGGTGGAGGCGCGTGCGTCTCAACTGTTGCCGTAGACGGGGATGGCGGCTCCGTGAATGACGCGGGCGGCATCGCTGGCGAGGAAGAGGATAACGCGGGCGATGTCGTCGGGCTTGGGCCAGGCGGCGAAGTCGGCGCCGGGCATGGCGCTGCGGTTGGCGGCGGTATCGATGATGCTGGGCAGGATGGAGTTGACGCGGATTCCGGTGCCGCGGAGATCGGCGGCGAGGGAGTCGAAGAGCGCCAGCGACGCGGCTTTGGATGCGGCGTAGGCGGCGGCTCCGGCGGCGTGGTCGAGCGCGGCTTTGGCGTTGACGTTGACGATGGAGCCGTAGCCCTGGCGGCGCATGGGCGCGAGAGTGGCGCGGGCGAGGACGTATCCGGTGCGGAGATTAAGCGAGAACATGCGGTCGAGGGTGGCGGCGTCGAGGTTCCAGAGCGGGATGCCGCCGGCATAGCCGCCGATGGTGTTGACGAGCGTGTCGAGGCGGCCATGGGCGGCGAGGATGTTCGCGACAAGGTCGGCGACGGCGGCCTCGTCGGTGACGTCGATGCGATGGCCGGAGAGCGATGAGGCGGTTGCACCGGCGGCCTGCTGGAGGGCGGCGAATTCGTCCGGATTGCGATAGGTGACGTGGACCGAGGCGCCTTCCGCGAGGAATGCGAGGCTGACGGAGCGGCCAAGGCCTCCGGTGCCGCCGGCTACGAGAATGACTTTTCCTGAAAAATCGAGATGCATGAGGTGCCTCGTATGGGGTGAGCGGTGCGGTGCGGGGTTGCGACGGGCAGCGGCGCGGTGTGGGGAAGAGCGCGGTTGCCGGGCGCGCGGTCACGGTCAGGCTAACGGGCGGAGCCGCGAAAAGCAATGGTTGCAGTATGTGCCATGAGATCGCAGGGGTACTGTGGCCAAGTGGCAGAGGATGTTCAACGTTCCACGATGTAAGAAATGATTGTGTCCATGTGCGTCGCATCACAGCAACCCGGGCATGGTGCGCGGAGACTCACGGTAGCGGATTTTTTCTCCTGTGGCCGCACCTGTGAGGCAAAGCGAAATGAGTCAAGAGAAGATGGTGATTATGGATGGGAACGAAGCTGCGGCTTCTGTGGCCTATCGACTTTCCGAGGTGGTTGCGATTTATCCGATTACGCCGTCGTCCCCGATGGCGGAGTGGGCGGATCAGTGGCGCTCGGAAGGAAAGAAAAACATCTGGGGCGCGCTGCCGATCGTGGAGGAGCTGCAGAGCGAGGGCGGCGCGGCAGGCGCGCTGCATGGGGCGCTGCAGGCGGGGGCGTTTGGCACGACGTTTACGGCGAGCCAGGGCCTGCTGCTGATGATTCCCAACATGTTCAAGATAGCGGGCGAGCTGACTCCGGCGACGATGCATGTGACGGCGCGGACGATTGCGACGCATGCGCTGTCGATTTTCGGCGACCACTCGGACGTGATGGCGTGCCGCACGACGGGGTGGGCGATGCTTTCCTCGAACTCCGTGCAGGAAGTGGTAGACATGGCGCTGGTGGCGCAGATTGCGACGCTGGAGTCGCGAATTCCGTTCATTCACTTCTTCGATGGCTTTCGGACTTCGCACGAGGTGGCGAAGATTGAGCCGATTGCGGATGAGACAATTCGCGCGCTTCTGGATGACAAGTACATCATTGCGTATCGCGAGCAGGCGCTGAGTCCGGAGCGGCCGCGGCTGCGCGGGTCGGCGCAGAACCCGGATGTGTTTTTCCAGGCGCGGGAGGCATGCAGTCCGTACCATGCGGCGGTGCCGGGCATTGTGCAGAGCGTGATGAACCGGTTGGCGGCGCAGACGGGGCGCGCGTATCACTTGTTTGAGTATGTGGGCGCTGCGGATGCGGAGCGCGTGATTGTAATCATGGGTTCGGGTGCCGAGGCTGCGGAAGAAGCCGTAGATGTGCTCAATCTTCAGGGCGCAAAGTTGGGGTTGCTGAAGGTGCGGCTGTATCGGCCGTTTGATGCGAAGGCGCTTCTGGCGGCGCTGCCGGCGACGGTGAAGTCGATTGCCGTGCTGGACCGCTGCAAGGAGCCGGGCGCGACGGGCGAGCCGCTCTACCAGGACGTGATGACGGTGCTGGCGGAACATGCCGCGAACCTGCCGTTTGCGGCGATGCCGACGGTGGTGGGCGGACGCTATGGGCTTTCGTCGAAGGAGTTCACGCCGGCGATGGTGAAGGGCATCTTCGACGAGTTGGCGAAGACTGCGCCGAAGAATCACTTCACGATCGGCATTGACGATGACGTGACGCATACGAGCCTGCGGTATGATCCGGCGTTCTCGACGGAGGATCCGCAGACGGTGCGGGCGCTGTTCTACGGCCTGGGCTCGGATGGCACAGTAGGTGCGAACAAGAACTCGATCAAGATTATCGGCAGCGAGACGCCGAACTTTGCCCAGGGCTACTTTGTCTACGACTCGAAGAAGTCGGGGTCGATGACGACGTCGCATCTGCGCTTTGGGCCGAAGCCGATTCACTCGACTTACCTGATTACGCAGGCGAGCTTTGTTGCGTGTCACAACTTCAGCTTCCTCGAAAAGATGAACGTGCTGGAAGCGGCGATGCCGGGCGCGGTCTTTCTGTTGAATGCGCCGTACAGCGCGGCGGAGATCTGGGAGAAGCTGCCGCGTACGATGCAGCGCGAGCTGATTGAAAAGAAGATTGAGTTTTATGTGATTGACGGCTACACGGTGGCTCGCGATGCGGGCATGGGCACGCGCATCAACACGATCATGCAGACGTGCTTCTTCGCGATCAGCGGCGTGCTGCCGCGCGAGGAGGCGATTGCCGAGATCAAGAAGGCGATCAAAAAGACCTATGGCAAGCGCGGCGAAGCGGTGGTGGAGAAGAACTACGCGGCCGTGGATGCGGCGCTGGCGCATCTCGAAAAGGTGACGGTGCCGGCGAGTGTGTCGTCGGAGTTTGACCTGATTCCGTCGATTTCTGATAAAGCGCCGGAGTTTGTACGCACGGTGCTGGGTGAGATTGCCGCGGGACGGGGCGACCTGCTGCCGGTGAGCGCGATTCCGGCGGGCGGGGCATTTCCGACGGCGACTTCGCAGTGGGAGAAGCGAAATATTGCGCAGTTCATCCCAGTGTGGGATAAGAATCTGTGCATTCAGTGCGGCAAGTGCGTGATGGTGTGTCCACATGCGGTGATTCGCTCGAAGGTGTATGGCGCAGAGTATGCGGAGAAGGCGCCGGCGACCTTCCAGTGGGCGAAGCCGAAGTGGCGCGGGATGGAGAACGACCACTACACACTGCAAGTGTCGCCGGAGGACTGCACGGGCTGCGCGGTGTGCGTGGATGTGTGTCCTGTGAAGGACAAGAGCGATGCGGGGCGGAAGGCGATCAACATGGCTCCGCAGCCTGCGTTGCGCTCGAGCGAGCGCGAGAACTGGGAGTACTTCCTGACGCTGCCGGAGATGGATCGCAGCAAGCTCTCGCATGGGCAGGTGAAGGATTTGCAATTGCTGCAGCCGCTGTTTGAGTTCTCTGGCGCGTGCTCGGGCTGCGGCGAGACGGCGTACATCAAGCTGCTGACGCAGCTCTTCGGCGACAGGCTCTACATTGCGAACGCGACGGGATGCTCGTCGATTTATGGCGGCAATCTGCCGACGACGCCGTACAGCACGAATGCCGAGGGACGCGGGCCGACGTGGGCCAACTCGCTGTTTGAGGACAACGCGGAGTTCGGCTTTGGGATGCGGACGGCTCTGGACCAGCAGAAGGAGTTTGCCGAGACACTGCTGATGAGGCTGGCTCCGCAGGTGGGCAGTGAACTGGTGCACGCGCTGCTGGATGCGCCGCAGAAGACAGAAGAGGAGATCACTGCACAGCGCGAGCGCGTGAAGGTGTTGCGCGCGAAGCTGGCTGGCGTGGATTCGTCGGACGCACGGAACCTGCTGGCGATTGCCGATGCGCTGGTGCGAAAGAGCGTGTGGATTCTGGGTGGCGACGGCTGGGCATTCGATATCGGGTTTGGCGGATTGGATCACGTGCTGGGCTCGGGGAAGAACGTGAACGTGCTGGTGCTGGACACCGAGGTGTATTCGAACACGGGCGGGCAATCCTCGAAGGCGACACCGCGCGGCGCAGTGGCGAAGTTTGCCGCGAGCGGCAAGCGGGTGAGCAAGAAGGACCTGGCGATGGAGGCTGTGAGCTACGGCTCAGTGTACGTGGCACAGGTGGCGCTGGGCGGCAATGACACGCATGTGGTGAAGGCCTTCCAGGAGGCCGAGGCTCACGAAGGGCCGTCGCTGATTCTGGCGTATGCCTCGTGCATTGCGCATGGATATGACCTGGTGCATGGGCTGGAGCAGCAGAAGCTGGCAGTGCAGTCGGGCTATTGGCCGCTGATTCGCTACAACCCGGCGCTGCGCGAGGAAGGGAAGAATCCGTTCCAGTTGGATTCGAAGGCGCCTTCGATCCGGCTGAAGGATTATGCGTATCGCGAGGCTCGGTACACGATGCTGGCGCGGAGCAATCCGGAGCTGGCGGCGAAGCTGCTGGAAGAGGCGCAGGATGATGTAGAGCGGCAGTGGCGGGTCTACTCCGCGCGCGCCGCGATGCCGGGACGGGGAGAGACTCCGAACATTGCGCCCAAGGAGAAGCCGGAAGAAAAACCTGCGCCCGTCGCAGCCGGAGGTGCGGAATGATCGACTTTTCGACAAAGTATCTGGGGCTGAATCTGAAGGGACCGATTGTTGTGTCTTCCACGCCGTTGTCGGACTCGCTCGACAACATTCGGCGCATGGAGGATGCGGGAGCTGCGGCGGTCGTGCTGACGTCGCTGTTTGAAGAGCAACTGATTCTGGAGTCGAAGGCGCTGGATGAGGATCTGGCGCGGGGAACGGAGTCGTTTGCGGAGTCGCTGGACTTTTTGCCGAAGCAGGCGGATTATCGCGTCACGCAGGACGTGTATCTGGAGCACCTGCGGAAAGCGAAGGATGCGGTTCGGATTCCGATTCTGGCGAGCCTGAACGGTGCGACGCCGGGTGGCTGGGTGCGATTTGCGAAGGAGATGGAGCAGGCAGGCGCGGATGCGATTGAGCTGAACACGTATGCGCTGGCAACGGACAAGAATCAGACCTCGGTGGTGCTGGAAGTGCAACTGCTGGAACTGGTGGAGAGTGTCTGCCAGGAAGTGAAAATACCGGTATCGGTGAAGTTGTCCCAGTCGTTCACGAGCATGGCATCCCTGGTCAGCCGGCTGGAGCAGGTGGGGGCGCGCGGCGTAGTGCTCTTCAACCGGTTCTATCAGCCGGATTTCGATATTGAGGCGCTGGAAGTGCGTCCATCCCTGCATTTTTCCACGTCTTCCGAATTGCTGCCGCGGTTGCACTGGGCGGCGATTCTGTATGGGCAGGTCGACCTGGACATTGCGATCACTGGCGGCGTGCACACGGCGGAGGATGTGCTGAAGGGCATTATGGCTGGGGCGAGCATGACGATGATGGCGTCGGCGCTGCACATTCATGGCATCGACCATGTCGAGCGCGTTCTGGCGGACATGCAGTATTGGCTGGAGCGGCACGAGTATGACTCGCTCTGGGGCACGCGGGGATGCCTGAGCCGGCGGTCCGTGCCGGATGTGTCGCCGTTTGACCGTGGCAACTATATCAAGACGCTGAGCTCCTACAGTCTGCGGCAAACAGTAGCGGCCTTCTAACGACGAGACAATTCAGACTCAGGACGGCGGTGGCACGCAGTTGCCCCGCCGTTTTCCTTTGCCGAAAGAGCAGGGTTGGCACCGAGCGATGGCGTGACTATGATGCGAGAGGACGGTGCGAGGCCGCGCCGCAAAAAAGCTCGGTCAGGATGGCAGAAGGAGATGCGGTGCGGATGAAAAGATGTTGCGGATGGGTATGGGGCATGATGGGCGCGATGGTGATGTTTTGCGGCATGGGTGCGGCGCAGGTGCAGACAAAGTATGAGCCGACGCTGGAGTCGCTGGATAGCCATCCGCTGCCGCAATGGTATGCGGGCGCGAAGCTGGGGATTTTCATCCACTGGGGCCTGTATTCGGTGCCGGGATGGGCTCCGCTGACGCATCCGGAGCATGACTTCACCTCTGCGGATTACATCAAATACAACCCGTATGCGGAGTGGTATCTGAACGTGATGCGGATTCCGGGATCGCCGACGCAGGCGTATCATCGCGAGCACTTTGGGGCCGACTTCAGCTACTACGATTTTGCGCCGGTGTTTAACCGCGAGTCGAAGAAGTGGAATCCGGATGCATGGGCGACGGTGTTTCGCGAAGCGGGCGCGCGCTACGTGGTGCTGACGAGCAAGCATCACGAAGGATTCACGCTATGGCCGAGCACGACGGTGAATCCGAGCCCGACGTTGCCGAAGAATGAGCAGCACGCGGAGCGGGATATTGTGGGCGAGTTGACGGCGGCAGTGCGGAAGCAGGGAATGCGGATGGGACTGTACTACTCCGGCGGGTACGACTGGACATTTAATACTGGACCCATTCAGACGGCGGCGGACTACCAGACGGTGAAGCCGGAGACGCAGGCGTATGGCGACTACGCCTTTGCGCAGATTCATGAGTTGATTGATAGGTATCACCCTTCTGTGCTGTGGAACGATATTGACTGGCCGAAGACGGGCCGGGCTCTGCAGGTGGAGGCGGACTACTACAACGCGGTGCAGGATGGCGTGATTGACGACCGGTTCGGCATCAAGCACGCGGACTTTACTTCGCCGGAGTACAAGAAGCTGGATGAGATCAGTGCGAAGAAGTGGGAAGAGTGTCGTGGGCTGGGGCGGTCATTTGGTTATAACCGCGCGGAGGGTGAAGCGGAGACCATTGCGCCCGTGGAGCTGATCGCGCTGCTGGTGGACATTGTGAGCAAGAACGGGAACCTGCTGCTGGACGTGGGCCCGGAGGCGGATGGGACGATTCCGCCCGTGCAGATGGAGCGGCTGAAGGCGCTGGGCGCGTGGCTGAAGCAGAATGGCGAGGCGATCTATGACACGACGCCGTGGACACATGCCGTTAGCAAGAGCGCAGAGGGTGATGATCTGCGGTTTACGCGCAAAGGTGCGGATTTGTTTGTGACGATTCTGGGCACGCCGAAGGGGAAGACTGTGACGGTGCCGGACCTGCATGGCGGAAGCGAGGCCGTCCGGGAGGTCGAGATGCTGGGCAATGCAGGAGAGCTTGCGTGGAAGGAGACGCAGGCGGGCGTGCAGGTAACGCTGCCGCAGATGCTGCCCGGCAATTATGCCTACGTGCTGAAGGCGCCGGGCTATGCAGGACCCGATCGCTGAGGCGCAGGGGATGCTACAAGCAGGCGCTGGATCGTCTCTTCCAGCAGAGCGCAGGCAACGGGAAGCGCGGCTGACACGGGCGCGCTGAAGCCCTCGCGCAGATCAAGAGATGCCGCTCCGATGGTGAGGAGCTGGGCCTCTTGCGGGCGGTGGCCATAGAGATCCTGGGTGAGGGCTAGTAGCTCGGCCGCGCCGAGATGATGCGTCGCGAGCGTATGGGATGCGGCGGAGGGATGGACCTCGGCGAGGGCAACCTGGCCAGGTGGAGAGATGGAAGAGCAATCGACGAAAAGAACCGCGTTTGCGGAGGCGATATCCTCGGCGAGCTCAGGCGTCCACTGCTGGCGGGTGAGGATGCGCAGACGTGGCTCGGAGTGGAAGCGATCTTCTGCCCAGGCGGCGAGCCTGGGTCCGGCTCCGTCGTCCTCGCGCAGCGGATTGCCACAGGCGAGGATGAGGACGTGGATGGGGCTTGGGGGCATCGGTTGACCTGATGGGATTGTAAAAGCAGGGTGAGCGGAGCCTTGGAATTTTCCATCCATGCGGCAAAGCGCCGCATGGATGGGCACCCTGGGTTGCTGGTTTTCAACCCCGGTTAATCGCGCGTTATACGATCGAGGACTTCTCCGGTGGCGGAGAGCAATGTAAGGGCGAGCGGCATCTGGCCGAAGGCGTGCGTGGAGCAACTGAGGCACGGGTCGAAGGTGCGGACGACGGCCTCGACGCGGTTGAGGATGCCCTCAGTGAACTTGCCGTCTTTGATGTAGTGCCGGGAGGCCTGCAGAACACCGCGGTTCATGGCGTTGTTGTTCTGGCCGGTGGCGATGACAAGATTGGCCCAGGTGATGAGGCCGTTCTCGTCGACTTTGTAGTTATGCATCAGCGTGCCGCGCGGCGCCTCAGCCTGACCGGCGCCTTCGAGGCGGTTGACGCCCGCGGTGGCTCGGACGTGCTTGTCGAGGATGAGCGGGTCGGTGAGGATCTGCTCGATCTTTTCGATGCCGTAGAGGATCTCGACGAGCCGCGCGTGATGGTAGTGGAACGAACTTTGCACGAGGCCACTGGCCAGCTGCTTGAACTCCGCAAGTTCTTTCTCGGCAAGCGGCGTGCCCATGGACTTGACGATGTTGAGGCGCGCAAGCGGGCCGACGCGATAGCTGCCGTCAGGGTAGCCGAGAGGCTTGTAATAGGCGAACTTGGTGTAGCTGTAGGGCTCGACGGCTTCGCCGATGACCTCGGTGAATCGGCTGGCGGTGATGCCGTCGTCGATGATGTTGCCGCTGGCGTCGACGAGGCGCAGAGCGCCGTCGGTGAGTTCGATGGACTCGTCTTCATTGATGAGGCTCATGAAGAGAGACGGGAAGTTGGCAAAGATCTCGATTTCCGGCTTGAAGGAATCGGCGATCTGCTTATACCAGCTGAGCGCGAGCTTGCTGTTGGCGTAGGCCTCGGGGATCATGCTGAGGATTTCATCGCGCTTGGCAGGGGCGAGCGGCTCGGTAACGCCGCCGGGCACGACCCAGCCGGGATGGATGCGCTTGTTGCCGAGCAACTCGATGATGTGCTGGCCGAAACGGCGCAGCGCGATGCCGGCGCGGCCGAGTTCGGGCCTGGCGGCAGCGACGCCGAAGATGTGTCGCTTCGCCGGGTCGGAGTCGAGGCCGAGAAGCAGATCGGGCGAGGAGAGATGGAAGAAGCTGAGCGCGTGAGACTGGACCATCTGCGCAAGATTCAACATGCGGCGGAGCTGCGCCGCGGTGTGCGGAATCCTGACGGACATGATGGACTCGCAGGACTTGGCCGAAGCGATAAGGTGCGAGACGGGGCAGATCCCGCAGATGCGGGCCATGAGGCTGGGCATTTCATAGAAGGGACGGCCCTCTGCGAAACGCTCGAAGCCGCGGACCTGCGTGACGTGGAAATGCGCATTCGTGACCTGGCCCTGGTCGTCGAGCTGGATGGTGATTTTGCCGTGGCCTTCAAGGCGCGTGACGGGATCGATGAGGATGGTCTGGCTCATGGCTCAGGCTCCAAAGCGGGTGAGGGCTGGAACGTCCAGCGGGGCACCGGTGACGAGCGCAGTGAGCGCGGTGTAGAACGTTTCTGCCGAGGGCGGGCAGCCGGGAAGAAAGACGTCGACTTGAACGAACTCGTGGATGGGCCGCACGATGGGCAGCAGTTGCGGCACGACGATGCAGGGAATCTGCGGCTGCGCGGTAGCGTTCTCGATGTAGGCGCGATCGAGGATGGCCTTGGGGCCGATGGGATTGCGCATGGAGGGCACATTGCCGGCGACGGCGCAGTCACCCATGGCGACGAGCGTCTTGGTGTGTGCGCGGATTTTGCGGATCTTCTTTTCATCGTCCACCGAGGCGACGGCGCCTTCCACGAGGGCGATGTCGACCTGATCTGGATAGTCTTTCCGGTCGACGATGGGACTATAGACGACGTCCACGAGTTCCGCGAGTGCGAGAAGCCGTTCATCCATGTCGAGGAAGGACATGTGGCAGCCGGAGCATCCGTCGAGCCAGACAGTTGCCAGTGTGAGTTTGCTCATTTCGCCTCCCGCATCAGTTTGAGGTTTGGCAGAAAGTCGGGATACTTTGGATGGGGATCGCCGACTTTGCTCTTATCGAAGAGCGCCCCAGTGGGGCAGACCTGAACACATTTGCCACAGCGCGTGCAGCTGGACTCGCCCCAGGGGTCGTTGAGGTCGGAGATGATCATGGAGTTGATGCCGCGGCCCATGACATCCCACACGTGGGCGCCTTCAACTTCAGCGCAGACGCGGACGCAGCGGGTGCAGAGGATGCAGCGGTTGTGATCGATGGTGAAGCGCTCGTGCGAGGCATCGACGTGGAGATCAGGATTGCGATAGGGAAGGCGGACGTGGGTGAGGCCCTGCTCCTGGCCGAGAGTCTGAAGTTCGCAATGCCCATTGGCAACGCAGACGGAGCAGATATGGTTACGCTCGGCGAAGAGGAGTTCGAGGATGGTGCGGCGATGTTTCTGCAGCCGCTCGGTTTTGGTGCTGACCTCCATGCTCTCGAAGATGGTGGTGACGCAGGCGGGCTGCAGTTTGTTGCTGCCCTTGATTTCGACGAGACACATGCGGCATGCGCCGACATCGCCGAGGCCGTCAAGATGGCAGAGGGTTGGGATGTCGATGTTGTTCTCCCGCGCCACTTCGAGGATGGTCTGGCCGCGCAGTGCGCTCACCTCTTTGTCATCGATGATGAGTGTTTTGACATCTCCCCCATCACTCATGCCGTCACCTCCACAGGAGCTTCAAATTTGCAGACGCCAGCCGGGCAGCGTTTCTGCTCGATGTGCTGGATGTACTCATCGCGGAAATACTTGAGGGTGCTGAGGACGGGATTCGGCGCGGTCTGGCCCAGTCCGCAAAGGCTCGTCTCCTTGACGGTGCTGCAGAGGTCTTCGAGCAGGTGCAGATCCGCCATGGTGGCCGTGCCGTCGCAGATGCGTGTGAGGAGTGTGTACATCTGCGCGGTCCCGGCGCGGCAGGGAATGCATTTGCCGCAGGACTCGGTCATGCAGAACTCGATGAAGAAGCGGGCGACGTTGACCATGCAGGAGGTGTCATCCATGACGATCATGCCTCCCGAGCCCATGATGGAGCCGGCTGCCATCAGCGCGTCATAACTGACGCCGATGCCGAGCATGTCGGCGGGAATGCAGCCGCCGGAGGGACCGCCGGTCTGAATGGCTTTGAGCTTGTGACCAGAAGGGACGCCGCCGCCGATGACATCGATGATCTCCCACAGCTTGATGCCGAGCGGGACTTCGATGAGGCCTGTGTGGGTGATGCGGCCGGTGAGTGCGAAGACCTTGGTGCCCTTGCTGCGCTCCGAGCCCATGCTGGAGAACCACTTGCCGCCATTGCGGACGATGGGTGCGATGTTGGCATAGGTCTCGACGTTGTTGATGAGGGTGGGCTTGCCCCAGAGGCCGCTGACTGCGGGGTAAGGCGGGCGCGGCTTGGGCGTGCCGCGACGGCCCTCAATCGACGCGATGAGTGCGGTTTCTTCCCCGCAGACGAAGGCGCCTGCGCCGAGGCGGATTTCGACGTCGAAGGAAAACGGGGTGTTGCAGATGTTGTTGCCCAGCAGTCCGCGGCGGCGTGCCTCGCGAATCGCCGTGGTGAGGCGGGAGACGGCGACGGGGTACTCGGCGCGCACGTAGATGAAGCCCTTGCTGGCGCCGACGGCATAGGCGGCGATGGCCATGCCTTCCAGGACACGGTGCGGATCGCCTTCCATGACGCTGCGATCCATAAACGCTCCGGGGTCGCCTTCATCGCCGTTGCAGACGACATATTTGGTGTCGCCGGTGGCCTTGGCGACGGTGCCCCACTTGAGCGCGGTGGGATATCCGCCGCCGCCGCGGCCGCGCAGGCCGCTATCGCTGACGCGGTGAATCACGCCGTTGGGTGTCATCTCCGTCAGCGCGGTGAGCAGCGCCTTGTAACCATCGCGCGCGATGTAGTCGTCAATCTTTTCCGGGTCGATGTATCCGGCATTCTCAAGCACGACGCGCACCTGCTTGTCGAAGTGCTCGTTGAGGTCGCACTGCAGCTCGGCAACGGGGGCAGCGCCCAGGCTGGAGACAATGGATTGCGCATTGGTGGCGTGGACGTGATGGTAGAGCGTCTCGTCCGGATCGATGCGAACCAGCGGCCCGGAGGAGCACGGCCCCATGCAGCCCGTCTTGCGGATGAGCACGGATTTGCCGGAGGCCTCGGCAGAAGCGGCGAGGGCATTGCGCAGCTGCTCCGCGCCCTGGCTGGCGCAGGCGAGATCCATGCAGACGTTCACCGTGTAGTCAAACTTGGTGTTTTCCTGGTGGACACTTTGGGCTATCTGTTCGAGTTCTTCAATCGTCATTCGACAGTCCACCTTTCGAGTTGAGCGAGTACGTGCTCACTTTCCATTTCGCCTGCGACGTCGCCATCAAAGAGCACCACCGGAGCACGGCTGCAGGCGCCGACGCAGCGCGCAACCATGACACTGACCTGTCCATCGCTGGTGGTTTGACCGCGCTGGATGCCCAGGCGCTTTTCTGCACCGGCAATCAGCTTTTCTGCGCCCTTGATGTAGCAAGCGGTGCCAGCGCAGACGGTGAGGGTGTGCTTGCCGGGCGGTTTGAGGCTGAAGTAGTGGTAGAACGTGACGACGCCGTAGGCCTGGCTTAGAGGCACGCGGAGCGACTGGGCGACAAAGCGAATCGCGTCATCGTCGAGATAGCCGAAGGACGACTGAACGGTATGAAGCGTCTCAATGAGGGCGTGGCGCGCATAACCGCTCTTGCGCATCGTGCCGTTGACGATCTTCCAGCGCTTGTCTTCGCTGGGCAGGGGCGGGGGCGTGTAGGTGGGCACTTTACCTCCCAGGTGATGACCTAGACACAATGCGATTCTGAGGCTGAAGCTCGCTCTGTGTCCATCTATTTTCTACCTGTGTCAGCGATGAAGACTCCGTGACTGCTGTCACGACAAAACGTAAGCACCGACACAAGTTGCGCGATTTCGCACAATCAACAAGCGCGCAATCAACAAGAAGGATCAGCGCAAGACGCGATGTGTCCCGCGTTGCGGCAGGCGCAGGCTATCCGAGTGCAGGCAGACGGCTGGAGATGCCGAAGAGAAAGATGACGCCGATGCCGCAGCTGTAAATGGCGCCAGTCCAGGCGATAGCCTGGTAAAGACGGGGGTGCTGCTGTCCCGAGCTGAATGCGCCACCAAGGGAAGCTGTCATCAAGGCGTTCATGGCGACTAAGCCAAGAGCGAAGGCCGCGAGGCCCATCAAACCGCGCGATGTGCCGCCGAGATTTGCAGTGAGGAAGAAAAGAGCAAGCTGGCTGGGAGTCTCGGCGCCTACGCCGTGCAGTACGCCGATAAGGAAAACAGACTTGCCGTTGTACATCCACTGGAAGCGATCGGGGCGAGAAGCCTGTGGATCCCAAAGGCTGCGGACGCGCCAGGCGAGCCAGATCACGGCATTGATGGCAATGGCGAGGCGGCTCTCGATGCGGCCATGACTGTGCCCGTGCGCGTCTTTGCGGAGGATGCCGGCGACCACCCCGATGCCGAGGACAATGAGGGTGAGTCCGATGAGGCGCTCGGTCCAGTGGTCGATGCCTTCGGGAAGGCCCATGTGCAACTGGAGCACTGCGATGCCGAGTGCGGCAACCGTGCAGGCGTGGCCCACGGCATAGGTCATCCCGAGGCGCAGGCCGCTCCACCAGCTGCGCTGCACGGCGGTGATGTCCGAGATGGCGGCGAGATGGTCGTAATCAAAGCCATGGCGCAGGCCGAGCACGAGGCAGGAGCCGAGAGCCGCGTCGAGTTTCCAGTCGCCAAGCAGAGGAGTCACGGCCTCAGTATAGAGCAGAACGACTGCTTCGGAGCATCCCGTCGCTACTGTGGCGGAAGAACCTGGATCTGATAATCGCCGTATTCGATGGTGACAATGGTCTTGCCGAGCAGTGAGCTGTCGGACTCGGCTCGCGCACGGAGGGACATGGGATAGCCGCTCACGTTCGCATATTGGCGCATCATGTGGGTTTGACCTGACCAGATGGACGGATTTTTCGATGCAATGCCGTCAATCTGGACAATGGAGTAGTCTTTGGCGTCGACCCAGAGGGTGCCGATAATGGTGTTGGGCGCGTTGCGCTTTGGCTTGATGGAGAGTGCGAGACAATCGCGGTCGTTGACGCGCTGGATGCCGCCCGATTTGAGGTCCATCTCATAGTTGGCCGAGGTGAACCAGGAGCGCTCGACGTTCCCGGGCAGGTTGATCGTCTTTTCGTTTTCAAGCAGCGGCGTGAGGCCGAATTTGCGAATGAGCCCGGAGCCGCTTTGGGAGAGCACTTCGTAACTCTTGCCCACGCCCTTGCGGTAGGTGACTCGCACGGTCATCTGTGCCGCCGGATGCTTGAGGTCATTGCCGCGGTACACGGTGTAATGCTCCACGTCCGTGAAAGATGCGACATGGGTGACTCGGGCCTGAACGTTGGCATCGATGCCGCGGATGATCTCTGACGCCCTGAGGGGCTGGCCAGTGAGGCGCATGGTTGCAGGCAGGATCAGAAGAAGCAGGAGCGCGATGGGCGACAACGAGCCGGCGCCCTTCCGGCGTGAGGCATGGCGGTGTGCAGGAGAAAGGGTATCTGCTCTAAGGTGAGGCGTTTTCGTGAAGCGCAAACGCAAACTCCGGTTGTGGGTGATTTAGGTGCGTGCGTACTTCATACGCTATGCTGGTTTGCGGTGCGAGGCAAGCTGCCGTGGCAGAAAAGACAAGCCCGAGCGAAAGCATGCAAAAGACTGCGCAGCGCTGTAGAGTGCGGGTGCGCGGCGTGGTGCAAGGCGTGGGATTTCGACCCTTTGTCTATCGTCTCGCAACAGAAGAGGCACTCGCGGGGTTCATTGGCAATGACACGGATGGCGTGACGATCGAGATTGAGGGCGATGCCGCCCGAATGCAACGGTTTCTTGCGCGGCTAAGAAGCGAGATGCCGCCGATGGCCAGGATCGATCATGTGGATGTATGCGATGTGGCCGTGACGGGTGCAATTGGATTCCAGATTGTTGCGAGCGAAGTGCGGGGCAGGGTCAGCACGGGGATTCCCGCCGATGCGGCGACGTGCGAGGACTGTCTGAGAGAGTTGCTGGATCCGCGGGACCGGCGCTTTCGCTATCCCTTTCTTAACTGCACGAATTGCGGGCCGCGGTTCACGATTACGCGGCGCATTCCGTATGACCGCAAGCAGACCTCGATGGCGGCGTTCACAATGTGCGCCGCGTGCCAGGCAGAGTACGACGATCCTGCGAATCGGCGCTTCCATGCGCAGCCCAATGCGTGTTGGGAGTGCGGGCCGAAGGTATGGCTGGAGGCTCCAGACGGCAGTCGATGCGAAGCGAGGGATCCAATCGCATCTGTGATCGAGCGGCTGGTGGCAGGGGATGTGGTGGCCGTCAAGGGGCTGGGCGGTTTCCACCTGAGTGTGGATGCGACAAAGGAATCGGCAGTGCAAAAGCTCCGCACGCGCAAGCGTCGCTATGGCAAGCCGCTGGCGGTGATGGTGCGCGACCTTGCGGGTGCGCGGGAGCTTTGCGCGTTATCTCGCGCAGAAGAAGCCCTTTTGCAGAGCGCGGCGCGCCCGATTGTGCTCGCACGTGCGCTGCGGGGCAACGGGATTGCGCAATCGGTTGCGCCGGGGATTCCGTGGCTGGGCATCTTCTTGCCGTACACTCCGTTGCAGCATCTGCTCTTTGCGGACGGCAGGCTGCGAGCGCTTGTGATGACGTCCGCGAATCTGAGCGATGAGCCGATTGCCATCGACAATGAAGAGGCGCGCGAGCGACTCGGCGCGATTGCTGATGTATTTGTGATGCATGATCGCGCGATTCTGCAGCGGTGCGACGACTCGGTGATGGCTGTTGTGGAAGCCGCGCCGCAAGTGATTCGCCGCGCACGGGGGTATGTGCCGTTGGGTGTGCCGCTGCCGCTGCCCGCTGAACCGCTGCTGGCCGTGGGGGGGCACCTGAAGAATGTCTTCGCTCTTGCGCAGGGGACGATGGTGTACCAGAGCCAGCATCTGGGAGATCTGGAGGATCTGACCGCGCTGAACTTCTTCAAGGAGTCGCTGGAGCATCTGGCGCACACTTTTGAGGTTGAACCGCAATATGTGGTGCACGATCTGCATCCCGGATATTTATCGACGAGGTGGGCACGCGAGTGGGCCGCGGAACGCAATCTTCCCCTGCAAGGTGTACAGCATCATCATGCGCACATTGCGGGATGCATGGCGGAGAGTGGCCTGCAGGAGACGGTGATTGGGCTCGCGCTCGATGGAACGGGTTATGGCACCGATGGACGCATCTGGGGTGGGGAAGTCTTGATCTGCGAGCTGGACGGGTTTGAAAGGTTTGCGCACCTGGACTATGTGCCGATGCCGGGTGGAGATGTCGCGGTGAAAGAACCGTGGAGGATGGCAGCGGGCGCGCTGCACGCAGCAGGCTATGCGCTGGAGGACCCGGCAGTGCGGGGAATGCTGGATGCGACGGAACATCAGGCGAAGCTGCTGGTGACGATGATGGAGCGTGGTGTGAATGCGCCGCAGACTTCGAGCCTCGGCCGGTTATTTGATGCAGTGGCTGCGGTGGTGCTGCACCGCCGGCGGGTGGAATATGAGGCACAGGCCGCCATGGAGTTGGAAGGCTGCGCCGTGGATGCGCCGGATGAGCAAGGCTATCCGATGGAGTGCATCGAGGGGGACTGGACGCAGCGCGAGTCCATGCGGATTTGTGCGCGTCCTTTGTGGGAGGCTTTGCTTGAGGACCTCAGGCGTGGGGAGTCGGTTGAACGAATGAGCGCGCGCTTTCACGCGGGCGTTGCGGCGGCATTTGTGCAGGCTGCGATCCGCGCCAGCGCCGCGACGGGCGTAGTGAAGGTTGCGCTGAGCGGCGGCTGCATGCACAATCGCCGTCTCGTACGGCTGCTGCATGAGGGACTCACGCATGCTGGCCTTGAGACAGTGGAGCACCGTCAGGTGAGCCCGGGTGATGGCGGGCTGAGCTATGGACAGGCTGCGGTGGCTGCCGCGAGATTGCGTGCGCGAGTCTAGCCGGAGAGCCGCACAAGCTCCTGAGCTTCGCGACGCGGACCGAGAATCGAGATGCGTGGGATGCGGCCGCGCACCATGGCGACTTCATCGCAGCGATGCAGACGCGGACAGCTCTGGCAATCCTTGAAGATCTTGTCCGGAAGCTCGGCTTTGTCTTCTACGCTACGGAAACCGAACTTGAAGAAGAAGTCCGGGATTCGTGTGAAAAGGCAGATGGATTGTATGCCGTGCTGTTCTGCTTCTTCGATGAGTGCACCGAGGATTCGTCCGCCTGCGCCCTGGCCTTTTGCCTCGGGCTTTACGACGATGGAGCGCACTTCGCAGAGATGGGGTCCGTAGAAGTGCAGTGCCCCGCAGCCGAGGAAGACGCCGGCGTCTGACTCCGCGACGGTGAAGTCGCGGATGTTCTCGCAGATCTCGGGGAAGGACCGCTTGAGCAGTGTGCCATCGCTGGAGAGAGAGTTGACGAGGTCGTAGACGTTGGAGGCGTCCTGGAGCCGCGCTTTACGCACCTGCATGAGATGCCTCCCGCGTAAGAGCAGCGACACGCTCACCAGCTTTCTCCAGAGCCTGGCGGACACGATTGCGCGCCGTGCCACCGATCACGTCGTGACAATCCACCGTGGCGGCAAGGGTGATCGCGGCAAAGAAATCCTCGCCAAACTCGGGTCCAAACTGGCGCAATTCTTCGAGGGTGAGGCTATTCAACTCCACGCCCTTTTCCAGGGCATAGCGTACGGCGTTTCCAATCTTCTCGTGCGCTGTACGAAATGGCACACCCTTATGCACGAGATAGGTGGCCGCGGCCATCGCGTTGAGATAACCGGCCTGTGCAGCTGCGTGCATTCGGTCTGCTTGAAACCGGAGAGCGGCGGTGAAGTGCGCGACGAGGAGAATCATCGGCGGGACAAAATCAACCTGAAATGCTGGCTCCTGCGTCTCCTGCATATCTTTATTGTAGGCCAGCGGGAGGCCCTTCAATTGCATTGTGACCGCTTGTGCGGCAGCGTTGATGCGGCCCACCTTGGCGCGAAGAAGTTCGGTGAGATCGGGATTCTTTTTCTGCGGCATGGCGCTTGATCCGGTAGAGAATGCCTCAGGCAGTTCGACAAAACCGAATTCCGCCGTCGCAAAGAGCGTGATCTCTTCTGCAAAGCGGCTGAGATGAAGCCCGACAATGGTGAGCGCCTGCAGATACTCAAGGATGAAATCGCGGTCGCTTGTGGCATCCATCGAGTTCGCGGTGGGCGCCGCGAAGTGGAGTTCACGTGCTGCGATGCTGCGGTCAAGTGCGAGCGTGGCACCGGCGATGGCTCCGGAACCAAGGGGGCAGTAGTTGAGTCTTTCAGCGCAATCGCGAAGGCGCTCGATATCGCGGAAAATCATCTCAACATAAGCAAGAAGCCAGTGAGCGACAAGGACGGGTTCGGCGCGCTGCAGGTGCGTGTAGCTCGGCATGGCGGCTTCGCCGGCCGATTTGCCCTGCTCGATGAGCGCGGCAGCCCATGCCGCAAGGGCCTGGACAGAGAGATCAATCTGCCTGCGGATGTAAAGGCGCAGGTCAGTGGCAATCTGCTCATTGCGGCTGCGACCGGTGTGGAGTTTGAGTCCGAGGGAGCCGGTACGTTCAACCAGTGAGAGTTCAACGTAATGATGAATGTCCTCGGCGGTGGGATGGTTGCGCACCTGCTCCTGGCCTGTTTGTGAACGGTGCTCTTCGGCGATGGCGTCGAGTGCGCCGAGCAGGGTGGCAAGTTCAGAGGACGTGAGGATGTGCGCGGATGCCAACGCGGCGGCATGGGCCTTACTGGCGGCGATCTCTTCTTCGAGGAGGCGCCAGTCAAAGACGATCGAGCGCTGCCACTGTTCGAATTCCTTATCGAGCGGCTCACGGAACCGGCCTGACCACATCTTCACTTGCATCTCTCCTTGAGTGCCGCAACATGCGACACCATGACCACGTCAACGCGCCGGCATGAATGCACCGGCACCAGGGACCTGTTTCACGCACTGCGCGAGGCCGGAAGAAACGTACGCTCGCGCTGCACGCATGCGTGCGATGCTGCCTTACGCGATGCCCGGCGCATTCTGGAAGCTGGGCGTGTTGGATAGCCCGCCGAGCAACAGCAGCAGCAATGCCTTTTGCGCGTGCATGCGGTTCTCCGCCTGGTCGAAGACGATCGACTGAGGACCGTCGAGGACAGAGTCGGTGACTTCAGCATTGCGGCGCGCGGGCAGGCAGTGCATGAATACGGCATGGGGCGCGGCCTTCTGCATCAGCGCTTCATTCACCTGGAAAGGCCGGAAGATGGGTGCGCGCTTGGTGGACTCATGCTCCATTCCCATGCTGACGCAAACATCTGTGTACATCGCATCCGCGCCTTCAGCGGCGGCATGAGGATCCTGCAGAAGACGGACTTCGCAGCCGTTCGCCTGTGCAATGTCGCGGGCGAGCGTGACGATCTCGATGTCGGGCGAGTAGCCGCGCGGTGTGGCCACGGTGACGTTGGCGCCAAGCTGCGCGCCGGTGAGCATGAGCGAGTGGCAGACGTTGTTGCCGTCGCCCACGTAGGTGAAGTTGAGGCCGGCGACCGAACCGAAGTGCTCTTCAAGCGTCATGAAGTCGGCCAGCGCCTGGCAGGGGTGTTCAAAGTCAGACAACGCGTTGATGACCGGGACGCGGGAGTTGGCTGCCATTTCCGTGATAGTGTCGTGCGCGTAGGTGCGCAGGACGATGACGTCCACCCAGCGCTCGACGTTACGGGCGACATCGGCGATGGACTCGCGCTCACCGAGGGGCGAGTTGGTCTGGTCGACGAAGATTGCGTTGCCACCCAGGGTGCTGAAGCCAGTCTCGAAGCTGAGTCGCGTGCGCAAGCTGGCCTTCTCAAACATGAGCACCATCTGCTTGGCATCCAGCGCATTGCGATATTCGCGCGGGTTGCGCTTGACGTCGTGGCTGAGCTTGAGGATGGCGCGCACTTCGGAGCTGGAGAGGTCCGCGATGGAGCACAAGTCTTCGCCCGCAAGACGCGTGGCAGCTGCGAGGATATCGGAATCCTTGTGGACGTCGATGACGGCGGTCTTTGACTCGACCGCAATTTTGCTAGCCATGCTTTACACCTCCTGTGGTGGCGGCAGTGTGGGCTGCGGCCGCGTGTTCGGTCAAAATGTCGTCCAGCGCAGCGATGGCCGTGTCGACATGCGCGCGCGTCAGGATGTAGGGCGGCAGGAAGCGCAGCACGGTGTCGCTGGTGCAGTTGATGAGAATGCGACGCTTGAGCATGTCGGCGACGACTTGCTTGGCGAGGTCGGCGGAATCGAGCTCGGCAGCGAGCATGAGGCCCTTGCCACGCACGTCGATGATGGCATCATGCCGTGCGGCCAGCGAATGCAGCGCGGCAATGAAATACTCGCCGACCTGCGAGGCGTTTTCGAGCAGGCGATCCTTTTCGATGGTGTCGATGACGGCGATCGCCACGGCGCATGCGAGTGGTCCGCCACCGAAGGTGGTGCCGTGCATGCCGGGGTGAATGGCGCGCGCGACTTCATCTGTGCAGAGCACCGCGCCAAGCGGGATGCCGCCTGCGAGCGGCTTGGCAAGCGTGATGATATCCGGCTGGATGCCGTAGTGCTGATAGGCAAACCACTTCCCGGTGCGGCCCAGGCCGGCCTGAATCTCGTCGACGATGAGCAGTGCGCCGGTGGAGTCGGCCAGCTTGCGGGCCTCGGCGAAGAACTCCTGCGAGAGCGGACGGATGCCGCCTTCCCCCTGAATGGCTTCCACGAGGATGGCGCAGACTTCGCTGGAGAATTTGGCGCGCAGGTCATCGATGTCGTTGAAGCGGACGAAATCGACGTCAGCGACGACCGGAGCGAAAGGTTCGCGGTATTTCGCCTTGTGCGTGGTGGAGACGGAGCCGAAGGTGCGTCCGTGGAAGCTTTGCTCCAGCGCCAGGAACTTTGTGCCGATCTGCTTGCCTTCACTGCGCAGCAGTCCGGCGTGTGCGCGCGCCAGCTTCATCGCGCCTTCCCATGCTTCGGTGCCGGTGTTGGCAAAGAATGCGCGCGCAAGTCCTGCCCGCTCCGTGAGGCGCAGCGCAAGCTCGGCCTGACCCTCATGGTAGAAGAGGTTCGACGTATGAATCAGCGCACAGCCCTGGCGGACGAGCGCCTCTTCAATTGCAGGGTGGCGGTATCCAAGCGCATTGACGCCGATGCCGCTGAGCAGGTCGAGATAACGATCCCCGTTTTCGTCGATGAGGTGGACGCCTTCGCCGCCCACAAAAAGGATGGGGTTACGCTCGTATGTGGGCAACAGCAGCTTCGCTTCTGCTGCACGAACCGAATCGAGTTTAGTCACAGCACGATCTCCTCAGGCCACCATGACTTCAGTGCCATGGGCTACACGGGAACTGCACAGGTCAGGGAGTGAGCCTGCAGCCTCTGCGGGCAGGATGCGCACACGCTTGACCCCATTCAAAAGTGCTTCGCGACAGGCCGCCAATTTGGGCAGCATGCCGCCGGTGATGACGGCACTCTTTGCCATCTCCGCGATCTGGTCGATGGATAGCCATCGCAGGACCTCGCCCGATGCATCCTTGACGCCGGGGACATCGGTGAGGAAGACGAGAGCATCGGCCCGGCAGGCTGCGGCACAGGCCGCTGCCATCTCATCGGCGTTGACGTTGTAGTATTCGCCATCGAACCCAAGCGCCATGGAAGAGATGACAGGGACACCGTTCAACTGCCAGATGGCATCGAGCCAGCGTGGATCACTGCTGGCGATTTCGCCGACGAAGCCAAGGTCGGGTGCGGTGCGCTTCTTACGCGCGCGAAAGAGCAGGCCATCGCCGCCAGAGAGGCCCACTGCGGGCTGACCAAGGGTACCCAGCGCGGCGACAAGGCCCTTGTTGACCTTGCCGGCCAGGACCATCAGCGCGACATCGCGGGTCTCTGCATCGGTGACGCGCAGGCCGTTGATAAATTCACTTTGCTTTCCGAGAGCCTTGAGCGTCTTTGTCAGCTGCACGCCGCCTCCGTGCACGACAGCAACCTGATTGCCATCGCGTACCAGGTCAGCAATGGCGCGCGTGCAGCCCTGCAGAAGAGTTGGATTCTCCAGTCCGGCTCCGCCAAGTTTCACCACATATTTCATTCAAGCCCCTCTGCCTCGCCCCAGCCGTACATGACGTTGAGATTCTGCACGGCCTGCGAGGATGCGCCTTTCAGCAAATTGTCGAGGCAGCTCACGATCACAGCGCGCTTGCCGTCGGCGGAAAGCTGGAACCCGATATCTGCATAGCTGGTGCGCACGGAGTATTGAATCTGCGGCAGCGAACTGTCGTAGAGGCGGACCATCGGGCTTCCATGGAAGAAATCACGATACATGCCCTGAATGCTCTCCCTGGATTGGGGAGCAACAAAGCGCACATAAATCGTGGAAAGAATGCCGCGCGGAATGGGCAACAGATGCGGCGCGAAAACAATCGCATCTTTGTGAATGCCGATTTGCTCGAGCAGCTCGCCGGTATGACGATGCGTGAAGACGCCGTACGCGGAGAGATTATCGGCCGCATACATAAAATGCGTCTTTGCCGTTGGGGCCTTGCCGGCGCCACTCACTCCGCTCTTTGAGTCCGCAATGATGCCTGCGTCCAAATCCACGATGCCCGCGGCGACGAGCGGCTTGAGCGGCAGAATGACGGAAGTCGCGTAGCAACCGGGATTGGCCACAAGCCGGGCCTTCGCAATCTGCGCGCGATGCAGCTCGGGCATGCCGTAGACCGCTTCCTGCTGCGTGGCCGCGGCGAGTGCGGGATTCGCATCTTCGAAGCCGTAGACGGCGCGGTTCGCCGGATGTACGAGCCGCCATGCGCCGCTGAGGTCAATGACACGCATGCCGCGGGCGAGCGCCTCAGGCACCCAGCTGCGCGATTGCTCGTGCGGCGTAGCCAGGAAGAGCACATCCACGCCGCGCTCTGTGAGAAGTTGCCAGGAAAAGGGCTCCATCTTGAGCAAGTGGGAGCCATTGTTGTCGGCAAGATGCGGGTGGATCTCCGTGAGCAGAACGCCGCCGCGGGCTGCGTCCTTTTCGTCGAGACGACCGGCAAAGACAGGCGGGAGTCCTTTCAGGCGGGGATGCCGCAGGAGTATACGCGCGAGCTCTGCGCCTGCATACCCTGTGACACCCACGACTGCAGTTTGTACCTTTGATTTCATGATTCGAGCATTGTCCTCAGGCGGCTCTCGACCTCAGCGGCGCGGCGCGGATCCGGGCAGATGACCAGCACGGTGTCATCCCCGGCAATCGTTCCCAGCACTTCCGGCCATTCTTCGTGATCGAGCGCGGCAGCCACCGGTTGTGCACCACCCATCATCGTTCTTACGATGACCTGATTCATCGCTTGACGGACGCGGAGGCCAAAGCTCTCCAGAACCTCAGCGACGGAGGGTGGCCCGTCATCCACGGCTGCTCCGTTGGCGGATGAAGGCGCAGGCAGGACGTAGCCCGTGGGCCCCTTGGACAGGCGCAGTTCGTGAATGTCGCGCGATAGCGTGGCCTGCGTGACTTCGAAGCCCCGGCGGCGAAGCTTGCGGCGCAGCTCGTCCTGATTGGCAACGAGCGAATGGGCTACGAGTTCTCGAATTGCGTTGTGCCGTTGGAATTTCATGGTGTTTCCCGACAAATCGAAAGCGCGGTCGGGACGGGCCGGCCGCGCATGAATAAATATACATCTGGATGAATAAGTATGCAAGAGAGGTGAACCCGCCTAGCCAACGGCCTGAACGGTACCCTTGCCGAGAATTTCTTCGACGCGCTCCATCCACCCGCGGTCGGCGGCGACGCTCATCCCCTCGGGTTCGAGAATCACGGCGTATTCGCCCTTCTTTTCAAGCTGCATCATGACCTTGCCGGGGCCGGGTGCGCCATCGGCTGCCCCCTTGAGCGCGGTGAAGGTCTCTTCTGTGGCGCTGTCGAGGTTGATGCGGATGCGGATGCCGCCCGGCAGCTTGACCTGAACGTCTTCAAGCGCCTGAATGGAAATGATGGAGATCTTCGGCGCTGCGTCTTCTTCCCCCATCAGCACGCCGCGGATGAGTACTGGAGCCTCGATCTTGAGCTGCGCGGCGAGGCGCTCGTAGTCGCGCGAGAAGCAGATGAGGTCGATCTTGCCCGTGGCGTCTTCGAGCGCGGCCTGGGCATAGAGCTTCTGGTCGCGTTTGCTCTTCTGCACACGCAAGCCGTGGATCATGCCGGCGACCTGGATTTCATCATTGGGATCGGACTGCTGGCCCCAGCGGCGCTCGGGCGGTTTGCGCTCAAGTGCTTCAGCCACGGTGATGACGGCGGGGAGATTGCGCAGCTTTTCGGCGTACTTGTCGAGCGGATGGCCGGAGACAAAGAAGCCGAGGACCTCCTTTTCATTGGCGAGGCGCTCGCTCTCTTCCCAGTCGGCGACGCGGGGCAGATCGTCGGGGTGCTGGCCGGTGGCTTTGGGGCCTTCATCGAAGAGGCCGAAGAGGCCCGTCTGGCCCTGCGCGGCGTCGCGCTGCGCCTTCTGTGCGCGCTCGATGGCTTTGTCGACGGCGGTCATGAGCGGACCACGGTTGCCGAAGGAGTCGAGTGCGCCGGCTTTGATGAGCGACTCGATGACGCGCTTGTTCATGAGGCGCAGGTCGACCTTCTCACAGAACTGCCAGAAGCTCGCGAACTGACCTCCGACATCTTCACGCGCCTTCTTGATCGACTCGATGGCGTTCCCCCCGACGTTTTTCACTGCAGCAAGGCCGAAGCGAATGGCGTCGCCCTCGGACGTGACGACCGGCGTGAATTGCGCCCCTGAAATCTGTACGTCGGGCGGCAGCACGCGAATCCCCAGCTCCTTGCATTCGCCGATGTACTTCACCACGTTGTCAGGCTTTGAGGTTTCCGAGGTCAGCAGCGCAGCCATGAATTCAACCGGGTAATGCGTCTTCAAATACGCCGTCTGGTAGGCCACCCACGCATACGCCGCCGAGTGGGATTTGTTGAAGCCGTAGCCGGAGAACTTCGCCATCTGCTCGAAAATCTCTTCGACGGCAGTTTTCGGATGTCCAAGCCTGGCGGCGCCCTCCATGAAGCGGTCGCGCTGCTTCGCCATCGCGGCGGGGTCTTTCTTTCCCATCGCGCGCCGCAGCAAATCAGCTTCCCCGAGCGAGTAGTTGGCGAGGACGTTCGCGATTCGCATCACCTGTTCCTGATAGACGATGACGCCGAGGGAATCTTTCAGGATTTCCTCAAGAGGTGGCAGTAGATACTCCACTTTCTTTCGCCCCCACTTGCGCTCGATGAAGTCGTCGATCATGTCCATCGGACCGGGGCGGTAGAGCGCGTTCAACTGCGTCAGTTCCTCTACAGTGTCCGGCTTGTACCGGCGAAGAATGTCGCGCATCCCCGAAGACTCGAACTGAAATACGCCCGAGGTCAAAGCGGTGTGAAAGACACGCTTGAACGTCTCGGGGTCGTCGATGGGAATCATCTCAATGTCGAGCTTTTCGCCCCGTGCCTCCTCGACCAGCTTCACCGCATCCGTAATGACCGTCAGCGTGGCCAACCCCAGGAAGTCCATCTTGAGCAGGCCCATCTTCTCGACCGACTTCATGTCATAGGCGGTGACAACTTCGTCGTTCTTGGTCCGATTCAGCGGCACGAGCTCGGTGAGCGGGCGCGGCGCAATCACCACTGCGGAAGCGTGGACACCAGCACCGCGTACCAGCCCTTCGAGTGTCTTGGCAGTGTCGATCAGTTCGCGAACCTGTTTGTCTCCGTCGTAGGCCTTGCGCAAATCCGGCGACTCTTCGAGAGCCTTCTCCAGCGTCATTCCCACAGTTGCCGGAACGAGTTTGGCGATTCGATCGACATCGCCGTACGGCATGTCCATGGCGCGACCGCAGTCTTTGATGGAGGCCTTGGCAGCCATGGTGTTAAACGTGATGATCTGGGCCACCTGCTCTCGGCCGTATTTGCGCGTGACGTAGTCAATCACCTCGCCACGGCGGTTCATGCAGAAGTCCACGTCCACGTCGGGCATGGTTACGCGCTCGGGGTTGAGGAACCGCTCGAAGAGGAGCACGTTCTGCATCGGGTCGATGTTGGTGATCTCCATGCAGTAGGCGACGAGCGAACCGGTTGCCGAACCACGCCCCGGGCCGACGGGGATGCCGTGGTCGCGTGCGTACTTGATGAAGTCCCAGACGATGAGGAAGTAGCCTGAGTACTTCATCTGCTTGATTACATCAATCTCATAGTTGAGTCGCGACTCATATTCCGCAGGCGTTGATCTCCGGACACCGCGCAGTTCCAATTGACGCACCGCCGTGTCGAGGCGCTTCCGGAGGCCTTCGCGGCAAACCTGCTCGAAGTAGCTGTCGATGGTGTGGCCGGGCGGAACAGCGAACTCCGGGAAGGGATTGTCGACGGCTTTGAGCTTGAGGTGACAGCGCTCCGCGATCTCCATGGTGCGCTGCATGACGCCGGGGGAATCGGGGAAGAGCCGCGCCATTTCCTCGGCGCTTTTGACAAAGAACTGGTCGCTGTCGAAACGGAAGCGGTCTGCGTCATGGACCTTTGCGCCGGTCTGCACGCAGAGCATCACGTCGTGGGCGTGGGAGTCCTCGCCGCAAAGATAGTGCGAGTCGTTGGTGAGGACGAGTGGGATGTCGAGTTCCTTCTCAAGGCGGAAGAGATCGGACTGGATTTTGCGTTCCTGTTCGAGACCCTGATCCTGGATTTCGAGATAAAAGTTGCCGCGGCCGAAGATGTCCTGATACTGGAGCGCGGAGGCCCTGGCCTTTTCGTAATGGCCGGCCATGAGATCTTCGCAGAGCTCGCCGCTGAGGCAGCCGGAGAAGCCGATGAGGCCCTTGGCGTTTTCGGCCAGGTAGCGCTTGCTGACGCGGGGCTTGCGATAGAAGCCGTGCAGCGAGGCTTCTGAGGTGATGCGAATGAGGTTGCGGTAGCCCTCTTCGTTTTCGGCGAGCACAAGAAGGTGGTTGTAGGTGTCGTTGGGCGACTCGGCGCGATGGTCCTCTGCCTTGCACACGTAGAGCTCGCAGCCAAGGATAGGCTTGATGCCTTGCTCTTTAGCGGCGTTGAAGAAGTGGACCGCGCCGTAGATGTTGCCGTGGTCGGTCATGGCGACGGACTTCTGGCCGAGCTTTGCGACGCGATCGACGAGCTTCTTGACGTCGCAGGCGCCGTCGAGCAGGGAATATTCCGTGTGCAGATGGAGGTGGGTGAACTCGGCCATGGCTAAAGAAGATTCTAGTCGCTGGGTCGATAGGAAGATGCAAGGAGGTCGGTGCGTCGAGACGGCGAGCTGAGGAAAACGCGGTGCGAAATTTTGAGGCGGCTTAGACTGCTGGCGGAAAAGGAGATGCCGGAGCGGTCGCTCCGGCATCGGTGGGTTGGCTGCGCTTACTTTATTGCTCGATGGTCTGGTGCAGGCGCAGGTCGCGTGACGAGGCGCCGACGCTGACCTCGCGTTTGCCGCTCGCCGTGACCCATGCGGTTTTGGCCGTGGACCAGTACTGCATCTGGCGGAGGTGAACGTGCAGGGTGACGGTCTTTGACTCGCCAGGGTTGAGGTGGATGCGGTTGAAGGCAACGAGAGCCCGTACAGGGAACTGCACGCCCGTTGGGATCTCACTTGGCGCGCCGAGGTAGACCTGCGGGACTTCATCGGAAGCTACGCTGCCGGTGTTCTTGATGGTGACCTGGACGTAGAGGCCGCCGTCGGCTGCGCGCTCGACGAGGAGGTTGGAGTAGTCAAAGGTGGTGTAGCTGAGGCCGTGGCCGAAGGCGAACAGCGGCGTAATGTTCTCCTTGTCGAACCAGCGGTAGCCGACATTCACGCCTTCCGAGTACGTCGTCTTGCCATCCACGCCCTTGTGGGAGCGCTCAGGGTGTTTCGGATCGGTTGCGGGGTAGTCAGCGAGGCTCTTGCCCCAGGTGACGGGCAGGCGACCCGCGGGGCTCGTCTTGCCGAGGAGCAGATTGGCCGTGGACCAACCGCCCTCATCGCCGGGCCACCACATTTCCAGGACCGCCTTCACCTTGTCGACCCAGGGCAGGGCGACGGGCTGGCTGGTGTTGAGGACGACGATGGTGTTGGGGTTGACCGCCGCGACCTCGTCGATCAGTTTGTTCTGATCGCCGGGCAGGCCAAAGACGGGCGCAAGGCGCGTCCATGCGAAGACGACGGCGACCTTCGCGTTCTTTGCGGCGCTGATGGCGGCTTCATGATCGGCCTTGCGCTGCTCCGGCGTGTACCAGTTGAGGCGCACCTGGACGGGGGCGTTGGAAGTGTCGGGGCTGGTCTTGATCTCGATGGTGTGCGGGCCAGCCGTCAGGTCCAGAGCCCGGCGCACATTGTCGAGACCATCGGTGGTGGGAATGGCGTTGTCCTGGTTGGCCTGCAGAATGTCGCCGTGGACGCCGCCCTGGAAGGCGCCGGTGCGGGCGAGCGGCTTGCCGTCGATTTCAATGTTGGCGTTGGTGCCGAGTGCCTGGAGGTAGATCCAGTAGTTGCCCGCGGTGGCAATGGTCAGGGTGCCTTTGCAGTCGATGACTGAGTTCGGCGCGAGCGCGTTGCCGCCTCTGGATGTGAAGTTGAATTCGCCATCCGTCTTCGCGTTGCCCGCACCGGTGCAGGCAAAGCCGGGCTTGCCGTCGTGGCTCAGCAGGCTGGCAGGAATGGTCGAGCCAGTCATGTCGTCATCGACGGCGAACTTGATGTTGGCGTTGCCGGAGATCTGCTTCATCGCGGCGAGAGGGCCGACCTGGCGCCAGGGCAGGCCGACGGAGCGCTCGCCGTTGATGCCGATGGAGTCGACCTGGCCAGCGGTGGGCCCGATGAGGACGACATCGCTGAGGTC
>JBAUTX010000192.1:0-18284 GCA_049582405.1 Occallatibacter sp. | reverse complement strand
AAATACCCACCCCCCTAAATTTATTTGCACTTTTCCACAATTTGCTTGCATGTTTTCGCCGCGCTCGATGCGCCGTCTCTTCGCCTCCGCCACCCGGCGCGAGGCCAACATCTTTTGCATCATGGCTTTACATCGCCTCGCAGTCCACAAGCATCCTAATCAGCACCCGGTCTGAGGCCATCCTTGCCCCGCCTGCCGGTGGTCGGCTTTTTTGAGGTAGACCGATGAAGATTGCCGTATTCGCCCTGCTCCTTGCCGGCTCCGCCCTTGCCCAGCAACCCGTCGATCCCGCGGCAAGTTCCTGCGGTCCCGCGAATGCTCCCCTGCATGTGCACCTCGACAAGCGCTCACACGACCTCCTGCCGCCCGAGCCCGGCAGGGCGCGTGTCTATTTCATCCAGGAGGCAGGCACGCCCATCAATCTTGCCTATCCCACGACCAGGGTGGGTCTCGACGGCGCATGGGTCGGCGCCCTTCGTCCCAACGCGTACTTCGCGGCCTCGGTGGCTCCCGGCGAGCATCATGTGTGTGCCGTGCTCCATTCGCTGGCCTTTGGCGCCGTCACCGAACTCGCGCAATTCTCGGCCGGGCCGGACAAAACTTACTACTGCCGCTCTCGTTTGATCCTCATGCAAGACCGGGTATATCTCGAGCTTCAGCCAGTCGACCCGGACGAGGCCCTTCACCTCATCGCCTCCGATCCAGTCAGCGTAGCCAGCCCGAACTGATTCCGCTGCAAACGGCCCAACTGCGGCGCGCCGCCTCATACTGGTGCAATAATGGAGGCAAGCCAGACGAGAGGTCTGCATCGCAGCGCTTCATGAATCTCCCCAACTCCATCACGATGAGCCGGGTTGTGATGATCCCGCTGTTGCTGTGGATCCTTTCACCGCATTTCCCGTGGCAGGGACCATCGGGCGCCCAGGAAATCCTCGCCTCGGTCCTGTTTATTCTTGCTTCCATCACGGATGGGCTGGACGGCTATCTCGCGCGCAAGCGCGGCCAGATCACCACGATGGGCATGCTGCTCGACCCGCTTGCCGACAAGATCATGGTCACCGCGGCGCTGGTCGCGCTCGTGGCCTACAATCCGCAGGTCGTCAAGGTCTGGATTGCCGTCGTCATCATTGCCCGCGAATTCCTCATCTCCGGGCTTCGCTCCATTGCCTCTTCGGAGGGCTTCACCATCCAGGCCAGCGACCTGGGCAAGCTCAAGACGGTCCTTCAGATTGTCACCGTTGTTTCGGCAATCCTGGCCCATCGCTGGGATGAGTGGCAGTTCGGTGACCTCGTCATTCCCGTCAACTGGCTTGCCATCGCGGCCATCTACTTCACCGTGCTGGTCTCCACCATCTCGGCCATCGACTACTTCGTCGGCTTCTGGAAGCAGATTGATCACGCCTCCAAGGACCGACGCAAGTCGTTTGTGCTGTCTCGCCGCAAGGAAGCGGGCAGCCCCTCAGCACACCAGAGCTAAGTCCCGCGCAAAAGCAAAAGCCCCAGACCAGCAGTCTGGGGCTTTTGTTCTTGATACCCGTGCTGGGTCTTGACTAGGCCAACGCGGGCAGCGGCTGATTCAGCGGGACGGCCGCCTTGGCAGTCACTTCTGTTGGCGCAACAGGATGCGGATGCTGAGCCGCGTGGTGCATTCCGCGCGTAAGCCGATGGACAAAGTGATACGGCGGCCAGGGACCAGAAAGCTGGAGCAGGCACTCCCGCATCATGGCACTGGTGGTCGCAAACTTGTTCTGGTACCGCTCCACGTGCTTCTGCTCGATCAGATGAGCCACGTCCAGCACCATCTTGCCCGATTCAGTCAAACGGCAACTGACCTCTTCATCCAGTGGCAGGAAGAGGCGATGCATCTGGAAGGCAACAGCCCGGGCGCGTGTCTGCCGCTCACGCTGCCTCGACGCGGTCTCCCGCAGGTTGGTCAGGTATTCGCGTCCCACTGTCTCGGTTGCCGGTGGCTTGATCGCCTCGCGCGGGCAGCAGTCATCCACGAAGATCTTCAGGTGCATCTCGGTCTTGCCGCGCAGCTTGTCAATGTTCGACAGGAACTGCCGCTGGTTTGACCGGACCGACTTCCGCAGGCTCTCATCGTCGTTGAACACTGTGCCAAACCGGAACGGCAGCACCGTGGAGTGCTGGAAGCAGTCGGCAATGACCCTGGCGTGATCCACCCCTGCCTTCTGGCTGAATCCTTCGCTTGGAGTATGTTCGCTGACGATGATGGCCAGGTCGCTGGCCGGATAGAGGAAAACCTGATTTCCGCTCACGCCGTGAACGGACTCAAGTGGAACTGGTTTACGATGGCGGGCTAATTCAGGAAATGCTTGTTTTTCACCGATGCAGTAGGCATACCATGCCATGTCGTGGCACTCCATGTTCGGCCGCCGGTAAGCGGCGTTCGTTGTTGAAGCTCTGTGGACTTTGGAACACCTGCATTGTGATACGGAAGGGGTCAACCCTCACTGAACTACCGGGAATACTAGTCCCCCATCATCACGACTGGCAACGTCTCACTATAAGAAGTTGGAAGAGGAAAGCAGGTTTGTGCAAAGTCACTTTTATGTAAGAAATGATCTAGTTGACAATATGAATAAACGCCGACGCGCAGGAGTGCTCGCCCCCGGCAGCCCTGGATCGGGCTTTGCGCCCCCAATGTTCTAGTGGATGATCTTGAAAAGAACGACGATGTTCATGGCGACAGAGGCGACGAGAAGCGTCAAACCCACCCACGCAAAGATGAGGACCTTCTTTTTCAGCGCGCGAGCATCCGTCATCATTTCTTCCTGTTCCAGCGTGTTGCGGTCCGTCGCCTCACGGACCATCTCCAACTTGTCGGAAAGAGATTGCACCGCGCTGCTCTGCTCGCTGATCTTCTCACTCAACTCCCGCTGCGCGCTCTTCAGGTGGCCCACCGCGCCCTCCAGAGCTGCGACGTCTCGCTGCGAGGCCGCTGCAGACCTGCCCGGCATCAGCAGGTTGCTCAGTGCGGTGGCGACGTTGCCTTCCAGCAGCGGCAGCATTTTCTGCCCAAGGACCAGAGCCGTCTTGAGCATTTCCAGCTTGCGGCTGGTCCCTTCGAGCCGCGGGGAGTCAGGTGCCGGCCTGGGCGTCTTGCCGACGCTAAGCGCAGCCCCGCCGGCGACCGTCTGGCGAGCTTCGGGAGTCTTCAAGACAGCGACCGGCTGCCCAGGGATCGGCTCCCCGGTCGACGCCTGCTCGGCAGAGATCGCTGGCTTCGCTGCCGGGGCCGCTGCATTCTCCAGCGGCCTTCGTCCGGCTGATGACGGGCGCAGGGTCTCAAAATCGGCATCGGGGCTGGCAAGAATCTTCTGCGGTTCTTCGTGCGATGTCAGCCAGAAGTCGATCCTCCGCGCGGGTGCGGCGTACGCACCGCCCGTGCGCAGGGTGGGCTCCTTGTGAGCCGAGCTCTCCACCTGATTCATCATAGAAATTCATCACCTTCTGGAAAAATCCACATTCCACGCGCCAGTGGAACCTGGCTGCCGGCGAGACCCGGATGTCCGCATGTGTGGCCCCAGATTAGCACAACGCTCGCCGAAGCAACCTCCATTCTAGCTGCGTTCTTTTGACGTATCCTCATTCGCAGGAGAGCTCTGTGAAACGCGTTATTCCAAGACTTTTGCGCAATCTGCAGCGGAACATCCTCGCTGGGGTCATCACCATCGGGCCGTTGTTTGTCACCTGGCTGGTGTTCAGCTTTGTGCTCACCAGCCTCGCGAAGGCGGGCCTCCCGCTCGTTAAATTCTTTGACGCGGTCTTCTATCGGCGCTGGCTTGCCGATCCCTGGACGCAATCCGCACTGGCGATCTTACTCACACTTCTCGTGCTGTATGTCGTTGGGCGAGTGACTTCACTCGTGATTGGCCGCCAGATCTTCAGCCTCTTTGAAGCAATCCTGGAGCGGCTGCCGTTCGTCGCAAAGGTCTACACATCCGTGCGGCAGTTGCTTGACACCATGATGGCGAAGAAGGAGACAAGTCAGCGCGTCGTGCTTGTCGATTTTCCGTTGGCGGGCCAGAAGTCCGTGGGTTTTCTGACGCGGACGATGACAGACTCGACCACGGGCCAGCCCCTGGCGGCCGTGTTGCTGCCCAACGCCATCAATCCGACTTCAGCCTTCCTGCAGGTTCTGCCGCTCGATCGTGTCGTCGATACCGATCTCACCATGGAGCAGGCCATGAGCATGCTGCTCACCGGCGGAGCGGTCGCCCCGGATCGATTGCGCTTTACCCAGCCACCCAGCCCGCGCAGCAGCTTGTCGTAAAGGCCGCTACTCTGCGGGCTCCGGGCTCTCTGAGATCATCTGATCGTCGCCGACGTGCTCGCTCTCGGCCGTGACTTTGCGCAGGCTCACATGCTCAAACTGCGCCCAGATTAGGCCCACCGGGACGATGCTGAGGAAAGTCACCACCAGCAGCATCGCGGCGCACGCCGTTGCAGCTTCCGTGGACGTGCCGATGAAGCTCGTCAGAGCGGCAGCCACGAGGCCGATCTGCGTGAACCATCCCAGGATGGGCAATTGAAGCACGCTTGCGGTGCCGCTGAAGGCAAGCACAAGCACGGCCTTGGGAATCGTCATGGTTGCGAGCACGGGGCTTGCCACAAAGGCCCGCATGGTGAGCAGGTACGAAAGCGCAATCAGGCACCACATGCCGAAGGAGAGCGAACTCGCATAAGCAAAGTCCGAGAAGCTCCGCATCGTGTCGAGTCCCGCATGAAAGGCGCGGATCTTATTCCCAACAGCCTGGCCCATTCTCTTGGAAAGAAGGCCGAGAGAATGTTCTAAGAGCGTGGCGACGACCCCGCCGGAAAGCCTGACCAGCACCAGAAATGCCGCGCCGGCAATCGTCAGGGCCATGCCCCAGTAGCCGGCCTTCTTCACAATCTCGGGATGCGGCAGTGTGCCCGCCGGAGCCAGCAGGATGGCCAGAGAAAAGATGAGGGCAATCGTGCCGGTATCAAAGAGTCGCTCCACAATGTACACGGCGAGCTGGGAACTGATGGGCAACGATGTCTTCTTCGCCACAAGATAAGGGCGCACCGGGTCGGCAACCCGGCCAATCAACGCGACCGCGGTGTAACCCATTACCTGGCTGCCGACCAGTGACAGAACGGGGACCCGCTTGTTCGGCCGGAGCAGCAGGGCCCAGCGCGCCGCGCGCACCACATAGCCCAGGTAGATGCAGGCCACGCCCGCGCCAATCAGGCGCCAATCCGTCATCGACACCTGCGCGCGAAACATGCCGAAGTCAAAGTGAATGCGCTCCCGGGCCCAAACCACAAGACCTGCCAACGCGGCGAGGACCACTAGGCCCAGAATCAGCTGTTTCTTCTTCAAGCGATCTCCGTTTCAAGAGCTACAGGCTGATTGTATGGGCTTGATCTGGAAAATTGCGATACATCTATCGAGACAGGGAAGGGTTGGACAGCCTCTGTGCCCGCTCGCGAGCGAGCACCCGGCGATTGAATTCATGGATCACCCGCGCCACGTAAACGCGCGTTTCGTGGTAAGGCGGCACGCCATGATACTTGTCCACCGCCGCCGGACCGGCATTGTAGGCGGCCAGCGCGAGCGCCAGGTTTTCGTGGTACCGCGTCAGCAGCTCATCCAGGTAGGTCGTCCCGCCGCGCACGTTTTCCTCGGGTTGAAAACTGTCCTGAACTCCCAGCGAGTTCGCCGTGGAGGGCATCAGCTGCATCAGGCCCCTGGCCCCGGCCGGGCTCACGGCATGTACGTGTCCGCCGCTTTCCGCCTTCACGACGCTTGCCAGCAGGTCCACATCCAGGTTGTGCACATTGCCTGCTTCGGCCAGCAGCTCGTGCACATCCGTCTGCGTCAGTTTGGCGTCGCCACGCGGCTTGGCAGGCGTTGGTTCAGCGGCCGCCTGCGGCGGATCGGCCAGTGGCGTAAAAGCCGCAATCTGGCCTGGTGCAAGCGCAATGTAGTTGTCCTCCCCCGCGCTCAGGTAGAGGCGCACCTCGTCCTTCACCAGCGCGTGGTGGTCGCAACGCATCGTGAAGCCATTTGAAAGGGTCGCCATCTCGGCAGCATCCGCGGAAAGCGCAAACGCCAACCCCGCAATCACCGGCAGCATGGAATGAACCGACATCCAGATTCGCAATCTCTCTTAGGCTCCTGTCTTCGAATGTCGCGCGACCGCTTTTTCCAGCACCACAGCCACGCCATCCTCATCGTTGGGCGGTGCCTGCTTCCAGCCGCGGGTTCTCGCCATGGTGCGCAGTTCCTTGGCTGCGTTGCCCATCACGATACTCTGCCCGGCCCACTCCAGCATGTCAACGTCATTCCAGTTGTCCCCAATCGCCATCGTCTCTTTCCGGTCAATGCCAAGCCGCGCTGCAAGCCGCTGGAGCGCCCATCCTTTTGAGACACCCTGCGGCAGCAGATCCAGGATCGATAGGTCGCGTCCCGGATACTCCGTCCGAATGCACTCGCACTCGCCGCTCCAGGCGCTTTCCTTCAATGCCTTTTCTGCCTGACGCATCTTGCTCATGCCGCCTGCCACCATACCCTGGATTGGGTCTTTGCCATCCTCCAGCGCCAGCTCCAGCGGCTTCACCACCGCGATAGACTTCCGGTTTGTCTCCACCCACAGCGCAATGCGGCCATGCGTCTGTTCCAGATCTTCCAGCGCAAGTTCGCCGGGGCCCTCATGGTCAAACGTGAACACCAGCGCTCCAAAGGGCCGGAGAAGCCCGCATAATCCGCGCGCCACTCTCGCCTCCAGATGACTGCGGTCCACCGGCTCTCCGGCAAGCGTGCGTGTCACTGCTCCATTGGACGTGAGGAGCGGCGTGTCCGCTCGCAGGCCCAGCCCCGAGAGGATGGGCGCTGTGTACGCCTGCCGCCGCCCGGTCGCAATCGCGATCACGATCCCGGCTTCCTGTGCGGCCTTCAGCGCCTGCGCATTGCGGCGGCTCACTTCCTGCGAAAACGTCGGCAGCAGCGTGCCGTCCATGTCGATTGCAACGAGGCGAACCAGAGCGTGCATGACCCCAGTTTAGCGGTTTGTGCCCCTGGGCATGCGCTGGCGCACTTGCACATGCGGCGGGCAGCACAGCCCATTGTGACGGCTGGCATAACGCTTAACCCGCACATAGGGCGCACAATAGCCCAGCGACGGAGAAATGCAATGCCAGCTCCCGTTCTCGTTTCCTATGCCACGCGCAGCGGATCCACGGCTGAGGTCGCCGAGGCCGTCGGAGCCACTCTTGATGCCGAGGGTCTTTTGGCAGATGTCCTGCCGATGCAATCAGTTCAGTCCCTCCAGGGAAGGGCATCGCTGATCCTCGGCGCACCCCTCTACATCGGGCGATTCCCCAGGGAATTCCATCAATTCGTAGAGCTCCACCAGCCCGCACTCAAGTTGCTTCGCCCGTGGGTCTTTGTCCTCGGCCCCACGCGCTCCGTTCCCGCGGATTTTGAAGCAGCGAGTCACCAGGCCGCGAAGCAACTTGAGCGCTACGGATGGCTTCATCCCGCTGAGGTCCACATTCTCGGCGGGCGATTCGACGTCAGGCTCATGCCCTCTCCGTTCCGCTTCATCAACCGCCTTCCCATTCCTGCGCTCAGCAGGATACCCACGACAGACATACGCGACTGGGTCGAGATTCGGGCATGGGCAAGAGCCGTTGCGCTGCAAATCAAGTCGGCGGCTTGAGCCGCGGCATCCTCCGGTACACTTGAGGTGTGGAACGCATCTGCAGTCAATGCCATGCCGTGCTCGCCCTGGATACGCAGGCAGACTGGTGCCCAGCCTGCGGCGGCGCCCTGGTGGAGCGGCCAGCCCTGCCAGAGCAGCATCAGACTCCGCCACAGGTTGACCATCGCGGCATCATCCTGCCGCGCCGTCACGCGGTCGGGGGCATCATTACGCCGCAATAGGGCTATTCGTAGCGCAGCGCCTCAGCCGGCAAAATCCGCGCAGCCGCCGAAGACGGGTACAGGGTGGCCAGCAGCGAAATCCCGATGGACACAACGGAAACGATCACTCCATCCAGAGGCCTCGGCGCAAAGGGCAACGTGTCAATCGAATACACTTCCGCCGAAAGATGAATGAAGTGGTAATGGCCTCCGGCCCACGCTGCCACATAGCCCAGAACAACTCCCAGCGCCGTGCCAATCACGCTGATCAGCAGCCCCTGCAGCAGAAAGATGCGCCGCACCTGGCCGGGCTCCACGCCAAAACTCATCAGCACTGCAATGTCGCGTGTCTTCTCCATCACCATCATGGTCAGAGCAATCAGAATGTTCAGCGCCGCCACAATCACGATGAGAGCGATGATGATGAAGGTCACCACCTGCTCCTCCTTCAACGCACGAAACAGCGGCCGGTTCTGCTCAATCCAGTTTGTGGACATGAAGCCCTTGCCCGCCGCCTGCTCGATGGCCGCTCCAATCTCGGGCGCGCGCTCCATGTTGTCCACCTTGAAGCTGATGATGGAGAGCAGGTCCGGCTCACTGAACAGCCGTTGCGCATCGCTCAGCCGCATGAACGCCATCGCCGAGTCGTACTGGAAGAAGCCCGAGTGGAAGATGCCCACCACCCGAAAGCGCTGATACTTGGGCGCAAGGCCCAGCGGAGTCAGCTCGCCCTGCGGGCTTGTAATCAGCACCGTGTCGCCGACCTGCGCACCAATCTGCTGGGCAAGGTCTCCGCCCATCACCAGCGGCGGATATACCGTAGCCGCAGGCTGAGGCAGGGAATCGCCCGCATTCGCGTCCGGAGCCGTAGTTGTCGCGGCATCCGGTGCAAGCTCGTTCGCGGAACCCGCGGAGATGAAATGCAGCAGGTTGCTGACCGTCAACTCCTCGGCCGGAATGATGCCCTTGATGAGTGCAAAGCCTGCATGAGGCCCGCGTGAAACCAGCACCTGCCCGTAGAGCCCCGGCGCAGCTGCCGTCACATGCGGAACGTTCCGCAACCGCTCCACGAGCGGTCGCCAGTCGCGAATGCCATCCGCTGCCACGCGCATCAGGTCCACCTGCGAGGACGCACCCAGCAATTTGTCCTGCAGGTCGCGGCGCATCCCGTTGGTGATGGCAAGCGCAATAATCAGCGCGGCCACGCCTGCGGCAACGCCCGCAATCGAGATGCTGGTCACGACGCCCACCACGGCCTGCCGCCGTTTGGCTCTCAAATAGCGCGCCGCTACAAACAGTTCAAATCGCATCGCCGATCCGCCTACTTCGCCGCCGAGCCAAACACGGTCTTCGCGACGCCCACATTGTCATACCGGTCGTAGACGCGAACGGTCAGCAGGTGTTCGCCTTCCTGAGCCGCTGTAGACGACGCGGGCAAATCCAGCACATAGCTCTCGCGCTTCGCATCAGACAGCGTCCCCACCGGTGCAATGAACTGCCACTGTCCCGCATCCAGCGAGTACTCCGCATGAGCAATTGGGGACGTGGCATCCTCTGCTTCAAATGTCACGTGCACCGGACTGGCGCAGGGCGGCTTCGCGCAAGGCGCGGGTTGCAATGCAGCCTTCAGCGCCGTAATTACAGGCGGTGTGGTGTCCACTTCAAAGCGGTCGCTGATCCTCTCCGCCGTGAGCGCATCGCCGGGCGTGTGCGAAGGCGAGTCACTGGCGATCACCTTCACCTGGTAGCCGCCGTCAGGAATCAGCGTCGCATCAAAGCTGTACGCCTTGTCCGTCAGATTCTTCTTGAGCGACCGCCACACATGTTCGCCGTCCCCGCGCAAGTAGAGCGAGTAGCTCAGATCGTCGCCATCGTCGTCATGCGCTGCCCATCGCACCGTAATGGAGGTGCGGTCCTTCTGCGCCTGCAGGGGGGCGCTCGCGCTGCCGTCATAGGAGATGGTCGCGCTCTGACCCGCCGACGGGAAATTGATGGTCACCGTCTGCTGGCCGGCCGGTTGCGGTTGTGCACTCAGCCTTGCTCCCGGTGCTACCACCACATCATCCACCACCGGAGCCGAGTTCACCGGCAGGTAATTCACGCCGACTTTACCAACCGTGCCACTGGCCTGCAGTTCCGTCTTCCACTGCAAAAAGCGGCCAGCCGGCGAGGCCACCGCGCCGTCCTTCAGCGGTTCCCAGTCGCTCCACCCGCGCACGGGCTGCTCCACATTGCCCGTGCGTGTCCAGATTGCGTAGCCGGTCGATCCTGGCTCCACTTCCACGCGCCCAAAGCGGGCCATCGCGCCCGCGTCCAGCACGTCGCTGGCGTACTCGTGCTTCTCCGCCGCACCCAGCACGGCCAGTTTGCCCGTGTTGCCCGTGCCAATCAGGATCTCAGATCCCGTGCCGGGGGCAAGACACAGGCCCTGCTGCGCCTCCAGATGCGCAACGTCGGCATAGTCGCCGTTCGGCTCAATCCGGAAGATGTGCCCGCGATTGCCGCTCAGGGCCAGCAGCCCGTCTGCCTGTGCGGCCAGCGCGTAAACAATCTCGTCTTTATCGGCCCACAGTTTCTGCGGCGCCTGATTTTCCTTGAGCGCATAGATCTCCGAGCCCTCCGGCACGGATGCGCTCGCGTTCACTGCCTGCACGGAGCCCGGCTGCACAACGGTAATCGTGATTCCCGCAAGGCCCTGAACCGGAAGCGGCGGCAGCGGATTGCGTCCCTTATCGCCAACGCTTGCCGCATAGATCGTGCCATCTGCACCCACGGCCACCGATGTGATCTCACGGCGCGGTGCATCAAACAGCACATAGCCCTTTCCCTCCGGGCTGATGCGATACACCAGTCCGCTGCCGTCCGAGCCCGCAATCAGATTGCCCTTCGCGTCCCAGGCCAGCGAGCGAATATGCTGCTCATCGCTTTTGAAAAACTCTTCCGGCTTCGCCCCCGGCGTCTTCACATCCACGCGGTACACTGCGCCCGGCCCGCCGGTGGCGATGTACAGCCGCCCAGCCGCGTCGAAGGTCATCGCCCAGATGTAGTGCGACTTTCCGTCCGCCGGCTTGGATTCCACCGTAGTGCCGTCCATCGTCGTCTTCTCCGGCAGCTTGCCCGCGTCAAAGAGGACCGTCGCACTCGTCTGATCCTGTTTCGCGGTCGCTGCGGGATTGATCCTGTAAACCTTGCCGCTGGGCAGCGTGGCTGCGTAGAGCATTCCATCCGGGCCGAGAGCGACCGCCTGCACGCTCACATCCGTGGTCTCGAAGAGAGTGAACGATTTGCCGCTTTTGCCCACCCGTAGCACGGTCGCGGGCGAAGCGGTGCCCAGGTAGGCGGTCCCGTTCTTGTCCGTCGCAATGGACCACACAAACGTCGATGGCGTGGTCATCACGTCGTGCATACCCGGCCCCTGGCGCAAGTGGCCGTCGCTGCCGATGGCCACTCCTTGCGGCGAACCCTTTTCAAATTCCTCAAACCGCGACTGGGTCCAGAGATGCGTCTGCTGGGCCCTCAGCATAGAGGCTGGGGCCGCGCAGCAGATCGCGAGAAGTGTGATGGCAGTGGCAGACGAGTTCGGGCGGCAAAGAAGAGGCAGTCGGAAACACATTCTGCCGTTGAGTCTACTAGAGTTGACCCTTCCTGCGTGGCTTCGTGCGGTCTGTGGGCCGGCGCCTTAAGCCCCGCCGCGAAACTGGATAATCCTGCGCCGGTCGCGTTTGCTGGGCCGGCGCTCTGGCATCGGCGCGTACTGCTGCATCGCTTTACGCTCTTCGGCAAGCCGCGCGCGCGCCGCTTTGCTGGCCTCGGTCTCCCGATACAGTGTCTGCGCGACGGCCGCTGGCCCGCGCATTTCACTCAGCACGAGCACCTCAATCTCAATCTCGCCGCCTTCGTTGCGCACATGCAGCATGTCGCCCACGCGAACCTCGCGTGCAGGCTTGGCCTCCACGCTGCCGGCGCGGATGCGGCCCAGGTCGCACGCCTTCGCGGCCAGCGCGCGCGTCTTGAAGAAGCGCGCCGCCCACAGCCACTTGTCCATGCGTACGCCGTTCATGGCGATTCCTGCATGCTCAGTTCGCCAGCACGGCGCGGTAGCGGACTTTGTTCTTCTTCACCTTGTCCAGCGCCTCATTGGCCCTGGCCATGGGGAAGCACTCCGTGATTGCTTTCACCCCGTGTCGCGCCGCCACATCCAGCATCTCCCGCAGCTGATACGGGCTGCCGATCGGGCTCCCGGTCACCGTCCGCACACCCGCGATCAGCGGAAAAGCTGGAACCTGCATGGGCGAGGGCGGCACACCCACCATGCACAACGTTCCGGTTGGCCGCAGCGCCTGAATGTACAGGCCCCAATCCTGGTCGGCGTTCGCCGTGTTCAGAATAAAATCCAGCGATCCGGCGACTTCGTGCATGGCCTTCGTGTCTCGCGAATTCACAAAGTGCGTCGCGCCCAGGCTGCGAGCTTCCTGCTCTTTGGCCGTCGAGGTCGAAAAAGCCGTGACCTCTGCGCCAAAGATCCGCGCAAACTGGATCGCCATGTGTCCCAGCCCGCCAATGCCCACCACGCCGACCCGCGACGAAGGGTTGATGCCATGCGCGCGCAGCGGCGTGTAGACCGTGATGCCCCCGCACAGCAGCGGTGCGGCCTGCTCGCTGGGGAGCGCATCGGGAATCGGAAGCACGAACCGTGCATTGGCCCGCACCCGTTCTGCGTAGCCGCCATTGCGGTGCACGCACGTGCCTTCTGACGACGGGCAGAGATTCTCCATGCCCCGCATGCACCACTCGCACTGGCCGCAGGAGTTCGATTGCCACCCCAGGCCCACGCGCTGGCCCACCTGCAGCGAACGCACTTCGGCGCCGATGGCCTTGACCGTGCCGATCACTTCATGGCCGGGGATAAACGGATACTGGCTGATGCCCCAGTCGTTGGCAATCAGGTGGATGTCGCTGTGGCACACACCGCAGTGAGAGATGCCTATCTCCACTTCCTGGGCCCCGATCTTGCCAGGGTCATAGTGATAGGGCACAAGTTCGGCTCCCGCCGCGTGAGCTGCAAGTCCTTGAATCGGGCTCGTCATCGAAGTGCGGTCCTCGCTCGGGGAACTGAGAAGAAACCTGGCCGTCCGCGCCGCGGCGCAAGCCGGATACATTCTGTCTGAATGGATTCCCCGCCGTCCTAGTGTAACCCGCCCCCGGATTCGATATGCAGGGTCAGGACCTTGAAGCCAGACAGAGCCCCGCCCGCCGGAGCCTGTCCGGCCACCACTGCGGACTCCCCGTTCAGGCTGGCGTCCTGCGCAGCCCGCATCGGCTCCAGTGCATTCGCCATGGAGAGCGGCATGCCGGTCAGCGTGTGCCCCTCAATCTCTCCCTGCGTCTCCGGCGTCAGCAGGCTCACGTAGATCCTGTCTGCGCGGTGCATCTGCCTCGCCCGTGCCAGGTCGGTATCAAGGTCGTGCGCCGCGGCGCCAAACCGGGGTTGATGGAGTGCGCGGTCCAGCGTGGTGCCATCAGACACCAGCAGGCGCAGATTGCCAGGCGCAAGCCGCGCAGGCAGCGTCACCGGGATGCGCACATTGTGGGCGGGCGTCTGCCACGGCCGAAGCGTCGCCTCAACCATGACCGTGTCACCCGCATGGACCGTATCCCCGGAAACGATGCGTGCCGAATCCAGGTCAACCTGCACATTGCGCGGAATCGCCTCCACCTGCAGGTTGATCGATCGGATGGCTCCCTGCCGTGTTCCATTCGAGTAGAGCTGCGCGAAGTCCTCTCCCGTCTGCATCGCCGCCAGCAATTGAGGCGGAGCCGCCTCTCCCGCCGGCGCCCACACGTCCAGCGGTGCCGGTTCGTGTCCGTCAAGCACAATGTTGCCCGTGACGTGATAGCTGGTCTCGGCAGTGCTCAGATTCGTCTGCAGTAGAGAGTTATAGATCGTGACCATCACGGCCTGCGGGGTCAGCGTCGGCAGGTCGAGCACCTCAAAGTGCAGCTTCTTCTCCACTGTGCCCGCGTGCATCTCCAGCCGCACGGGAATCATCCTCGCCTCTGCGCCAAAGACCCCGCGAATCGCCGAGTCCCGATCCTCGGTGAACGCTCCAATCGTTGCGCCCGTGTTCACAATCTTGAAGGCATTCAGCGGCGAGGCAAGCGTTGCCACTACGTCTGTCGTTGTCATCGGCAAGGAGACCGGCCCTGCCTGCAGAATCGGATGTCCGCATGCCAGCAGCTGCTTCGGGTCGACATACGTCACGGTGCAGGTCGCTGCGATCTCCAGGTCGCCGCGCACCAGTTGTGCGCTGACGGCGCTGCCCGGCTGAATGCTGGCGCGGGCCGCGGCATCCATCTTCGGTGGGTCTTCGGAGGAGCCACTGGATCCGCCCGCAGCCACCAGTTCCATCCCGGTGCCGGCCATCTTCTTCTGCCACAGCGCAATTGCCTCAGGTCGAAATCCGCTCATCACCAGCGGCGTTTCCATCGCCTGAAAGGTCATCCCGGCGCTCATCCCATCGCCTGCTCGTTGCGCGCTTCCGGCTTCGTTCGCATTCGCGCTCACGGGGATATCCCGCACCTCAAGCATCTGCGCGATGGGCGTGATCCCTGCAATGGGTTCCTTGCTGAACTGGCCGATGCGGAACGAGAGCGACCCAAGCAGCTTGTCGCCTACATACACCGGGCTGCCGCTCATCCCGGCCACCACGCCCGTGTACTCCGGCTTTTCTCCGCGCAGCCGCGCAAGAATCATGTCCTCCCCGGGCCCTCGCGCACCGCGCAGTACGCCCAGGATCTCCACCTGCATCGCTTCCGGCTTTGTCCCCTCAAAAACGGTCCAGGCCGTCGCCATCAGGCCCCGGTGCACCTGACTCAGCGGATAAATTCCGCCGGTTGAGGGCGGTGGAGCGGCTGGCGCAGCGGCCACCTCGCTGATTCCTGTTTGTGCAGCGCATGCGATTCCCGCCAACAGGGCCGCTTGCGCCGCCACCCGCCAGACTTCCTTTGATCTCAATTTCACGTCTATAAGAGTACAACCGCGAGCGTGGGGGCTCCGAGTGCTTCCCCGGTGGCACCATGGTTGCCCGGCGCTCCGGTCCATCCCGTATGCTGTCTGCAGCACAGAGGTTGTTATGGTCATCAAGCGCCTGTCCCTGCCCGATTCCCGCAGGGGTTTATTTCTCATGCTGTCCCTCGCACTGGCGATTGCAAGCGCTCCACTCGGCCAGGCACAAAACACGCCGCCTCCGCAGCAGCCTCAGCAGCCACAGCCGCAGCAGCCGTCCGATCAAGCCGGACCTGAAGCGGGCGGGCCTTCCGGCGACACAGGCGTGATTGCCGTACCCAAGAAGAGCAAGACCGAAGAGGCCCCGCCACCCGCGCCCGCTGCCCCAAAGGTCGTCAATCCCCCCGGTCTGAACAACTATGCTCTCCGCGTCGATGTCCCTGAGGTCACCGTGGATGTCGGCGTGCTGCTTGAAAAGACCGGGCAGTTCGTGCCGGGCCTCAAGCCCACCAATTTCCGCGTTTTCGAAAACGGCGTCGAGCAGAAGGTCATCGGATTCAAGCGCGTCGAGGCCCCCATCACGGCCCTCATGCTGGTGGAGTTTGCCGCGACAAACTACTGGTTTGTCTATGACATGCAGAACACTGCCTGGGCCTTCGCGCAGTCGCTTCGTCCCCAGGACTATGTGGCCCTGATGACCTTCGACCTCCGCTCGCACATCGTCACGGACTTCACCCAGGACAAGCGCCAGATCTTCAACGCCATCAACACGCTCATCATTCCCGGCTTCGATGATCGCAACCTGTTCGACGCACTCTCCGAGGCTGAGGACCGGCTCAGCCGTATCGACGGCCACAAGTACATTGTGCTCATCGCGTCTGGCCGCGACACATTTTCAAGAATCACCCTGGACCAGATCCTGAAGAAAGTGAAGACCACGCCGGACATCACTATCTTCACAATCTCGACGGGCGGCATGTTGCGGGCCATGACCGAAGGCGGTCCCGGCTTCCGCCAGGAACTCAGAGACCTGGACTATCTTCAGGCCGACAACCAGATGAAGACATTCGCCAAAATGACGGGCGGCATGTGGTTTGAACCTCGCTTCATCGGCGAGCTGGGAGATGATTTCAACGCAATTAACCAGGCGATCCGTTCGAAGTATGAACTTGTCTACAGGCCGACCAATGCGAAGCAGGACGGCACTTACCGCAAGATCCAGGTGCAGCTTGTCGATGATGAAGGCCATCCCCTGCGCATGCAGGATGAGAAGCACAAGTCGCTCAAATACGACATCATCGCGCGCGACGGCTATCGAGCCCGCCAGGAGGTTGAATAGCGGGCGAGGGAATAGAAATCTGCCAGGGCGGTCGCGTGGTCGCTGTCGCCCCGGGCAGTGTGCTGGCAGATGTTCCGCCCTACTTGAACTGGTTGATGAAGTCTATGACGTAGTAGCCGATCACCACCACGGTCGAGGCTCCGACCAGCCAAAGCGAGATTCTGACATACGGTTCAATCTTGTTGACTTTGGCGACAATCGCCGCCTGTGCGTTCTTTTCATTGTCAAACGAGTCGTCGAGGAAGATCTGGTCCTCTTCATCCTTGGTCAGGCTGGAGCGGTAGACGTACAGGGCAGCCAAGATAACCACCAGGACAACCCAGACTGACCACATTACGGGAACAAACGTCATATTCACCTCCGAATGGCTGTCTGGTCCCAGATACCGGCGGGCCGTGAATTACCGCGGTCTCGTAAGTAGAGGGGCCTTACGGCTAGCCATCATAGCCCGGAACGGGGACCCCTGTGGTGACAAAAATCACACACGTGTTGCCTGTTGAGTGAACAGCCGAGAAGTCCGGGTTTGCGGCAGCCACGCGCTCATGCCGTATTCCCAGGGGCTGGGATCCGATCCAGCCTACTTCCCGCGACTTCCTGCCTCCCTGTTGCATCCAAGGGTATATGAGGCTGAGAAGGCCTTGAAACCCCGGCAGCGCCGGGGTAGAGTTAGCAGTAAGCGCAAGAACTCAAGCACAGGAGATATTATGTCCTCAACCGCAGTTGCACCCACGCAGGAAGGCGCAAAGCAGGCCCCTTTGACCCTCACCCCGCAGGCCATTGCCAAGGTGCGTGAAATCATGGCCACGCAGGATCCTCTTCCAACCGGACTCCGGATCGGCGTCGTCGGCGGCGGATGCTCGGGGTTCCAGTACTCCATGGCTTTTGAGAACCAGAGCGGCATGATGGACAAGGTCTTCAGCTTTGACGACCTCAAGGTGTTTGTCGATTCCACTTCCCTCATGTACCTCAATGGCTGCACGGTCGATTACGTCGAAACCCTTGAGGCCGCTGGCTTTAAGTTTGAAAATCCTCAGGTGAAGTCGACCTGCGGCTGCGGCTCGTCCTTCAGCGTCTAGTCGCCCCCGCACCTTCTAATCAAAGGACGCCCGCATCTCACTTGGGATGCGGGCGACTGTGTCTTCCGGGTAAGGACTCGGCAGGGTCCGCAATGGCTTTGCTCGGAGCCGTTTATTGCGGTGACGTTGTTGTCGGCGGCGCCGGCGTTGTGGGTGCTGTCGGCGCGCTCGGCGAAATGCCGCCCAGGCTGAATCCGCTCCCGGACTGTGTGCCTGTTCCCATGCCCGTCCCCGGTGCCCCGAATCCGCCCGGCATGCCGCTGGCCGGCTGGCCAATTGCGCCTGCATTGCCGCCCGACATCATCTGGTCGAGTTGAGGGCTGTACAGGAACTCCCACTCGTTGTAGTGATTCTTTTTCTTGTACACATACACGGATTGTTTGGGGCTTGCCGGGGAGACGCCCATGATGCCTGCTCCACCGAAGGTCTGCCCGCCAAAGGCGCTGCTGCCGGCATCGGTCGATGAACCTGTCCCCGTCGTCGATCCGGGCGCGCCTGTGCTGGTGGTGCCGGGCGAACCACTTCCAGGCTGGCTCCCGCCGCCTGCCGAAAAGCCGGATCCCAGGCTGAATCCTGAACTCCCGGAGGAACTCCCTGACTGCCCAGGCGCACCGCTCGAGGATCCAAACGCAGATCCGGAGGTGCCGCTCGTTGCTCCAAAGGCGCTCGATGCCGGCGTTGCGCCTGCCACAGCGCCCGGCCCCACGCCGCCAATGGGAGAACCCGCGCCCGCCAGCGGCTGCCCGAAGAATCCCATGATGGGCGTCTTGTTCTGGCCCACCAGGACGGGCTTCCAGTCATCCTTCCCGGTGGAGGGGTCGATGTAGCGCTTGCGCAGGAAGCGGATCTCGTTGGTTTTGACCAGCGCGTCCATGTTGGGCGGGTAGGCCTGAAACTGGCGGTAATAGAGCTGGATGGCGCGAATGTACTGCTTGCCCCGCTCCATGG
>JBAUTX010000191.1:0-5760 GCA_049582405.1 Occallatibacter sp. | reverse complement strand
ATACAGGACAATTCGGATGGAGCCGACGAATCAGCTCACAATTGGGGCGCATTCCGTTATCCAGGGCAGCATCAGCTTCGAAAGAGGTAGCAGTTCGATTGTGATCGGACGCAACACATTCATCGGTAATTCAATGCTGGTCTGTGCGGAGAGGATTGAGATTGGCGACGATGTACTCATCTCCTGGGGCTGCACGATTCTTGATAGCGACTTGCACTCGATAAGTGCAGCCGAAAGGCGTGATGACACCTATGCGAATCGGGTCGCTGGCAAGCAGAACTGGGATCGTGTTGCTACGAAGCCAATTAAGCTCGGCAGGAGTTGCTGGATTGGAATGCATTCGATTGTGCTGAAGGGAGTTGAAATAGGTGAAGGGGCTATCGTCGCCGCGGGATCTGTCGTGACAAGGGAGGTGCCAGCCTGGACTGTCGTTGCCGGCAATCCCGCAAAGCCCATCAAATCCTTAACCAAAGAGCTTTGAAGCTTCGCTAGCCTCCATTCTGCGATGGTGAGCATCAGACTTTGTTTTTCAATCGAAGTTGGCCTGGCGCTCGAGTGAGCAAATTAGGCTAGGCAGAAATCAAAATCGAAACCAGAGAGGGCTTGCCCCAAAAGGAGAAATCTACATCGTGCGAGTTGTTCACGTGTCCATGGGAACAAGCGGAGGCGGCGGTCGAATCGCTTTGCTCTTGCACCAGGCACTTAGGAAGCTGGGTATGGACTCGCATTTGGTTGTTCTTGATCTGAATCCCGTGGAGGATGCATTTGTTCATGGTCCGGAGGGGCCATTCCGAAAGCTCATCGGCCGCTACCTGAGGAATATTGATAAGCTGCCCAATAAGCTCTATCATCACAAGCTGAACACCGCCTGGAGTAACAACTGGGCGCCCGTTTACACAGCTCGCCAAGTGCTGGCCCTGCAACCGGATGTTGTCCACCTGCATGTAATCGGCGCTGGCGTCTTTCCGATTCATGACTTCCGCAAGCTAAAATCCCCAATCGTCTGGACGATGCACGACATGATGGCATTCACGGGCGGATGCCACTATAGCAATGGCTGCACCCGATTCCTGCAAGGATGCGGATCTTGCCCGGAGCTTGAATCAATCGATGTGCGTGATCTATCCAGAAGGAACTGGAGCAAGAAAGAGGCGGCGTGGACATCTCTGAACATGACGATCGTCTCTCCGAGCCACTGGATGGACTCGCTCAGCAAGAGCAGCCGCCTGTTGGAAGGGAAGCGCCACGTCTTGATTCATAATGGAATTGATCTGGAGTGCTTTCGACCCCACGATTCAAATTCCGCGCGCGATGCCATGGGCCTTCCGAAAGACAAAAAGCTGATTGGTTTTGGAGCTTCGCTCGTCCAGGATCCACGGAAGGGACTGCATCATCTGCAGGATGCTTTAAGGAGTCGCATCCAACGTTTCAAAGAGCGCGGTTGTGAAGTTGTCACGTTCGGACTTGGCTCTGCAGGCCAAGAGTTGGAAGGAATGAAGGTCCACAATTTCGGTGTCATTTCGGATCCTCGACAGCTTTCACTTCTTTATGCTGCGCTGGACGTGTTTTGCGTGCCATCTATCGAAGAGAATCTTGCGACTACAGCGATCGAGTCCCTCGCCTGCGGAACCCCTGTCGTGGCATTTAGGATTGGTGGATTTCCTGACATCATCGATCATCTCAGTTGTGGATTTCTTGCCGAGCCATTCGATCAGGAGAACCTCGCCCAAGGCATTCAATTTGTCCTGTTTGGCCAAGAGCAGCCATCCAGCCCAATGCGCCTCAGAGAAGCTTCTCGCAAGAAAGCCGAGATGACTTTTGAAGGCAGGAAGATCGCGGAACAACATCGCGATCTTTATAGGAGTGTGATTGAGGGTGCCTTCATCGAGCGAGGTTTGCACGGATGAAGATCCTTCAGGCCACTGCTTCGACTGCGGCTGATTCCGGCGGGCCGATTGAGAGCGTGCTGCGAAACTCCGAAGTGTGGGTGCGCGATGGCCACTCCGTGGAGGTGGTGTCTCTTGAGGATGAGGCCGACGTGGCGCAACGAAGCTTTCCTTTGCCGCTTGTGGCGCTGGGCCGCGGTATCGGCAAGTATGGTTTCAATCCCCGTCTGCCCCAGTGGATGCGCGCACATGCGCGCGAGTTCGATGTGGTCATCCTGAATGGCCTATGGAACTACAGTTCTGTTGGCTCCTGGCAGGGGTTGCGCAAGACTGCGACGCCCTATTACGTCTTCGCGCACGGCATGATGGCGCCTTGGTTTCGCAAATTCTGGCTGAAGCATAAGGCCAAAGAAGCCTATTGGTTGCTGGTGGAGGGGCGCGTTCTACGGGATGCAAGGGCAGTTCTCTTCACGACCGAGCAGGAGATGCGCGATGCAAGGAATGTCTTCGCGGGACATGCTTACCGGGAGAGAGTTGCCCCGTTCGGAGCCTCTGATCCCGGAGAAGACTCAACGGAAGATACCACGGCATTTGGCGCAGCCTTTCCGGAAATGCAGAATCGAAGGTATCTGCTGTTTCTCGGACGCCTGCATCCTATCAAAGGCTGCGACCTCCTGCTTGAAGCCATCAGTCAGCTCATCCAGAAGATACCCCAGACTGTGGATCTTGTTTTTGCGGGACCCGATCAACTGGGATGGACGAATTCCCTGAAGGCCCTCGCGCAGCGCTTGAAGATCGGCCATCGGGTCCACTGGCCAGGCATGGTCCATGGAAGAGTGAAGCTGGGGATGCTGCGCAAGGCAGATGCTTTGATTCTTCCCTCGCATCACGAGAACTTTGGTCTTGTTGTGGCGGAAGCCATGGCCTGTTCAACCCCTGTGCTCATCAGCAACAAGGTGAATATCTGGCGGGAGGTAGAGACATCAGGCGGGGGATTTGTGGAAGAGGACACGCGCGAAGGTACGGCTCGCTTGATCGAGCGGTTTTATTCGCTATCGTCCGCGGAGAGAGGTGAGATGGGAGAGGCGGCGCGCCGCGGTTTCCTGCAGCACTTCGAGGCAACGCGTGGGGCTCGCAATTTGTTGCGCTCAATCGAGAGCGACCTCGCCTCTCTGCGCAGCCGGGGATTGCAAGAGGGCGAAGGTCGTCTGAAGGAAGGTCTGCGCGAGGGCTGATCTCCCGGATTGAGGCTGCAATCACAGCGCAACTGCATTCGATAGACCTTTGCTGGGGAGAGCACGGAGCGCGAGGAGTTGGGTCAGGGCGCACTCAGAAAGGATTGCAGATTCTCTTCCCAATGCAGAGCGCTTTGAATGACTTCGCGAATCCCAAAGGCAGGTTGCCACCCTAGAACCTCTCTGGCCTTGCTCGAGTCTGCGAAGAGGATAGGCGGATCGCCTGGCCGCGGATCGACGATGTGATGCGGAACTTTTCGTCCACTTATCTCTTCAATGACTCTGAGCAATTCGGCAATGGACGTTCCTTTCCCGGTTCCAAGATTGAGCGCGAGTGAAGAGCCTCCCTCTGCCAGATATTTGAGCGCTCTTAGATGGGCATCCGCGAGATCGGAAACATGAATGAAGTCGCGTACGCAGGTGCCATCGGGGGTTGGGAGCTGGTTGCCAAATACGGTAAGTGGAGAACCGAGATTGAGCGCAGCCCGCAGCGCAAGAGGAATGAGGTGAGTTTCAGGATTGTGAATCTCTCCAATCTCGCCCGAGGGATGTGCGCCGGCTGCATTGAAATAGCGGAGAGCGACGTAGCGCAACCCATGCGCGAGGGAGTATGCAGAGAGCACGTGCTCAATGAAGAGTTTGGTGGCTCCGTACGGGTTGATGGGATCCTTAGGCGCAGATTCGACGATGGGGAGGCTCTGCGGAACTCCATAGATGGCGCAACTGGAAGAAAAGATGAACAGCCTGACGTTGCTCTGGAGGACTGCATCGAGCAGAATCAACGCAGATTCGACATTATTATGAAAGTACTTCCGGGGATTGACAACGGACTCCTCGACATAAGCAGACGCTGCAAAGTGCATGACGGCATCTGCGTCGCGCAGACAGCTGAGGACGCGATCGCGATCCCCGATGTCACCCCGGATAAGTTCAAAGCCTCTTGATAACTTTGGATGCCCCGTGGATAAGTTGTCGTAGATCACGATGCTGTGTCCAGCATCGGAAAGCGCTCGAACTGCGGCGGAGCCAACGTAACCGCTGCCGCCTGTGACAACCACCCGCATAGCTGTCCCCGAGGACGTGAGATGCCCATAGAATAGCATGGGGTTTCCTGAAGGAATGTGCTGATGGGCCATGTCAAGAGGTCGAGGAATACGGTGGTCACTGAAGGTGAATTGACTCATTCGATCAACGAAGGCCTTCTGAGTGATGGCCCGGGTCGATGCGGTGCGAAAGACACGACGCTAGGGCCAACATGATTTCAATTCTGATTCTGACTTTGAATGAAGAGAACAATCTGCCGGCGTGCCTGGAATCGGTGCGATGGTCGGATGACATCCACGTGCTGGATTCGTATAGCTCGGACAAAACCGTGGAGATTGCAAAGAGTGTCGGGGCGCACGTGTGGTTCAGGAAGTTTGACAGCTTCGCGCAGCATCAGAACTGGGCGCTCGAGAATATCGCATTTAAGAATCCATGGGTCTTTTATCTCGATGCGGATGAACGCGTGATGCCAGAGCTGGCAGATGCGATGTTGAAGGCGGTCCAGAACAATGGGCCTTATGTCGCTTTCAAGGTTCAGAGACGCGACTTCTTCATGGGTACCTGGCTGAAGCATGTTCAAATGACCGCTTATTACGACCGTCTCTTTCAGCCGGGGAAGATGCGCTACAAGCGACTCGGGCACTGCGTATCCGATCCAGACGGCCCGGTCGGAAGCGTCAGCGGCTATCTTGATCATTTCCCCTTCAGCAAAGGGTTGTCGGACTGGGTCAATCGGCATAATTTCTATAGCACGCAGGAGGCGCAGCAGATCCTTCTGAATCGAAATGTCAGGAAGAAGATCGATCTCGCCGCGATTTTTCTAAGTAAGGATCGGTCAGTGCGCAGGCAAAATCTGAAGGAACTCTACTATCACTTACCGGGCCGACCGGCCTTGAAGTTCCTGGTGATGTACGTGGTGAAGGGTGGATTTCTGGACGGCGCAGCAGGATTTGCCTACTCCGTGCTCATGGGATTTTATGAGTATCTCATCATCTTGAAGGTGCGCGAACTTGAAGCCGCAGGGTCGTTTCCGTCTGCCTCTCAAGCTGAGTGAGGCTTGATCTCGCCTTGTGCCCCCCCCGGGGGCGGCTGGAAGTGTGCTGCATGGCCGGCGAAACCGAAATGATTGCCGAGGATGGAAAGTTGGATGGCAGATTTGAAGATAGGCTTTGTCTCGATCGACGATGTTGAATCTGTCGGGAGTTGGTCCGGAATCCCTTACAACATGCTGCGCACACTCCACGAAACCGACGGCGTCCGCGTAAGAGCAATTGGTGGAATCGGTGCTCAACTTGCAAGACTCTACTTGCCCGTGAAGGCTTTCTATCGGCTGAGGGGGCAAGACTATGCATGGATGCGAGAGAGTTTGAGTCTGCGCTACTTTGCATGGAAGATCGAGAGAGAGTTCAGAAACCTGAAGCTGGATGTACTCTTCTCGCCCTCTTCCATCTTATGCGCCCGTCTCGACCCTGGAATTCCATATGTTTTCTGGACGGATGGCTGCTTTCAGGGCATGGAGGGATATTACAGCGACAACACCTCTTCAAGGGCTCTGCGATTGGGACGCAAGCAGGAGGCGCTCTCTTTGAAGCGGG
>JBAUTX010000190.1:0-1565 GCA_049582405.1 Occallatibacter sp. | reverse complement strand
CCGCCGACCTCGGCATGAATCCCACCAGCGATCCCGTGCTCAGCCGCTTTCAGGTCAAGATCCTCACCGAGGGCTCCGGCACGCAAATCTTCAGCACCACCTTTGCGCAATGGACCGCCCGCGAAGTCCTCCGCCGCGCACAGGCCCTCACGCTGCTCGTCCGCTTCGCGCCGCGTCAGCGCCAGCTGCCCATGAACGAAATGCTTTCCAACGCCAATCCCCATCCCACGCTCGATCCGCTCGGCTCCCTCGTCGATGCCGACATGGGCGCCTACTACAACTGGATTAATCAGCAGCGTCTTTCCGGCGCGCAGGACTCCGCATTTGTCGCATGGTTTGAGGGCCACGCCCAGGCTGTCGTCATCGCGCCCACCCTGCCGCGCGGCGCGGAGTCCAGCTCCGCCATGAACCTCGGCCAGCTTGTCCAGCTCGCCCTCGCTTGAATCAACCCGCGAAGCGCATTGAAGAGTCAGCCGCACTGCGCCTATAATCCTCCCAACTTGCGATCCGCCGTATTCCCCGCAGCTGGACTCGGAGAGACTCCTTGAGTGAGGTGGACCATGGAGAGCGATTCTCCAGATCGCACACCCATCCCAGCTGCTTCCCCCTGCGCCGCAGAGCCTCTTGTCACAGAGCCGGAAATCGACCGCGACAAGCGCAACTTCCTGCGTGCGGCGGGCCTCCTCGTCGCCGGGTCCATCCTGCCGCACATCAAGGCGCTGCCGCAGGCTGCTCCTGCATCCGGCTCTGGCCATAAAGTCATCGTCCTCATCATTGGCGGCGTGCGCCGCGCCGAGACATTCTCCCGCGAGGGCCTGAAAAACATCCCGAACCTCACCGGCGACATGTTTGGGCGATGCGTCTTCTATCCACACGCGCGCAATGAAGGCGTCACCGCGCACTTCAACGCCATCTCCAGCATCCTCACCGGCAACTGGCAGCGCGTCGACGACTGGGGCAAGTTCGCTCCCACCACGCCCACGCTCTTTGAGCAGTTCCGCAAAGACCTCCGCACCGACCGCAGCGATGCCTGGATGGTCGCCAGCAACAAAGCGCTCACCAGCGAGATTGGCGCCAGCTCGTCCTCGCACTTTGGCCCAAAGTACGGTGCGAACGTCGTTTTCCCCAAGCAGCTCATGCTCATGGCCGTCGAAGAGGCGCTGCGCGGCGGCAGGACGTCCAGCATGGCCGACCGCGCCCGCGTCCAGGCCGAGCTCGAGTCCGCGCTCGAAGGCAGCAATTATGAAGGCCTTGGCTGGAATGTCTTCGACGCCTCCGACCAGCTCGATCCCCGCGTGCAGGGCACCATCAAGTCCGCTATCGCAGGCTTCGTGCGCAACGACGGCCCCACCTCCGGCGACGAGCTCACCTTCTTCATGACCCGCGAAATCATGCGCAAGTTCGCGCCCACCCTTCTCACCATCGCTTTGTCTGACGTGGAGGCCGCGCACTTCGGCTCCTACGCCATGCACCTCGCCGGCATTCGCACAGCCGACCGCCTCGCCGCGCAACTCTGGCAGGAGATCGAGCAGAATCCGGCCTATCGCGGCCAGACAACCCTGCTC
>JBAUTX010000189.1:0-9580 GCA_049582405.1 Occallatibacter sp. | reverse complement strand
GGCCAACTCCTCTTTATAAGTCGGAGCTATCATACGGCACGACATACGCGCTATTTCCGTCTGGTACTGGGTCCGCGAGGTCTGAGGCGCCTGCGGTGGCTGGGGTGGTTGGAACGGTTGAGAGCCCGCAGGGGCTAAAGCCCCTCATCCCTTTGAGGCCCTGGCGGCACGGCTGAAGCCGTGCCCTGTTACAGAGCTGGTTTCATGCTTTCCCACCCATGACGCCCGCTGCGCAGACGTCATGGATGGGGCACCCGCGCTCTTCGCGAAGCCATCTTCTCTTCAGGCGATTGGGTGCGGTCAGGCTTTGGCGGGGCCGGGCGTGGGGGCGGCTTCGCGCTGCTGGCGGAGCTCTTCCATGACGGACTGGATGAGGGCTTTGGCGCCTTCCATGCCGGTGAGGACGGCCTGGAGGTCGAGGGCGGGCTTGGCGGGGTTGCGGCTGGAGGTGCAGTAGACGCCGTGCTGGCCGATGAGGATGAGCGAGTCGGTGAGCAGGTCGAGGGCGACGGCGAGGCGGCCGCGTTCGGGGCCCATCATGAACTCGTGCTGTTCGAGCTCGGTGCGCTTTTCGTCGAAGATGTTCATGGATTCAGGGTATTCGATGCGGCGGGCGGAGCGCGGGGTGAGAAGATTTCGCGCGGGGCCGGGGCGGAAGGCTAGCATCCTGAGGGGAGCTTCTAGCGCGATGAAGAGGATGCGGATGAGGACGGGTTTGCTGGCGGGCTGGTTGAGTGTGGGGATGGCGACGATGGGGTTTGCGGCGGCGGGGCCGCAGTTGCCGCAGATGGGGCCGCATGTGCTGCTCTTTACGCCGCAGATGAAGGCGACGGATGTGCAGGCGGAGATTGACCGCGTGTATCGCGAGCAGGTGCACAGCGAGTTTGGCAGCGGGCGGTATGCGCTGGTGTTTCTGCCGGGGACGTATCGCGTGGATGTGCCGGTGGGCTTTTATACAGAGGTGATAGGGCTGGGCGCGACGCCGGATGCGGTGCGGATTGTGGGCAACGTCCATGCGGATGCGAGCCTGCCGCATAACAATGCGACGTGCACCTTCTGGCGTTCGCTGGAGGGGCTGGCGGTGACGCCGGCGGGCGGGACGATGCAGTGGGCGGTGTCGCAGGCGGCGCCGTTCCGGCGGATGCATGTGGAGGGCAGCATGGTGCTGCACCAGCAGCATGGGTGGGCGAGCGGCGGATGGATGGCCGATGCGCTGGTGGACGGCAACGTGGACTCGGGGACGCAGCAGCAGTGGATTGCTCGGAACAGCGAGTGGAAGAGCTGGACGGGCGCGAACTGGAACATGGTGTTTGTGGGCGACCGGAACGCTCCAGCGGGGGCGTGGCCGAAGCCGCCGTATACGAAGGTGGCGACGACTCCGGTGGTGCGGGAGAAGCCGTTCCTGATGGTGGATGCGAAGGGCGCGTGGAGCGTGCGGGTGCCCGAGCTGCGGCGGGAGAGCGTGGGGATTACGTGGCGCGGGGGTGAGACGCCGGGACGGTCGATTCCGCTGGAGCGGTTTTACATTGCGCGGGCGGGGGTGGACACGGCGGCGACGATGAATGCGGCGCTGGGGCGCGGGATGGACCTGCTGCTGACGCCGGGGATGTATGAGCTGGACGCTCCGCTGCGCGTGACGCGGGCGGGGACGGTGGTGCTGGGGCTGGGGTTTGCGACGCTGAAGCCGGTGAAGGGGACGGCGGCGCTGACGACGGCGGATGTGGACGGTATCGACCTTGCGGGCGTGCTGGTGGATGCGGGCGCGACGCGGTCGCCGGTGCTGATGGAGGTGGGCGAGGCGGGCAGCACGCGCAGCCATGCGGCGAACCCGATCTGCCTGCACGATGTGTTCTTCCGCGTGGGCGGCGCGGGCGCGGGGAGCGCGGGCGTGAACCTGGTGGTGAACAGCCGGGACACGATCATCGACCACACGTGGATCTGGCGGGCGGATCATGGCAAGGGCGTGGGCTGGACGGTGAATCCGAGCGACAACGGGCTGGTGGTGAACGGGGAGAACGTGACGGCGTATGGGCTGTTTGTGGAGCACCATGCGCAGTTCCAGGTGCTGTGGAAGGGCAATGGAGGACGGACGTATTTCTACCAGTCTGAAATCCCTTACGACCCGCCGGACCAGGCGAGCTATACGAGCGCGCCGGGGACGAACGGGTGGGCCTCGTATAAGGTGGCGGAGGGCGTGACGACGCATGAGGCGTGGGGGCTGGGGATTTACAGCGTGTTTCTGAAGCCGCATGTGACGCTGACGCGGGTGATTGAGACGCCGAAGGGGCCGGGGATTCGCTTTCACGACATGATTACGGTGGCGCTGGGGAATCTGGGCGCGATCTCCAATGTGATCAATGATGCGGGTGGGGCGACATCGATTGAGCCGCGCGTGACGCCGCAGGTGACGGCGTTTCCCTGAGGCAGGCGGCGAACGGGATACGGGCGAGCGTGGGAGAATGAAATCAAACGCCATGACGGAACCGAACCTGCCCGAAGAACTGACGACCCCGACGACAACTGAAACCACAACCGAGACGAAGCCGGAGGCTGCGGCGAGCGCGGCTGTGCCGGCGCCTTCTGCGGAAGCTGCTCCCGAGAAAGCTGCGCCTGAAAAGGCTGCGGCGGAGACTGCGCCCGAAGAGACTGCGCCGGAGACGACGGAGAGCTTTGCGGAGGCGCTTTCGGCGTTTGAGCGGAGCCATACGCACAAGCCTGCCGGCGGTGCGAAGCAGCTGGAAGGGACCGTCGTTTCAGTCTCGGCCGAGCAGGTGTTTGTGGATATTGGCTACAAGACCGAGGGCGTGCTGCCGCGGACGGCCTTTGAGCGCAACGCCGAGGACGTGAAGCCGGGCGATGTGGTGATGGTGAGCGTGAAGGGCCGCAACGAAGAGGGCTACTACGACCTGACGCGGCACAAGGTGGCGCAGCCGCGGGACTGGTCGGCGCTGGAGGCGGCGTTTGCCGAGAAGACGGCGGTGGTGGGTACGGTGACGGGCGTGGTGAAGGGCGGGCTGACGGTGGATGTGGGCGTGAGAGCCTTTCTGCCGGCGAGCCGCAGCGGCACGCGCGATGCGGCGGAGATGGAAAAGCTGGTGGGGACGGAAATTACCTGCCGCATTACGAAGCTGGACGTGGCCGATGAAGACGTGGTGGTGGATCGGCGCGCAGTGCTGGAAGAGGAGGCGCGCGAGGCGGCGGCAGGACGGCTGGCGGGGCTGCAGGCGGGCGACACGGTGACGGGCACGGTGCGCAGCGTGATGAGCTACGGGGCGTTTGTGGACCTGGGCGGCGTGGACGGGCTGCTGCATGTGAGCGACATGGCGTGGAGCCGGGTGAACAAGCCGGAAGACGTGGTGCAGGTGGGGCAGGAAGTGCAGGTACGGATCCTGAAGATGGATCCGGAGACGAAGAAGATTTCGCTGGGGCTGAAGCAGTTGCAGCCGGAGCCGTGGGAGACGGCGCCGGGGCGCTACCAGGCGGGGCAGCGGGTGCGCGGCGCGGTGGTGCGGCTGACGGATTTTGGCGCGTTTGTGGAGCTGGAGCCGGGCGTGGAGGGAATGATCCACGTGTCGGAGATGGCGTGGAACAAGAAGGTGCGGCATCCGGGCGATCTGCTGAAGGTGGGCGACACGGTGGATGCGGTGGTGCTGGGGGTGAAGCCGGAGGAGCGGCGGATTGCGCTGGGTCTGAAGCAGACGCTGGCGGACCCGTGGGTGGAGGCGGCGCAGCGCTTCCCGGCGGGCGCGCAGGTGACGGGGCCGGTGATGCGCATCACGGCCTTTGGCGCGTTTGTCGAAGTGGCCGAGGGCGTGGAAGGGCTGGTGCACATCAGCGAGATTGTGGCGGACCGGCGGCTGCATCATCCTTCCGACGTGCTGCATGTGGGCCAGGTGGTGAAGGCGCAGGTGCTGGCGCTGGATAAGGACAAGCGGCAGATGAAGCTGAGCATGAAGCAGCTGATTCCGACGAGTCTGGATGAGTATCTGGCGGAACACAAGGCGGGCGATGTGGTTTCTGGCCGCGTAGTGGAAGTAAGCGGTGCACAGGCGACGGTGGAGTTGGGCGAAGGCGTGCGGGCGGTGTGCCGCGGGCTGAAGGCTGCGGCGGGTGCGCCGGGGGCAGAGGCGAAGACGGATGCGAAGGCGGACTTGGCGTCGCTGTCGTCGTTGCTTTCAGCGAAGTGGAAGGGCAAAGGACCGGCGACGGCAGCGGCTCCGGAGGCGCTGAGCGCGGGGCAGATTCGGAGTTTCAGGATTGTGGCGCTGGATGCGGAGGCGCGGCGGGTGGAAGTGGAGCCGGCGTAGGGGGTTGCCTTCGCTGCAACGGGATGGGGCAGGCGGTGGCAGCGGACGCGGGGGTTTGCGGAAATTCGCCCGGCGTTCGCTCTGCTGCTGCCCAGCCATTTACAATGACGTCTATAAAGGTGGCAGGGAAGATCTCCTGCCTGCTCAGTGCCAAATGATGACATTCAGAATTTTTCGTACTCCCGCGGCGTTCGTGTTTGGCACGGTGCTGCTCTCGATTTCCGGAACAGCGCAGACGCGCACCGCTGCACCGCAGAGCCCGTATGGCGGGACGACGGTGGAAGCGATTATTGCCCGGGTGAATGACCAGATCATCACCAGTGCGGACTATGACCGCGCCGAAAAGGAGCTGGACCAGGAAGAGCGCCAGCGCGGAGCAACGATGCAGGAAGCGTCGGATGCGCGCCGCGACTTGCTGCGGAACCTGATTGACCAGCAGCTCTGGCTTTCAAAGGGCAAGGAGCTGGGGATCACGGGCGAGACGGAGCTGATCAACCGGCTGAACGAGATCCGCAAGCAGTACAACCTGTCGTCGCTGGAAGATCTGGAGAAGGCGGCGAAGGAGCAGGGCGTTTCCTACGAGGACTTCAAGCAGAACATCCGGAACGGCATCATCACGCAGGATGTGATGCGGCAGGAAGTGGGCAACAAGATCCAGATCACGCCGGGCGAGGTGGAGCGCTACTACGATGCGCACAAGCAGGACTACGCTGCGCCGGAGAGTGTGAGCCTGAGCGAGATTCTGATCTCGACGGGCGACCAGGATCCGGTGGATCCGGCGAAGCTGGCGGCGGCGCAGGCGAAGGCGAACGACGTGGAAACGAAGCTGCATGCGGGCGGCGACTTCAGCCAGCTGGCGCGGGCCTTCAGCGATGGGTCGACAGCGTCTTCGGGCGGCGAGCTGGGGCAGTTCAAGCGCGGTGCGCTGGCCAAGGTGCTGGAGGACAAGGTTTTTCCGCTTCAGGTGGGTCAGTACACGGAGCCAATCCGCACCCGGCAGGGCTTTGTGATTCTGAAGGTGACGGCGCATAATGCGGGCGGGCCGCAGCCCTACAAGACCGTGCAGCAGGACGCGGAGCAGGCCTACTTCATGAGCAAGATGGAGCCTGCGATCCGTGACTATCTGACGAAGATGCGGGATGAGTCGTACATCGAGATCAAGCCGGGCAATGTCGATACGGGAGCAAGCCCGAACGAGCGCGTGTTCCCCATCTCGTACTCGGCCTATACGCCGCCGGTGACCAAGAAGAAGAAGAAGGTGGAGCGGACGCGCTTCCGCGAGACCGGCCGCGGCGCCGAGAGCGCGCCCATGGAACCGGCGGTGGCGACGACGAGTGCGACGGCGGACAGCAAGTCCGGCAAGAAGCATGAAGAGGCTTCCATGAAGCCGGGCAAGAAGGAAAAGATCCGGTACGGCAAGGCCCCGCAGGAAACGCTGCCGAACGCAGCCGCAGGCGCGACGGAAGATGCTGGTGCGGCTACGCAGACGGCGGAGACTGAAGAGCCGGTCAATCCGCTGGAAGCTGCTCCGGTGAAGAAGAAAACGCGCTACAGCGATCGGGCGAAGGAAGAGAATAAGGATCAGAAGATTGCCAAGTCCGGGAAGGCTCCGAAGGAAAGCAAGTCGCCCACGCGGGAAAGCATGATGCCGGCAGCGCCAACTCCCTCTGAAGTTGCGGATCGACAGACCCAGTCGTCTCCGCTTGGTCTGGGTGGAAACCAGGTGGCAGGCAAGAAGAAGAAGGAAGCCACGACGACCGGCGAGAAGACGCGCTACAGCGATCGCAACAAGAAGCCGGGTGAGCAGCCTGGAGAACAGCAACAGGCGCAGCCGGAAGGAGCGCAGCAGGCCGCGCCGAGCGCAGCGGCACCTGCGGAGGCACCCGCAAAGCAGTAGGCGAAGGCAGACAGAGCAAGACAGGCAAGGGCCCGGACACACTCCGGGCCCTTGTCGCATTCAGGCGCGCATTTTGCATGGGTGGCCTGCTGCGTTAATCTGACGGGCAGGATGAAAGATCTCTACATCGCAGACCTCGCCGGCTTTGAAGAAGGACGTGTGTTCGACAGCTTTTTCCTGGTGCTTGTGAAGCAGCAGCGCTCGACCAAGGCGAACAAGCCTTATCTGAATCTGATTCTGGGCGACAAGACGGGCCAGCTGGAGGCGCGGGTATGGGATCCGGCGGATTCGCGCATCTCCAAAGATGTGGAGCGCGGCGATGTGGTGAAGGCGCGCGGCAGTGTGGCGCGCTTTGACGACCGGCTGCAGATGAAGGTGGAACAACTGCGCAAGGCGACGGATGGGGAGACCTTCAAGATGGATCTGCTGCCCGCCACGACCTATGACGTGGAAGGGCTGTGGCTGGAGCTGCTTGGTTTTGTCGAGAGCTTTACGGATCCGCACCTGAAGCTGCTGGTGACGACGATCTTCAGCAATTCCGCGCTGGTACAGGCGTATCGCGAAGCGCCGGCGGCGCGGCAGCTGCATCATGCGTGGCTGGGCGGGCTGCTGGAGCACGTGGTGAGCCTGCTGAAGCTTTCCGATCGAGTGGCGCCGCACTACCCGATGCTGCATCGCGACCTGCTGTTGACGGGCGTGCTGCTGCACGATATCGGCAAGGTGCAGGAACTGGCCTGGGAAGCGGGATTTGAGTACACGGTGGAAGGCACGCTGCTGGGCCACATCCAGCTGGGCATTGCGCTGGTGGACAAGACGATTGACAGCCTGCCGGATTTTCCACCGCGGCTGAAGGTGCTGGTGGAGCACCTGATTCTGTCGCACCACGGCAAGCTGGAGTTCGGTTCACCGAAGCTGCCGATGATTCCCGAGGCGCTGGTGCTGAACTTTGTGGATGATCTGGATGCGAAAATGCAGGCGATAGCCAGTGAGTTCGAGAAGTCGGCACGCGAAGGCAAGGCTGCAGACGAACTTACAGGCAAGGTCTGGTCCCTGGACCAGCGGCAATTGCTGCAGACTCGGGCCTGGCTCGCCGGCGGGAAGTGAGAGCCTGAACGGCCACTTCGATGCGCGGCATCACATCTGCGCGTGACTTGCCTCACATACACCCCTGCCAACAACTCACTAATCTTCTGTCACGCGAATGATCTGAATCACATCCGTGTGTCTTTTGAGTTGAGAGGGGTACGGGCGATGAGCGCCTTCAAGGATACAGGCCACCTGCTGCGCTTTGCAGGACTGTTTGTTTTCGCCTTCATTGTCTTTCTTGTTGTCCGCAAGTTTGTGGTTCCCAAGAGCTTTGGGGAATACGGGCACTATCGCGGGGCGGCGATTGGTGAGATTGCCGCACACCCAATGAATTTTGCGGGTCACGAAGCCTGTGAGGCCTGCCACTCGGACATTGCCGATGCAAAAAAGGGCGGCAAGCACGCGCATGTGAATTGCGAGGCCTGCCATGGGCCGCAAGCGAAGCATGCGGCGGATCCGTCGGCGGGTGTTCCACCCAAGCCGGATACGGCGGTGCTGTGCGTTCGCTGCCATGCGGCGAGCGTGGCGAGGCCGAAGGGATTTCCGCAGGTGGATGCTGCATCGCATGCGAATGGCGTGCCGTGCGAGACCTGTCACAAGCCACATGATCCCGCGTTGGGAGCCGGAGGTGCGCAATGAAGCTGTCAAGGCGCCAGATGCTGATTTTGTTGCCGGCCGCGGCGATTGCATGGGAGCACGTGCTGGCGGGAACGCCGGAGAACGCGCCGAACTACGCGATGAGCGAGCACTGGTGGAGCATGCTGATCGACATTCCCAAGTGCATCGGCTGCGGGAACTGCGTGCGTGCGTGCCAGGCGGAGAACGATGTGCCGGACGGACGCTTCCGCACGTGGGTGGAGCGGTATCACGTGGAAGACGAAGACATGATGAATCCCGAGGTGATCTCGCCGGACGGCGGCAAAGAGGGATTCCCGGCTGTGGCAAAGGAAGATGCGGGGAAGTACTTCTTCGTGCCGAAGCTGTGCAATCACTGTGTGGATTCGCCATGTACGCAGGTGTGTCCGGTGGGCGCGACGTTCATTTCGCCGGACGGCGTAGTGCTGGTGGACCAGAAATACTGCATGGGCTGCGCGTACTGCGTACAGGCGTGCCCGTATGGATGCCGGTATATCCATCCCGAGAAGCAGGTGGCCGACAAGTGCACGCTGTGCTACCACCGCATTACGAAGGGCCTGACGACGGCCTGCTGCGAGGCGTGTCCGACGGGCGCGCGGCAACTGGTGGATCTGAAGAATCCGAACGATCCGATTCATGAATTCCTGCGGACGCATGCGGTGCACGTGCTGAAGCCGGAGATGGCGACGGGAGCGAAGGTCTTCTACAACGAACTGGACGGATCGGTGCGCTAGGACAGGGCGCGGCAAGCGGAAGCAGGTGAGAAGAGTATGAATGGCGTACAAGGCTTCATGTATCCGAACGAGATTGAGCTCGTCTGGAGTGTGTTGATTGTGTTGTACCCGTACATCACGGGGCTGGTGGCGGGAGCGTTCATTCTGGCGTCGCTGGAGCGGGTGTTTCGCGTGGAGGCGGTGAAGCCGACGTACCGGCTGGCCCTGCTGACGGCGCTGTCGTTTCTCCTGGTGGCGCCTTTGCCACTGCAATTCCATCTTGGGCATCCGGAGCGCTCGCCGGAGATGTACTTTACTCCGCACAGCACGTCGGCGATGGCGATGTTCGGGTATGTGTACCTGTGGTACCTGATGGCGGTGCTGGTGTTTGAGATCTGGCTGGACTATCGGCGCGAGATCGTGCTGCGTTCGCGACGGGAGAAGGGACTGCTGCGCTTGATTTACAAGATCATGACGCTGGGTTCTGACAACATCAGCGAGCGGTCCCTGCATATCGATGAGCGCGTGGGCTGGGTGGTGACGCTGGTTGGCATCCCGTCGGCTTTCCTGCTGCACGGGTATGTCGGGTTCATCTTCGGATCGATCAAAGCGAATCCGTGGTGGTCGTCGCCTCTGATGCCGGTGGTGTTTATCTTCTCTGCGATGGTATCGGGCGTGGCAGCGGTGATGCTGATCTACATGGCCACGACGAAGCTGCGCGGGCAGGCGATTGACATGCGCTGCGTCGACACGATTGCGATGTACATGTTCTACATTTTCGTCATCGACTTCAGCCTGGAGATGCTGGACCTGGTGCACCGCATCTATGAGGCCGATGAGTCGTTCCGCACGCTGGACTTCATGGTGCACACGCAGCTCTTCTTCTCGCAGATTGTGATGCAGATCTTCCTGGGCACGCTGGTGCCGCTGGCGCTGCTGTT
>JBAUTX010000188.1:0-6761 GCA_049582405.1 Occallatibacter sp. | reverse complement strand
CTCGAGCTGATCGAGCAGGGCCAGCAGATCGCCGGCGAGCAGATCGATCGAGTACGGTCCCGGCGGTGCGCTGCTTTGTCCGTGGCCGCGCATGTCATAGCGCAGGACGCGAAACTGCTTCTCGAAGGCAGGGAGGACTTGATCCCACATGCGCATGCTGGAACCCAGCGAGTTGGCGAGCACCAGCGGCTCGCCGTCGACGGCACCACTGAGCTCGTAATGGACAGGCACGGAGGCAGTGTTAATCGCCGGCATCGACGTCTCCTAACACTCGTTCGATGAATGCCTGTGCGCTGCCGAGGTAATGATGCGGATCGAGCAGCCGATCGATGGAGGTGGGAGTCAAGTGCTCGACGACCTCCGGCAGTTGCTTGAGAACGTCGCCCAGATATCGCTGCTCTTGCTGGGCGCGCGCTGTGGCATCGCGGAGCAGTGCGTGAGCTTTCGACCTGCCAATCTTCTGCGCGAGAGCCACGCTCACGGCTTCCGCCATCGGCACTCCAAGAGCAGCATCGAGATTCGCCAGCATTCTTGCGGGGTCTGCTTCGAGTTGCTCTGCAATCTCCGTGGCATATGCGAGCGCTGCTGCTGTCCGCCGGAATGCTTCAGGGACTGTCTCCCACTCGGCCTGCCAGAGACCCAGGCCACGCTCATGCTCCTGCGGCATCGCGGTGAGCATGGTAGCGGCCAGGGATGGCATGGTGGCATGCACCGCAAGGACAGCGGCACATGCCACCGGGTTATGCTTATGCGGCATGGAGGACGATCCACCGCGGCCTGCCGCGCGGCCCTCGGAGACTTCCCCCACCTCGGTCTGCATCAACAGGGCGATGTCCTTTGCGAATTTCGCGAGCGATCCGGTCAGGAGCGCAAGCACCTGTACGGCTTCCACGAGATTGTCCCGCTGGGTGTGCCAGGGGAGCGATGGCTCTTTCAATTCCAGAATCCGCGCCAGCTCGGCTGCGACCTGATCGCCTGCAGTTCCGAGGGCTGCCCTGGTGCCGACCGCTCCACCAAACTGCACGACGAGGAATCTCTCTGCCGAGGTGCGGAGGCGCGCGCGATGGCGTCGCAGCGCGGCGAGCGTACCCGCAAGCTTGAGGCCGAGCGTGGTGGGCGGGCCCGCCTGAAGCCACGTTCTGCCTGAGAGGACCGTGTCTGCATGGAGCTTCACCTGCCGCGCGAGTGCTTGCTCCAGCTTGTCCACTGACTCATTCAGAATCTGGAGACCGTGGTGCATTTGCAGGACAAGCGCGGTGTCGAGCACGTCCTGGCTGGTGGCGCCCAGATGCACGGTGCGCGCTGCGGCCTCATGGCGCCGCTCCACTGCGGAGGTGAGTTGGCGCACAAAAGGGATCGCGAGGTTGCCGTTCTCCCTTGCGTCCCGTGCAAGAGCATCTACTTCGATGAAGTCTGCGGCGAGCAGTGATTGCAGCGCTGCGCCGGAACCCGCTTCTGCCAGGCCATGCTTCTCAAGAGCGCAGGTGAGCGCCCATTCAAAGCGCATCATGGCGCGCAGTTGCGCATCTGGCGCGAAGACGCGGGACATCTCCGGCGTTGAAAAGAGGTACGAATTCAGGCCATCGGTCATCTGCGCAATGATCTCTTTCTACCAGGCAAAGAACACGGTTTCATCCTGCCCCTGCAGGACAACGTTCCAGTGATACGCATGGGCAGCGAGGGCGTCTGGCTGAGCCGTCAGGGTGCCGCGACGCTCCGCGGGCACCGCATGGAGCACTGCATCGCTTGCATTTCCAGCTTCGTCCGCAAAATACACGCGCGAGATGAGGTGGCGCAGCAGGCCGCGGGTGAAGACCAGCACGAGCAGATGCGGGGCCTGCATTGTGCCATCGCCGAAGGGCATGGCAACCGGTCTGCGCAGCGTAACGGAGAAACTGCCCTGGTCATCGGTTGCGGCGCGGCGGAATCCGGCGGGATGGCCCGCGTCCCTTGCGGGATCATCACCAGCATCGGCTGCGCTCCAGAATTCGAGCATGGCATCCGGCACTGGAGCGCCATCCCGGTCGAGCACACGGCCATGAATCGTCAGTGCTTCCGATGATGTCTCCTGAGGGGCCTGATGAATCAGCTCTTCAAGGCCGATGCGGAAATAGGGGCCCACGGTTTGCGAGCCGGTCGGGATGAGCTTTGTGGTCGGTGTCATCTGCCTGACTCCTCAAACGGTGTGTCTCCGTGGCCGCGCAGCACGATGTCCCATGCGTAGGCAAGCGCATAGTTGGGCTCGCTGCGGTCCATGTCGAGACGCGAGACCAGCCGGTTTCGCGCCGCTTCATCGGGGATGCTGTTGAAGATGGGGTCCAGCGGCTGCAACGGATCGCCGGGGAAGTACATCTGCGTGACCAGTCTGGAGAGAATGCCAGCACCAAACAAGGAAAAGTGGATGTGCGCAGGCCGCCACGCGTTGTAGTGATTGCCCCATGGATAGGGGCCGGGCTTGATGGTCTTGAAGCTGTAGCGGCCTTCTTCATCCGTGAGGATTCGTCCGGCGCCGGAGAAGTTTGGATCGAGCGGTGCATCATGATTGTCGACTTTGTGTCGATAGCGGCCGGCTGCGTTGGCCTGCCACACCTCGACCAGCGCGCCGCGCACGGGTCTGCCATCCTCGTCGAGCACGCGGCCATGGACAAAGATGCGCTCACCGAGCGGGTCGCCGCCGTGCTGTGCCGTGAGGTCGCTGTCGTGAGGCCGTAGCAAGTTGTGCCCGAAGGCAGGGCCGGTTCGTTCAGTCAGTGTTTCGGGCAGTAGCACGAGGGGCATCCGCGGCGAGCGCGCGACGGAGGAAACGTAGGGAGGAAAAAGAAAATCGGGCTGCGTGCCTGGCGGCGCTGCCTGGACTGTACGCACTTCGCTCACGTGTCCTCTCCTTACACTTGTTGCAGGGCCACTGCGATGCCCTGTCCCACGCCGATGCACATGGTTGCCAGGGCGAACTGCCCGCCGAATTTCTCCAGTTGATGCGTGGCCGTCAGCACCAGCCGCGCGCCGCTCATGCCAAGGGGATGGCCCAGAGCGATGGCTCCGCCGGTGGCATTCACGTGCTCCGCATCGTCCGGTAATCCTAACTGGCGGAGGCATGCGAGCGATTGGCTGGCGAAGGCTTCATTGAGCTGGATCCAATTGAAATCTGCGATCGTCTTTCCCAGATGCGCGAGCAGCTTCTGCGTTGCAGGCACAGGCCCCAAGCCCATCACGCGCGGTGGAACCCCGGCCGTGGCCATGCGAAGAATGCGTGCGCGCGGACGCAATCCATGGCGCGCAATGGCGTCCTCGGAGGCGACAATCATCGCGGCCGCACCATCATTCACGCCCGATGCGTTGCCGGCTGTGACCGTGCCGCCGGGAAACAGCGACTTGAGCGTCGCGAGTTTTTCCATGGTGGTATCGGGCCGCGGATGCTCATCGGTGGATACCATGGTCGTTCCCTTTTTGCCGTGCGCTTCCACGGGAACAATCTCCTCTGCGAAGAATCCATCCTTTATCGCGCGCGCCGTGCGCGCCTGGCTGCGCCAGGCAAAGGCATCCTGCGCAGCGCGTTCCACGGCGTAATCGCGGGCGACGTTCTCGCCGGTCTCCGGCATCGAGTCCGTCCCGAACTGCTCGCGCATTCTGGGATTTACGAAGCGCCAGCCAATGGTGGTGTCGTGCATCTCGAGGGTACGCTGAAAGGCCGCCTCTGCTTTCGCCATGACGAAGGGCGCGCGGGACATCGACTCGACACCGCCGGCGATGACGATATCGGCCTCGCCACAGGCAATGGCGCGTGCGGCCGTGCCCACTGCATCCATGCCCGATCCGCAGAGCCGATTGATGGTTGTCCCCGAAACCGTGTGCGGGAGACCGGCGAGAAGCAGCGCCATGCGGGCCACATTGCGGTTGTCCTCGCCGGCCTGGTTCGCGCATCCCAGCATCACGTCATCGAGGGCGCTCCAATCCAGGGAGGGGTGACGCCGCATCAACGCGCGGATCGGGGCCGCGGCAAGATCGTCCGCGCGCACCGGCGCCAGCGCGCCTCCGTATCTGCCAATCGGGGTGCGAACTGCGTCGCAGATAAAGACTGGTCTCACGCTGCTTCTCCCTGCTCGCCGTGTGCTGCCGCAGTGCGCGCCTTCAAGTCGCGCAGCACCTGAAGCTCCTGCGCAGTGGGAGACGCTGTTGCGTCACACTGCTGCGCAAATCGGATGGGCCATGCGGTGCTGGACGCGATTGTCTCGCGGTCGACGCCGGGGTGGATCGTTGCCACTTCCAGCTCACGCGTCTCCGGATGCGGACGCAGAATACACAAGTCCGTGATGACCGCTACCGGCCCCTTGCCGGGCAGGCCGGCCTTTTCGCGCGCATCGCCACCGGTGAGGAAGCCCACGGAGGTGATGAAATCGAGCTTCTCCACAAAGGTGCGCTTTGACTGCTTGACGATCAGCAGCACTTCTTTTGCGGATGAGCTAATCTCCGGCGCGCCGCCTGCGCCCGGCAGACGGACCTTTGGCCTGGCGTAGGAGCCGACGACCGTGGTGTTGATGTTTGCGAAGCGATCCAGTTGCGCGGCGCCAAGAAAGCCTACATCGATGCGGCCGCCCTGCAGCCAATAGCGAAAAATCTCGGGCGTGGAAACGACGGTATCGGCGGTTTCGGCCAGATTGCCGTCGCCAATCGAGAGCGGCAAAACAGGCGGCTTTGCGCCGATGGGCCCGGACTCGTAGACCAGCACTGCGTCCGGCGCATGGGTGAGCCGAGCGAGATTCGCCGCGGTCGAGGGCAGTCCAATGCCCACGAAGCATACGGCGCCATTGCGCAACATGCGTGCCGCTGCCACTGTCATCATCTCGTCGGCGGAATACGGGACGCTCATTGATACACCGCCTGCACCGCCGGATCACCCAGAAGGCTCAAGTACTCCGCGAAGTCCTGCGTCTTGAGAATGTGCTGCTCCACCCAGGCGGAGAAGCGATCGCGGTCGCGCGCAATGTGGTCCCATGCACGATAGAAGGCGTTGTCGCGCTCATAGTATCCGTGCGCGTAGGAGGGTGTTGCGCCGCGCGGCACTTCGCACACCGCGGTCACGACCCAACTGGGCAGGATGCATGCGTTCGGCGCCGCATCCAGCGAGCGCACGCGCTCCTCCACGGTAACGATGGCGCGCCTGGCGGCGAGAACAGCTTCCTTCTGCACGCCAAGGATGCCCCAGAGCAGGACGTTTCCTTTCCAGTCAGCCTTCTGCGCGTGGATGACGGTGACGTCGGGCCGCACGGCGGGCGTGGCTGCAAGCACTTCTCCGGTGAAGGGGCAGGTGATGCTGCGAATCTGCTCGTTCACGCGGGCGAAGTCTGAGCCGGTGTAGCCGCGCAGAACCGCGAACGGTAGATTGGCCGCGCCGGCGACATAGGCATTTGCAAGATCGCTGTGGCTTCGCTCCTCAATCGTCAACGGCCGCGGCCAGTCATGCTCAACCGCGTCGCGAAACCGGTGGAGCGAGCCCACGCCGGGGTTTCCGCCCCAGGAGAACGTCAGCTTCCTCGCGCAGCCTGCGCCAATCAACTGGTCGTAGATGAGGTCGGGCGTCATGCGGATGAGCGCCAGATCGCTGCGGCGCTGACGCATGATCTCGTGGCCGGCCGCGAATGGGATGAGGTGCGTGAAGCCCTCCATGGCGATGGTGTCGCCGTCGCGCACGTGCGCAGCGATTGCTTCGGCCAAGGTGAGCCACTCCGCCATCCGACCTCCAACGACTGATTGCCGCATTATGAATCATGTGTACAGATTTGTACAAGGTGTGCGATAATCGGCCACCGAAAAGGAAGGCTCCTCATGAGCGCCGCACAATCCGCATCCACCGTTCCGGAAGTTGAACGAGCCGACGAGTTCGCCGCGCAGGCAGGCAACCCCGACTTTGTTCTCTCCCTGGCACGAGGCCTGCGCGTGATTGAAAGTTTCGAAGGCCATCACGAAGGCCGCACGATCATTGAAGTCTCGCAGTCCACGGGGCTCTCCCGCGCGTCGATTCGCCGCATTCTGCTCACGCTTGAGCTGCTGGGCTATGTCGAGCGGTCCCGCCAGGTGTATCGGCTGAAGACGCAGGTGCTGCGCCTTGGCTTCTCCTATCTGTCGTCGTCTTCGGTCGTGGAAGCTGCGCGGCCCGTGCTGGAACGCATCACCGAGCAGCTTCATGAGTCGTCCTCGATGAGCATGCTGGACGGCGATCAGATTGTGTACGTGGCTCGGTCGGCGGCGAGCCGCGTGCTGGCGGCAGGCCTTTCCGTCGGGAGCCGCCTGCCCGCATGCTGCACGTCGATGGGACGTGTGCTGCTCGCAGGCCTGACCGATGCGGAGTTGCAGACGTACCTGCGCAATGTGAAGCTCAAGGCGTACACGCCAAAGACCATCACTCGTGTTGCGCCCTTGAAGAAGGTCATCCTGAATGTCCGTAAAGATGGCTATGCCGTCGTGGACGAAGAGCTGGAAGCCGGCCTGCGATCGATTGCAGTGCCTGTGGTGACGCGAAGCAATCGTGTGGTTGCGGCCATCAACGTGGGTACCCATGTTTCGCGCATCGACTATGACACACTGATCCGCCGCTGTTTGCCGGCGCTGCAGGAAGGCGCACGAACGCTGCGCACGATTCTGCTGTGATTCGTTCAACGGGTTTAGAGTTCCGCCATTCATTCCAAGAAGGAGTTGAGCATGCCTGTTCCCCAACGCGCTGACCATGTGGGCAGTTTCCTGAGGCCCGCCGAACTGATTGAAGC
>JBAUTX010000187.1:0-4195 GCA_049582405.1 Occallatibacter sp. | reverse complement strand
TGCCGATGGAGTCACGTGCCGACTCCATTCCGAGAAATCCCGGCTGTTGCGCCGCCAAGTTCGCCATGGCGGCGGCCATGGCTTCGTATCCCTGATCTGCTTTGGTCCGCGTCGACGTGAAAATCACTGCGTAGTATGGGGCCGGGGGCGTCGGTGCAATGCTCATCGGGGCTCCGTAGCTCACTGGATTTGGCTAACCTGGATGCGCAGGTTGGGCGCGCTGCCTCTGCTCAGCGTATTTCCTGGTTTCAATCTCCGCGTTGGTCAGGCCTAAAAAAGGCTGATTCCTTCCACGCCGAGGTCCACATCATACACGGCGTCATTTGTTGCCAGTATGGTGGTCCCGAGCGGTGAGAAGGCCACACCTACAAGATCGATGCCGCTGAGCACCAGACTGGCATGGCCCGATGGCGTTACTCGCACCACTCCGCGGCGTCCGTGGAGGCAGGCAGTCACGTAGACATCGCCTTCCCGCGACAGGGCAAGGCCCTGGGGACGGCCAAGCCCGCGGAACCAGGCGCGTGCTTCACCGTGGGTGTTGATTGCCCAGACCGCTTCATTGGAACTGAGAGAGGGACCGGTGACAAACAGTATGCCATCTGCGCCAGCAGCCAGGTGATAGGCAGAGACACTGGGCTCAAGCGTGGCATAGACAAAAATGCGCCGTTGCGGATCAATCTTGAAAATGGTACCGCTTCGGTCCCCAACAAACAGGTTGCCCTCTGCGTCAAAGGCGGCACCTGTCGCAATGCCCATCCCTTCTGCGTAGAGGCTGGGTTCGCCGGCTCCGTCGACGCGGTACACATTGCCCTCAGCGCGTGACGTGACATACAGATCACCATCCGGGCTGAAGGCCAGTCCCGTCGCGTTCAGGATGCCGGTGACAAACGGCGTCCCGCGGCCATCCGGACTCACACGCACCACGGAGACGGGCGTCTGTTTCCCGCGTGGACCGGAAATGGTTGCATAAATCATGCCTGACCGGCTGACCGCTGGACTGGTGACAGGATGAAGTCCGTTGGAAAGTTCGCGCGCGATGCGCAGCGGCGCTGCGTTGCTGACCCCTCCGGCAGAGCGCACTTCCACGAGGCCCGAACTGGCCTCTTCTGGCACGCGCAGAGCCAAGCGTTGATACCGGCACATCGTCACGGGGGCCGCATGGGACCCGACAAAAACCGTCGGCGGTCCAGAGGCATCGGGGCCAAGCGCCTCCCCGATGAGCTCAATCTCACCGAGCGGCAGAGCAGCCGCAGGAACAATGTCATCAATGCGCGGAACAGCGTGCGTGGTTTCCGGCGCGGATTGGGACCGAGTGCGAGGCATGACGGAAGTCAGATCCAAATGCGTAACAAGGATGCTACACCCAAAGCATACAGCCCGGCGGCTACATCATCGAAAACAATGCCCCAACCCTCCGGCAACCGTTCCAACTGCCGCGCCGGGAATGGCTTCGTAATGTCAAACAGCCGGAAGAGGACCAGCGCAATTCCTGCATGGCGCCAGTCGACCGGACTGCCGAGCAGTGCAATCCACTGGCCCGCGACCTCATCAATCACCACAAAACCAGGATCTTTTCGTCCGGATTCGCGTGCAGCGCGGGTGGCTGCGGGTACCCCCAGGGCAATTGAGAGGATGATGCCGCCACACAACACCAGAAGCATCCGATGCTGCGAGGGATGAAGGAGCGCGCCATACCCTGCCCACAACAGGACCGCAGCCACTGAGCCCCATGTCCCCGGACCGGGTTTGCCGAGTCCTGCGCCAAAGAAAGTCGCCACAGTCCAGGCCCAGAGCGTCTTATGAGCAGGTACTGCGATGGCAGAAGTTGTGTCAGTCATGGTTGGAGCCCTTGTTTTGCCCGCCGCTCAACCCGCCCAGATCTTCCAGCACCTCGGGATCCAGTACCGGCGAACTGATCTTGTAGACGCCCATGGCCCATTTGCCGAGGTCGATCTTGCGGCAGCGGTCGCTGCAGAATGGAAATTCCTCATCCTTAGGCTGGACCAGCGTGCCGCAGGTAGGGCAGCGGAGTACCTTTGCAGATTTCTTTTTTACGGCCATCGGTCGATCTCCAACCTGTGTGTCTTAGTCTAGCGCGCAGGCGAAACGACACGAGCTACGACATCGTAGTCATGCGCCTCCGTGATCTCCGCGCGGTAGAAGTGGCCCGGTATCAGCGTATCCAGGTCGCCAAAGTCATTGATGTAGACCTTGCCGTCGATCTCCGGCGCGTGGAATTGCGTACGCCCTTCCCACAGGAGCGGTGTCTCCTCGCTTTCGCCCTCGGCCAGCAACAGGACTTCCCGGCCCACCCATTGTTGCTTGGCGCGCCTGCTGATGGACTGCTGCAGCTTCATGAGGCGCCGCTTGCGTGCTTCAATGGTGCGCTTCGGCACCTTGGCATCGAGAGAGTGCGCGCCGGAGCCCTCTTCGTCGGAGTAGTTGAAGACGCCGAGCCAGTCGAACTTTGCTTCGGCAATAAACTCCTCCAGGATCTCAAAATCGCGTGGCGACTCTCCCGGGAAGCCAACGATGAAGCTCGTGCGGAGTGCAATTCCAGGGACTGCCGTCCGCACCTTTTCTAGCGTCTTCAGGAAGATATCCGCTCCCGCGCCGCGCCTCATGCGCTTCAGCACATCCGGCGAGGCGTGCTGCAGAGGCACATCGAGGTACTTGCAGATGTTGTCGTGCTTCGCGATCGTTTCCAGCAACTTGCCTGTGATGCGATTTGGATAGGCGTACAGGAAGCGCAGCCAGCGCAGGCCTTCAATTCGTGCCAGTGCGTCGAGCAGCGTCGCCAAGCCATCCTTCAGACCCAGGTCCTCACCGTAGCAGGTCGTGTCCTGGCCGATGAGCGTAATCTCCTGGACGCCGCGGGCTACGAGCTGCTGCGCCTCGGCCAGTACGCTCTCAAAGCGCCGCGAGCGGAACTTGCCGCGGAGGTTTGGAATGACGCAGAAGCTGCACGGGTGGTCGCAACCCTCCGCAATCTTGATGTAGGCCGATATGTGCCCGGTCGACAGCAGCCGCGGTGTGGTTTCGTCGTAGAGATACGTGGGTAGCATGTGCGCCGCGCCCTGCCAGGCATCGCGCCGGAACCGCCCCTGCTGCTCGCGATGGTTGCCTTCGGCCCGCGCCTGCTTGTGCGTGGCCGCCATTGCTTCCTGCCCGGATTGCCTCCCGACCCCAGTGGTCAGGATTGTGAAGGGAGAAGGTTCGGCGGCCGAAGGAGCAGCGATGCCCGCAGCGGCCAGAATGGAGTCCAACTCGCCCGTGCCGATTACGGCATCGACTTCAGGAATGTTCTTTTGGATCTCATCGCGATAACGCTCGACCAGACAGCCTGCTACGATCAACTTTCGCGCGCGGCCCTCTGTCTTGAGCCGCGACATTTCAAGAATGGCGTCAACCGACTCCTGCTTGGCTGTGTCGATAAAGCTGCACGTGTTGACAACGAGGATTTCGGCCTCTTCGGGCTTCGCCGTCAAAAGGGCTCCTGCATGGTTCAGCATGCCCATCATCACCTCGGAATCGACGAGGTTTTTGGGGCAGCCAAGCGAAACAAAGCCCACGGTGGGCGCCGTGGGTGGGGATAATTTCTTCACTTTTCCATTTTACCGGGAAGTGTGGCTGAGCGCTTGAGGGACAGGCATGACGGCGACCGACGCGGCGGAAGCAGAGTCCGTCTGCAGATGCTAAAATCCTTAGTGCCGGGTCCTACGCGACGTAATCCCGCCAACCCCGCCAGGTCCGGAAGGAAGCAACGGTAACGGGCTAGTACGGGCGCAGTAGGCAACCCGGTACTTTTTTGGTGCCCGTGGCGCTTGCCCTTTCGCCCGGCGCTTGTGCAAGGCGGCTGCCCGGCAGCCCAATGATCAGACAGCGGCAAGTGCGGCTCGCCGGAACCTGTTTCGCGCGACCCTGCCGCAAGGAGAATTGCCTTGAGCCTCACCGTGCGTCCTGTGGTGGGCCGGCGCGCCAAGATTACCGCGCTCGGAACCTACGTTCCTCCCCAAGTTCTGACCAATCAAGATCTTGAAAAGATGGTGGATACCAACGACCAGTGGATTCTGGAGCGGACGGGTATCCGTGAGCGGCACGTGCTGGCCAAGGGGCAGGGCACGAGCGACATGTGCACGGAGGCGGCGAAGAAGTGCCTGGCGGCGCGTGGCATATCGCCGAGCGAGCTGGAGGT
>JBAUTX010000186.1:0-7879 GCA_049582405.1 Occallatibacter sp. | reverse complement strand
GCTGCCAAAGGCGGACTCGGCGTTGAACATGCCGTCGTGGGAGACGATGCATTTGAAGCGGTCGGTGTGGCCAAGGATCCAGTTGGCCATGTAGCCGCCGTAGCTGGCGCCGAGGGCGCACTCGCGGGACTTGTCGATGAAGGGGTAGTGCTGCTCGGCGTAGTCGAGGCCGGTCATCAGGTCAGTGAAAGGCTTGCCGCCCCAGTCGCCGTTGACGCCGTCGACGAAGGCCTGGCCGTAGCCGGTGGAGCCGCGGGGATTGACCATGACGGCGACATAGCCGTTGGCGGCGAAGAGCTCGGGGTTCCAGCGGTAGGACCAGGATTCGTCCCATGCGCCCTGGGGCCCGCCGTGAATGAGGAACTTGACGGGGTATTTCTTCGCGGGATCGAAGTGCGGTGGCTTGACGAGGAAGCCTTCGACCTTCGTGCCGTCCTGCGCGGTGAACCAGAAAGGCTCCATTGGGGAGAGGTCAAGCTGGGCGAGGAGAGCGTCGTTGAGGTGAGTGATTGCGCGCTCCTTAAGCACCTGCGGGTTTGCAAGGGGCTTCATGTCCTTGCTGTATGCGCCGGAAAACATCATATGGCCAACCCATGCTGAATCGAGAGCGACAATTTCACTTGGGACGTTGACCGTCATCCGAGTCGCAAGGAGGCTTTTGCCATCTCCTATTGGATGAAGACTGCCGTATTCTCCTCCATCGGTCAAGACTGCGGGAAGCGGATTCGGTTTTCCATCCATAACGTTAAGAGCAAAGATGAGTTCTGCACCACGCACTCCAGACGTGAAGTAGATGGCACTTGCGTTCGGAGGCCCCCAGGCAAACTCATCCACCCAACGGTCGAAATTGGGGAGAACATCGCGGGCAGTCTTCGCCGCGCGGTCATAGACCACCAGCCGGAACTTGTCGCTCTCGTAGCCGGCGCGGGCCTGCGAGCGCCAGGCGATGTACTTGCCGTCGGGCGAGTAGGCGGGGTTGAAGTTGCCGCCGGCGGAGGTGCTGATCTGGGCGGGTTTGGCCGCGGGGTTGGTCAGGTCGAGGGTGTAGATGCGGGGGCTGGTGCTGACGGCGGGGACGGGATCGGGGTTGTCGGTGTAGACCAGCTCTTTGGAGTCGGGCGCGAAGGAGCAGCCGCATCCGCCGCCTTCGAGCGAAAAGGGTGGCACGTCGTGCGGGTTGGCGGGTGTGAGATCGCGCATCGTTCCGTCTGCGACGGAGACGAGGAAGAGATGCGAGCGCTTGTCGCCGGTGAAGTGGTCCCAGTGGCGGTAGAGCAGATGGGTCCAGATCTGCGCCTTGACGGGGCTGTCGGCGGCGGCCTTGTCTTTCGCAGCGTTGCAGCGGTCGCCGGTGGCGAAGTCGGTGGTGGTGATGGGCGTGCAGTCGGGATAGACGGCGGAGGTGAAGACGATGGATTGCCCGTCGGGCGACCAGATGGCGCTGTCGGCTTCGGTGGCGATGCTGGTCAGCTTCTTCGCGTTCGATGTCGCGCCGGTGGCGGAGTCGAAGTCGGCGAGCCAGATCTGCTGGGAGCCGGAGCGGCTGCTGAGGAAGAGGATGAAGTGCCCGTCGGCAGAGAACTGGAGGCCGCCATCGCCGGGTTGGGTGACCGCGACCTTGAAGGGCGCGCCGCCTGCGATCTTCTGCAACCACCACTCCGTGGTTTTGGTGTTCTGGTTGAGGCTCACGGTTGTCACGGAGTAGGCGAGCCACTGGCCGTCGGGCGAGACGGCGGTGTCGCCGAGGCGCTTCATCTGCATCATGTCCTCGAAGGTCATGGGGCGCCTGGTTGGTGTCGGCTGTGCGGCTGCGGGAAGAAGAGCAAAGAAAAGAGCGATGGACGAGAGCAGGCGGGCTGGATGCATGAGCGTTCCTCGCGATGCGCGGTGTGACGGCTACGCGCGAAGAGCAAGTGTACATCGGTTGGAGCGAGAATCGATGTGCGGTCAGGCGGCCTGCATTTCGAGGATGAGAGCGGCGCCGCGGGGGTCAAGGTTGATGGCGGAGATACGGCCGCTGTTTTCGCGGAGGATGGTGGCGCAGAGGTTGAGGCCGAGGCCGGCCGTTTCTCCAGCGGCTTCGGCGGGGATGAAGGCGTCAAGGGTGCGCGTGGGGTGGAGGAAGCCGGGTCCGGTGTGGGCGATGACGATTTTTACGATCTCGTCGGCGGCGGTGGCATCCACGCGGACGGAGCGCTCGCTGGCGGCGCCGGGGCCCTCGACCGCCTCGATGGCGAACTGGAGGCAGTAGAGCACGGCCTGGCGAATCTGCTGCGGGTTGCCGAGAACGCGGGGCAAACCGGGGGCGATGCGGAGGCTGAAGTCGATGGATCGATGGGAGAACTCGGAGCGGTGGAGCTGCTCGATGTCATTGAGCAGTTCGGTGATGGAGACGGCGGAAAGCTCTTCGGTCTGGTTCCGCGCCATGCGTGAGAGGCTGTCGAGGGTGCCGCGGATGTTCCGGGATTCGGCGAGGATGGCTTCGATTGCTTTTCTTTCCTGCGGGGCCAGGTTCTCCGTGGCTTCCAGCATGGACGCGTAGCCGAAGATGACTGTGAGCGGATTGTTCAACTGCCAGGTGATGTTGTTGGCGAGCTGGCCGAGGCTCGCGAATTTTTCGCTGTCGACAAGCTTCTCCAGCATGATGGTCTGGCTGCGTGCAGACTGGAGGCGTGCGGCAAGCGCCTCGACGGGGATGAGGTCCTCAGGGCGTAATGCCTGTTCGCGGTCGCGCAAGCCTGAGAGCAGGATGGCGCCGTCGACAGGCTCCCGGCCGGGAAGCGGGACGGCAATGACATCAGTGAAGCGCAGTTGCTCGAGATCGTCGCCGGGAGCAAGCCAGGGGCGGAGGCTGAGGCTGCAGGAGTGGCTCTCGGGGACCGCGGGTGAGGTGGAGTCGCCGGTCAGGAATCCCTCGACGGGAATGCGCGCGATGAGGGATTCGAGGGCGTTTGTGGTGGAGTCATTCAGGCCGAAGACGCCTGCCATGCGGAACTGACTGGAGCCGTGGAGGAGCAGCAGCACTGCGTGTTCAAATCGGCTGTTTTCTACGATGGTCTGGCAGATCTGAGTGCCCTGGCGGTCAAAGTCGTCGAGGCGGCGCCGGGAGAGCGTGATGCGCGTGTAGGCCTCCAGTTCCTTGCGAGCACGCTGCTCGCTCAGCTGCGCCGTTCTCTCCAGTGCGAGCCGGTTTTCCAGGGCGAGCAGGATCATGCCCATGGCGGCTGCGACGGCGCCAAGGGAGTTGGCGCGCATGAGGCCGAGGCCCAGAAGCGCGTGTGCCTTGACTGTGGGCATGATTGCGCTAAAGTTCAACGACCAGGCGAGGAAGCCAATTCCGGCAAGCAAGGTTCCAGGTGAGATGCGGCGGAAGACATAAAAGACGAGCAGCGCGGTGACAAAGTGCAGGGCGCACTCGACAAAGAGCAGCGGCCACGGTCCGCCGACGCGTACGCAGATCCAGAGGGCTGCGCCGCCCATGCCGATGCAGAGGGCGAGGCCGATCCAGGTGGGCATGCTGCCCCTGGCAAAGGCCCAGAAGCAGCCGACGAAGAGCGAGAGGGCGCCGAGGGCCTGGAAGAGCAGAAACGACAGACCCGCGGGCATGGATCCGTTGTAGACGCCGTAGAGCAGGAACGCGTAGGCCGTGAGCGGCAGGGTGAAGGGAATGACGTAGGGAATGCGCTTGTTGCCGAGGCGGAAGGTGAGGGGCGAAAGAGACGCCAGAAGCAAGCCTGAACTGATCTGGACAAAAGTCAGACCCGTGGCCGCTACCCACGGGTGCTGGTGTGCATCCGAGAAGTCCCAGAGCCCGGTCGGGTAGATTTGCAGCATCCGCAGAAATGCGAAGAGGAAGCCGAGCAGCCAGAGCAGCGTTTTTGTGTCGCGGGAGCGCCCGTAAAACAGCGCAAAGGCTGGCAGCAGAATTGCCGTGAGGAAGAGCGCCGGAAGTTGGTAACTATCTGGCGTGGACACTACGCCCGTCTCCTGGAGCCGATAGGCCGAAGTTTAGACGATCTGACCTTTTCCGGCGGGATGGGGGCAGACGCATTGCGTGTCTCGGCGTCGTCCCTGCCCGCTTCGCAGAAGTTGAGCCGTATCAATCTCCGGCCTCTTCACCCTCTCCGGCCTTGATGTGCGAAGAGCCGGAATTTGCATACTTCTGAGGTTAGATGGTATCAATCCCCAATTGTCTGGCCACCCAGAAGCTTTGTATATGCGTCTAATGTTGTAGGTTACGGAAGGATGAACCGAGTGGCGCGGTGCGAGCGCGGTCCGCCAGGATGAAACCGCCGGGGGAGAGAGTGAAGATGCGAAGCAATTGGTGGATGGTCGCGCTGGCGGCCGGAGCGATGACTTTGGCGGCAGCGGGGCAGGATGGGGACAGCTTTACGCCGATGCCCCTCGACGCTGGGTTTGGGCACATGGATCTGACTCCGCCATCGACGCCCCCCGAGGAGATTATCAAGAAATTCGCAGCCAAAGAGTCCGAGTTCCAGGACGCGTTGAACCACTACACCTACCGGCGTGTTGCCCGCGTGCAGACCCTGGACGATGACAACAAGGTGGACGGGGAGTGGTTCGAGGTCGATGATGTGATCTTTGACCCCACTGGCCGGCGGACGGAGAGGGTTGTCGAGGCTCCGGCGAGCTCGCTGACGAGGGTGATGATGTCGCCTTCGGATATGCAGGATATCCAGCATGGCTATCCGTTTGTGCTCACCACGGACAAAGTGGCCGACTACACCATCAATTATGCTGGCCGCCAGAAAGTCGATGAGGTGGACTGCTACGTGTTTGACGTGAGTCCCAGGCGGATTGACAAGGGCAAGCGCTACCTCTCGGGCCGCATCTGGGTGGATGCGACGGACCTGCAGATTGTTGTCGTGGATGGCCGCATGGTTCCCGACGACACGCGCAAGGGGAAAGAAGACCTGCACCCACCCTTTATGACCTGGCGGCAGCAGGTAGACGGCAAATACTGGTTCCCGGTCTACACCAAGGGCGAAGGGATTCTGCACTTTTCCGGCGGCAACGGGTACATGGGCGAGGATGTGCACATCCGGGATGTGGTGAAGTACACGGATTACAAGCGGTTCGGCTCGACCTCGAAGATTATCTACGAGGGGCAGGACATTACGCCGAAGCAGCCGAATCAGCCCGGCCAGCAGCCCGCGAAGCCGAAATAAGCAGAGGTCGCTGTTCAAAACATCGGAGCACGAGCGCACGGCCCGCGGGGCAGTGTGGTGATTTGGGTCACCGCAGTGCGCGAATGCATACGGGTAACATCATGGGCGGATTGGTCCGGGAGCAGGCAGCCCGGCCGGGTGGGGGGTGTATGAAGATTCTTCTTCCCGTCGATGGTTCCGAGTGCAGCGACGCGGCGGTTCAGGAACTCATCCGCAGATCGTGGCCCAGCGGTACGCAGGTCGAAGTGCTTTCCGTTGCTCAACCCACACCGGAGTATCCGGATACGCAACTGATGGGGCGATCCATTCATCTTGAATCCGTGGAGCGGGAAACGAAGCGGGCGCAGGAGAATGTGGATGAGGCGGCGGCGACCATCCGGCAAGGCGCTCCGCTGGTTTCAGTGACGACTCAGGTAGTTGAGGGGTCGGCTAAAGAGGAGATCGTGCGGGAGGCGTCAACCTGGGGCGCCGACCTGATCGTGATGGGTTCCCATGGATACGGCGCGGCCATGCGCTTTCTGATGGGATCGGTTTCGCTCTCCGTCATGTTGCACGCGCCCTGCTCGGTTGAGATTGTGCGTTCACAGGGGACTGTGAAGGCAGGCAAATCCTGAACGCTCAGATGATGAGAGAAAGGAATTGCGCAAGTGTCCGGCGTCATAGCCGAATATGCCCATGATCTGAGGCCGCACGGTTTGCTTGACAGGCGTTGTGGGCGTATCGCAGGCTACGGGCCGATTTAAGAATGCCGGCGGCCGCACGATCGCCGCTACTGTTTCGGAAGTGCCTCCGGAACCCAAGCGCCGCGCACGCTGTCGGCCGCAACCGATGAGTGGGCTCTCTGCCCCAAGCGGGGAGTGATCACACGGGAGCCGAGCGCGGGAGGCGCAAAAGCCGTGAGTCGAGTGGTTGTTCTGGGCGCGGGTGTTGCCGGTCATACGGCTGCTTCCTATCTGCGGAAGTGGCTCGGCAAGAAGCACGAAGTGCTGGTTGTGGCGCCGACACCGAATTACAACTGGATTCCTTCCAACATCTGGCTGGGACTGGGCTTGATGGAGGAGCAGGAAGTCGTCCTGCCATTGGAGCCGATTTACCGCCGTGCGGGCATCCGTTTTGTGCAGGCGCGTGCGGTCGAGATCTATCCAGAGGGGGACGCCACCTCAGCGGGGCCCTTTGTCGTGGTGGAGAGCACGCTTCCTGGGACGCCGGGACAGCGCAGTCGGGTCAACTATTCCTACCTTGTGAATGCGACCGGCCCGAAGTTGAACTTTGACGCTACCGAAGGGCTGGGACCGGAGAAGAATTCCGCCTCAGTGTGTACGCCGGACCATGCAAAGAGGGCAGCAAAGCAGTTTCTTGAGCTGGTGGAGCGCATGAAGCGCGGCGACCATTGCCGCTTTGTGGTTGGCACCGGACATGGACAGTGCACCTGCCAGGGCGCGGCGTTCGAGTACGTTGTGAACCTGGAGTTCGAGCTGCGGCGGCACGGGGTGCGCGACAAGGCTGAAGTCATCTTCCTGACGAACGAGTATGAGCTGGGCGACTTTGGGATGGATGGCGCGTTCATACGGCGCAATGGCTACATCACGCCGACGAATATTTTTACCGAGTCGGTGATGGCCGAGCGCGACATCTGGTCGATTACGCGGGCGCATGTGCGCAGGGTGGAGCCGGGCAAGATCATCTACGAGACGCTGGACGGAACCGAACATGAACTGACCTTCGACATGGCGATGCTGCTGCCTCCGTTTTCGGGAGTCGGGCTGAAAGCGTTTGATCGCGGGGGCCAGGACATTACACCGAAGATGTTTGCGCCGAACGGATTTATGCGCGTGGACGCCGATTACACGCAAAAGCCCTATGAGCAGTGGAAGGCGGCTGACTGGCCGAAGACGTACCAGAGCGCAGCTTTTCCAAACATCTTTGCGGCGGGTATTGCCTTTGCGCCGCCGCACCCAATCTCGCGCCCGCACTTGAGCGCCAAGGGCACGCCAATTTTTGCGACGGCCCCGCGCACGGGGATGCCCTCCGCCACGACGGGCCGCGTGGTGGCGCGCAGCATTGCCGACAAGGTGCTTGGCATTGAGCGGCCACTGCATGGAGCATCGATGGCGGAGCTGGGAGCCGCTTGTGTGGCCTCTTCAGGTGCGAGCCTGCTGAAGGGAACGGCGGCGTCGATGACCGTGTTTCCGATTGTGCCGGACTTTGAGCGCTATCCGAAATACGGCCGCGACTTGAAGTACACAACCGGGGAGATTGGGCTGGCGGGACACTGGATCAAGGTCATCCTGCACTACATGTTTCTCTATAAGGCCCGACTGCGCTTCGGATGGTCACTGATTCCCGAGTGAGCGGGCGACCCAGGGCCATGCATGAGAAGAGAAAGGACGGTGCAGAGGTGAGCGAGATCAATACCAATGTGTATGCAACACAGCCGACACGCTTCACACTGTTTATGCGGACCTTTGTGCCGTGGCAGCTTTGGCGCTTCTTCTGGATCAATCTGCGGATGATGCTGCTGATCGGGCGCGAAAAGCGCCAGCACCGCTAACCCGGCAAGAAGGACGCGAGAGGGCGAGAAGCGGCACCGGAACGTGTGCTTCGTTTAATAGAACAGATACTTGCGCCAGCGATCGTCGCCGTGGCCAAGCATGCGCATGATCTGGCGGCTGGTGTGGAGTGAGAAGGGC
>JBAUTX010000185.1:0-3829 GCA_049582405.1 Occallatibacter sp. | reverse complement strand
GCATTCACGATTTCAGGAACTGTGACTGCCAGGCTTGCCAATTTGTCAGGGTTGACCCAGCACCGCATCGCATATTGGCCTGCACCGAATACCGTGACCGATGCCACTCCGGGAACACGAGTCAGAGCATCATTGATATTGATAATGCCGTAGTTCGCAAGAAAGATATTGTCATAGAGATTCTGAGGAGAATAGAGCGCAACCAGCATCAGCGGCGTAGCAGTCGATTTTTGAACTGTGACTCCGTATTGAACGACAGAACTTGGAAGTTGGGAATTTGCCTGATTCGTCCGCATTTGCGACAGGATCTGGTCTGTGTTCGTTTCCGTCGCGATATCAAAGTTGACAGTCAGCTTCAATGTTCCATCACTGCCGTTCAGTGAGTACATGTACTGCATATTGTCCACGCCGGCCATCTGCTGCTCGATGGGCGTTGCGACGGATTGTGCAACGGTCTCTGCATCGGCGCCGATATAGGTCGTTTGAACCTGAATCTCCGGTGGTGCGATCTTTGGAAATTGTGCCGTCGGAAGGCCGAGCATCGCTACGATTCCTGCGATGACCATCAGAATGGAGATGACCATCGCAACGATTGGCCGATTGATGAAGAACTTGGACACGGTTACCTGCCCTCAGCAATTGATTTCTGCACAAACGGCTCGGTATTGACGGTCATGCCGTCGCGTACTCTTTGGAATCCCTCAGCAACCACCTTTTCGCCCATTTTCAGGCCCTCAGTGATGACCCAGTTGTTGCCGACTCGCTCGCCCACCTGTACCGGCCGGAAGCTCACCTTGTTGTCAGGACCAACCACAACAACCTGATAGGCAGACTGAACCTCAATGACCGCTGCTTGCGGAATAAGAAGAGCGCCCTTGTTCTCGCCTGTCTTGATGCGCACACGTCCGAATCCGCCCGGGCGCAGAATGGTCTGAGAATTCGGGAATTCCGCTGCAAACTGAATGGTTCCTGTCTGTGAGCTCACCTCGCGATTTACGAGGATGATGCGCCCCATACTGGGATAAGGAACCTCATTTGCCTGGATGTATTCAACTGGCAACGCGCCACCTTTGGCCGTGCCACCGATTACAGAAGAGATTCTTGCCGCACTTTGCAGATATGCGTTCTCGCTGATTGAAAAGTATGCACGGATCGGATTTACCTTCGAGACCGTCGTCATCTTGGTGGTGGGTCCAACCAGGTCCCCGACCTGTGCAGTCGCGACACCAGCAACGCCGTCGATGGGCGAGTACACTTTTGTCCACTCAAGATTCAGTTTTGCTTGCTCAAGCATGGCGTTCGCAGCATCGACTTGCGCCTTTGCGGCTGCTTCAGCGGCGATATCGTTATCCAGCTGCTTCTGGGGAATTGCACTCTGCGCCGCCAGGGGCGTATCGCGAGCCCGGTCTGTTTCCGCTTTTGACAACCCCGCCTTTGCGACTGCCACTTGCGCCATCGCTTGGTCCAAGGCGGCTTCAAATGGCCGTGCATCGATCTCAAAGAGAAGCTGCCCCTTCGCGACCAGGAATCCCTCTTTGTAATTCTGCTTCAACAAGTATCCCTGGACCTTGGGCACAATCTCCGCGTTCGTATCTCCATTCAGCTGAGCGACCCACTCCATGTAAACAGGGACGTCCTGCTGAATCACATCCACGACCTTAACGGACGGAGGGCTTGGGGGAGGAGCAGCTTCCTTCTTTTCGCAGCCACCGAAACAAAGCAGTGAAACGCTCAGACACAAGGCTTCGTGAAAGGGCCTGATCCGCCAATGGGCTAGTCTTCTTTGACACACAAGTCGCAATGCCATGAGTACACTCCCCTTCTCGGCTCTCTCTGCCTGAGACATCAAAGAAGGATCAAGTATGTTGTAGGCCACCGGGCTTCGCAGTTCTACTAGCAACATTCATAGTCTTGGTCAGTTACGGCTTTGGAAAGACGCTCAAACACCTTGCGGTGCCCCTTGTCCCCGGTCCCCAATTGGATTCCTTTTTGACCAGGACGAGCCGATCAAACCTTCGTCAGGCATACCGGCGTGCCCCGTGCCCCGTACTTGTCCGAGCGGGATCACGCACGCGGCTGCACCGGCCATGGTCCTCAACGCATCGGCAGAAGAGTCATCATGAACAACGATGAAGGTTGCTAGGTCTCTGCAGGAACGAATGCGCAACAAAGCATTGCATCCTGATCACACCCTGCCCGCAGGTAGAACTTGGGCAGGTCGTGACTCTATGCCTCTAATCGCTGCTGAGCGTTCTTTTGAAGGATTTGGAATGGAGCCGTTAAAGGGCAGCCGGATGAGTCGGCACACCTGCAGATATGGGTCCACCCTTTTCGCTGGTTACTGGCACTTTTTGCAGTGTCTAAACGCACTAGACCTACCTACTCTGTAGGAGGTAGCAAGAGAAACCGTCATGTAGCGTGATGGGGTGGCCTCGTTGGCATTGTTCATGTTTTCTGGTGACGCAGTGAGAATCGCCGCAGGCGGCATACAGAATGCTGTTCGAGAGAAGATGCCTCTCGGAGCGAGGCATTGGTGGCTTTTTGTTTTCTTTGCTGTAGCCCCTATCTGCACTGCCCTGAATGCGGTATCGGCGCACGCGCAAGCTGCCGGGATGGAAACTGCAAGCCTCGACGACCCTGGGCCATTGGCCCGCCCTGTAGGCATCAGGGCCTTGGTTGAATTGGGCACACCTGATTTCCCAGTGCGGTCCTCTCTCACAACCTCTGCCAGCATGATTGACCCGACGGAAATCGCACCGGATTTGGAAATTTCGCCGGCGCTCGCCGATATCTACATTGCACTTCCCTCTGCACCTGAACCACGCTTTCAACTCAGAAAGGCACTGCGGCAGGAATTTGAATATCTCATGGTGGAACACTCCTTCCGGCTCGCACAGGATCCGGCGCTGCGTGGCCAGTTAGCACATGGTCCCTTTTTTCACGATTGGATGGTTTCATTCCAGGGCTATGATCTGAAGCGCTGGGGAGATGGCGACAATTTCCTCGTCAATGACATCGCGCATCCGATGCAGGGTGCTATTGCTGGGTGGATCTTTCTGCAAAACAGTCCCGTCGGCAGCACGCGGGTCATTGGCAAGGACCCTCAATACTGGACGAGTCGTATGAAGGCAATGGCTTGGGCAACCGCATTCGAAGTGCAATGGAAGATCGGACCACTGAGCGAAACAAGCATTGGAAACGCAGGCGGGTGGGATTACGTCCCAGGCTGTGGTGACACGCCAAAATGTATGAAAAACCCAAACTATCCGCCCCCCACCAATAACACGGGGCTGTCGGATTGGATTTTGACGCCGATTGCAGGCATCGGATGGGTGATGATGGAGGACGCGATCGACAAGTATATTGTCGGCAAAGCTGCCGAGCACAATCATCTTGCAGGTGTGATATTGCGCAGCGCACTTGAACCAACTCGCAACTTCGCAGCCTTGTTCAATGGCGTGGCACCGTGGGACCGGGCTTATGGAGAGAGGCGCTTCATCCACACAGCGCCAACGCCGGTCGGCTTGCCCAGTGGCGATAATTCCTGGAGGAAGAATCGCAGAAGTGTCGGGATCAACTTTGTGAATGTAAATCTTCCGGGATTGAAGAGAGACTGCACAAACTGCCGGGAAAATCACCCAGGCATCGGATTTCCCTATGGATTCCGTGTGCTGGAGCACGTGTACTTCGATTCCGAGGTCAGCTATCTCTCAGGCGACGGAGGAGGCAACCCAACACTGCAAGGGTTAATCGGCGCCAAGTTCGGACAGCAGGCAAAGAGCTGGGGCCTCTTCGCGAAGGTTCGCCCGGGGTTCATCTATTATGACAA
>JBAUTX010000184.1:0-3187 GCA_049582405.1 Occallatibacter sp. | reverse complement strand
ATACCTACGCGGAGTTTTTTTGCCATGAAGGATCAGATGGTCACTTTCAAAAAATAAGATCGCAACCCACCAGTGTAGAACCCCTCACAGGATCTTTTTGCCGAAGGCGGAGCAGGCGAGTTCGACGGCGAGGTCGGCGGTGCGGTTGTGCTCGTCGATGACGGGGTTGACCTCGACCAATTCGAAGCTGACCATGCGGCCATGGTCGGCGATGATTTCCATGGCGAGGTGGGCCTCGCGGTAGGTGGCGCCGCCGCGGACGGGGGTGCCGACGCCGGGGGCGTCTTCGGGGTCGATCCAGTCCATATCGAGCGAGACGTGGTAGCCGGCGGTGCCGCGTCCGGCGGCGCGCAGGGCCTCTTCCATCACGGCGCGCATGCCGCGCTCGTCGATGTCGCGCATGGTGTAGACCTCGGTGAGTCCGGCGCGGCGGATGTTCTCGCGCTCGGCGGCGTCAATGTCGCGCACGCCGATGAGGACGGTGTTTTCCGGCAGGATCTTGGGTGCGTAGCCGAAGATGTGTGTAAGCGGCTCGGGGCCGAGGCCGAGCAGTGCGGCCAACGGCATTCCGTGGACGTTGCCGGAGGGCGAGGTCTCCGGCGTGTTGATGTCGGAGTGGGCGTCAATCCAGAGAACGCCGATTTTGTGGTTGCTGCGGCGGTAGAATTCAGACACGCCGGAGATGGAGCCGATCGCGACGGAGTGGTCGCCGCCAAGGATGAGCGGCGTGAGCCCTTCTTCCAGCGTCTGGACGACGGACTCCGCAGTGCGGGTGCAGGTCTCGGCAATCTCCTTGAGGTAGCGGGCCTTGCGGTCGCCAAAGCCGAGGGTTTCAGCGACTTCGACGCGGATGTTGCCGCCGTCGACGACGTGGTGGCCGAGGGCTTCGAGCCGCGCCTCGAGTCCAGCGACGCGCATGGCTGAGGGGCCCATATCGACGCCGCGCCGGCTGGCGCCCATGTCGAGCGGTACGCCGAGGACGCGAATGTTGCGGGTAGGTTGGGCCTGATTACCACTGGCGGGGAAGGTGGTCTGAGTAGCTGTAAGGCGCTCTCGATTCGACATGATTAGGGGCTCTCCCTGCGGGAAGAGTGTATCCCAGCTGAGGCCATCATCGCCCAGAGACAGATAGATAAGGCTTTGGTAACCAAAAGTCAAAACTTTTGGAGGATTCCAAGAAGGGGGTTCTGCCCTGAAAGATGTAAATGATGAGATGTTCTTAATAGTAAGATAGGCCGAGTTATAGGGTGTATAAAAAGTCGCTGTATGTCGCTGATGGGGGATGGCTTACAGGATTTTGGCAGCAAGTTGCCAGGGGAAGAGGGTAAATGTGATGCGCACGGCAGGGGGAACTGGGCTGCGCCATGCAGCACCGGTCTTGTACCTGACCGCACGAGAGTTGTCTCTCGTGTGGCTGCTCCTTGCTGCGCTGCTTCCTGCCGCCGGGGCGCCTCCGGTCCGCACCCTGACAACCATCCGCGCGATTCGTAGCCTGAGCAATGCAGAGGCAAGTGAGGGACTGCCTGTAGCAATCGAGGGGACCGTCACCTACTTTCGCGGTTACGAACAGATGCTGTATGTGCAAAGCGGCGACGAGGCGGTGTTTGTCCAGTCGCCTGCCGGCGTGCAACTGTTGCCGGGCGATATCGTCGAGGTCAGAGGCAAGACACAAGGTGGTTTCAGACCGAGTGTCGTAGCGGAAAGCGTGACGCGGGTGGACCAGGGCCCACTGCCTCCGCCCATGGAAGCATCGTTTGACGCGCTCATGCGGACCGACCTGGATGCGCGGCTGGTGGAAGTCTTCGGCGTGGTGCGCGATGCCGAGACGATTGAGAGTGCCGGCGTGCAGAGCACCTTGCTCGATCTGCATGTGGAAGGCGGCGAAATCGGGGTCACGGTGGACGTGGACAATCCTGACCTGATGGAAAGCCTGCTGGATGCACAGGTCGCCGTGACGGGTGCGGTGTCCGGACGATTTGACGGGAAGATGCAGCAGACGGGAATTGTGCTGCATGCAGCGTCGATGGCGAATGTGAAGGTGTTGCGCTATGCGGACTCCAACCCATGGGCGCTGCCGCTCACGCCGATGGATAAGATCCTTACTTCCTACCACGTGAGCAACCTGAGCCAGCGCATCCGCGTGCAGGGGACCATCACTTATTATCAGCCGGGGTCCATGGTGGTGCTGCAGGACGGACTGAAGAGCCTCTGGATCATGACGTCGTCGATGGCTCCGCTGAAGGTGGGCAATCTGGCGGATGCCACGGGATTTCCGGATGTGCACGACGGCTTCCTTGCGCTCACGGGCGCGCAGGTGCGCGACCTGGGTGAGTCTGAGCCCGTTGAGCCGAAAGCGAGCACGTGGGACACGCTTTCCAGCAGCCGCAATCTGTTTGATCTGGTTTCGATTGAGGGAGAGCTGGTGGCGCAGGTCCGGGGAGCCAGCCAGGATGAGTACGTGTTCGCCGCGAATGGCAATCTGTTCTCGGCGATCTATGCGCATCCTCCGGCGGAAGCAGCAAACCTGGCGCCACTGGCGCCACTGAAGCAGATGCAGGCGGGTTCGCGCGTACGCGTGACTGGCGTCTGCTTCATGACAAGCTCCAACTCATTCGACTCACGTGCGCCTTTCAACATCCTGCTGCGTTCGTCAGACGATCTGAAGGTGGTTGAGGGCCCTCCATGGTCGACGGCACACAATCTGGTGCGGATCGTGGAGTTGCTGGCCGTGATTGTGCTGATTGTGGCCATCTGGGGTTGGACCCTGCGCAGAAAGGTGCGCCAGCAGACTGCGGCCATCAGGGCGCGCATTGAGGCGGAAGGCGCACAGGAGCGGCGGCTGGTGCAACTGGAGCAGTGGCGCAGCCGGATTCTGGAAGATATCAACAGTTCGCGGCCGCTGGGCGAGATTCTCGATCACATCATGGAGATGGTGTCGTTCATGCTGCGTGGCGCTTCCTGCTGGTGCGAGCTGGCAGATGGCACGCGGTATGGAAAGCCGCCGGTGCGGCGAACGGGACTGCGCGTGATTGGCAAGGAGATCTCCTCGCCGTCCGGCGGGTCGCAGGGCATCCTGCATGCGGCACTCGTGGGCCAGGCGCCCAATGCGCAGGAAGAATCGGCAGCGCTTGCACAGGGCGTACGTCTGGCCTCACTGGCGATGGAGACGCGCAAGCTCTACTCCGAC
>JBAUTX010000183.1:0-3093 GCA_049582405.1 Occallatibacter sp. | reverse complement strand
TCACCGAGGGCCGCGTGCAGGTCAACGGCCAGGTGGTTACTGCGCTGGGCACCAAGGCCGATCCGGCGCGAGACCACATCCGCGTCGACGGCAAGCTGCTGCAGGGCGCCGAGCGGCTGCGTTATTTCATGCTCAACAAGCCGAAAGGCTATGTAACCACGGTGAGCGACCCCGAGGGCCGTCCGACGGTGATGCAATTCTTCGCCAAGATGGGCGAGCGCCTGTACCCGGTGGGCCGCCTGGACTATCTGAGCGAAGGCCTGCTGGTGGTGACCAATGACGGCGAACTGGCCAATGGCCTGACGCGGGCTGCCTCCGGCGTGGAAAAGACCTATCTCGTGAAAGTGGCGGGACAGCCCGCCGAGGAGGATCTGGAGCGCCTGCGCACGGGCGTGTCCATCGAACGCGGCAAGCCCGGTGAGGGCAAGGTCCACACCGCGCCGGCACGCGTCTGGCAGGTGCGCCAGGGCGAGAACCCCTGGTTCGAGGTGGTGCTCATCGAAGGGCGCAACCGCGAGCTGCGCAAGATGTTTGAGGAGATCGGCCACCACGTGGAGAAGATTCGCCGCGTCGGCTACGGTCCGCTGGTGCTCGACGTGGAGCCCGGCAAACTGCGCGAGCTGGATGCCGAGGAAGTCGCCGCTCTTCGCCTGGCCGCCGAGGGCAAGCTGAAGCCGCGCAAGTTCAAGACCGCCAAACTGCTGCCCAAAGAGGCAGGCCGTCCAGCCGAACAGCGGCCTGCGCGGCCCGCAGCGCGGGGTGGTGCGCGGGGCGCGAAGCCGGTTCGGTATGGTCAGGATCGTCCCAGCCGGCCAAAGACGGCGCGGCCGTATGAGGACCGGACTGCCGCTCCGGGCCGCGGGGGTGATTTTCGACCGAGGAAGAGCTTTGGCGCGGAAAAGCCGTTCCGGCCGGCACGGCCGGCGGGTGAGGAGTTTCGGCCCGCTGCAGGTCGCGGGCCTGAGCGTGGGCCCGGTCGTGGTGCAGAGCGCGGCCCAGCGTACGGTTCGCCTCGGCCTGCCTGGAAGAAAGAGGACCGCGCGGGAAGGCCGCCGGAACGGACACAGGGGCGGCCAGGGGCGCGTCCCGGATGGAAGAAAGACGCGGGCGAGAGCCGTGGATTTGCACCCAGACCGGGCGCGGGCAAACCCGCCTGGAAGAAGCCGTCTGGAGAACGCCCGGCATTCAATCGCCCGTCGGGCCGCGTGGAGGGCCAGGCCGGGAGCCGCCCTGGGAACCGCCCGGCCGCGCCGCGCCGCGAGTTTTCCCCACGCGACCGGGATGTTGCTCCTCAGCGGCCACCCCGTCTCCACATCGAGTCCGTAGAGCCGGAGCGCCCGGGCATGCGGCGTCCGGAACGGCCGGCCTTTGATAAGGCAAAGTCTGACAGACCCAGATTTGAAAGGTCCGGAAAGGATCGCGGGCCGTCGGAACGTCCCCGGCGCTTTGAGCAGCCGGAGTCTGGGCGTCCCGGCGTGGGCCGGGCGAGCACCGGGCGCCCCAAGACAGGGCGTACAGGGGAGGGACCGGCCGGCAGAGGCACATCGAGCAGGGGCCGTTCGGACCTGGCGCGGCCCTTCACCACCAGCAGCGGCAAGCCGCGCGCAGGCGGCGCACGCCCCAGCAGCAAACCGGGCAAGCCGCCTTCAGCGGGCCGTTCGAAGCCTGCTTTTGGCGCAAAGGCAGGAGGGTTCTCGAAGCCGAAATCCGGGTTCAAGGGCAAGTCTTCGGGGCCCGGTTTTAAGCGCAGCGGACCACGACCCGGTGGCAAGAAACGCGGCTGAGAGCGGTGCGGCCCGCAGATCGTGTCACCGATTGCGTCCGGCGCGCATCTGAACAGGGGATGACGATGGAAAAGGCGACTTTTGGCGCAGGATGTTTCTGGGGCGTGGAGGCGGCTTTTGCCGCCCTGCCGGGCGTGACGGCCACGGCTGTTGGCTATGAGGGCGGGGCTCTGGAACAGCCCACCTACCGGGATGTTTGCACAGACCAGACCGGCCACGCTGAGGTGGTCGAGCTGGACTTTGACCCCGAAAAGATCAGCTTCGTGCAGTTGCTTGACGCGTTTTTCTCGCTGCACGATCCCACGACCCTGAATCGCCAGGGGCCGGACTGGGGTACGCAATATCGCTCCGCCATCTTCTTCCACTCACCCGAGCAGGAGGCCGCAGCCCGCGCCAAGATCGAGCAGCTTACGGCCGACGGCCGCTACAAGCCCAAGCGCATCGTCACGAAGGTGGAACCGGCGCAGACCTTCTGGCGTGCCGAGGAGTATCACCAGCGCTACCTGGAAAAGCGCGGCCTCGCGAGCTGCCACATCTGAGGGCCGTTGACGAAATCGGGCTGGCTTACTTCTGCGTCTCGGTGCGCCAGAGCCACCACGCCTTGATGAACTTCCAGTGGATGTAGACCGAGTGGTTCAGGTGGAGCAGCAGCCCCTCGCGACCATCCAGAAAGCCGAGCCGGAAAAAGTAGTTGTAGAGGAAGGTTGCTGCCGGGTTCAGGATTGCGTTCCACACCAGCGCCGGCATCGACCGGCTGGTGCGCCCGCGCTGGTAGAGCAACTGGGCAATCTCGTTGCTGTAGCGGTTCATGTGCTCCAGGTAGACGGCCAGTGTGGGGTAGGCGTAGTGGAGCATGTCATGCCGCAGCTTGCCGCGCGGCCCCGTGAACTGCGGCGTGGAGTGCGGGCCCACGCCCTCGCTCAGCCGGGCCTTGCCGCGCCGGAAGAGCCGCAGCTTGTGGTCGGGATAGAAGCCGCCGTGGTGGATCCAGCGGCCAAAGTAGAGGTTCAGCCGCGGAATCCAGTAGGCGTCGTATTGGGGCGTGCCGCGCAGCAGCGTCTGGATTTCGGCCTGCAGCTCCGGCGTGAGCACCTCATCGGCGTCCAGCAGCAGAATCCAGTCCGACGTGCAAAGGTCCAGCGCCACGTTCTTCTGTTCGCCATGGCCCTTGATGGGGTTGTAGGCCGTCTTGGCGCCAAATGAGTGGGCAATCTCAAGGGTGCGGTCCTTCGACCCCGAATCGACCAGCACGATCTCGTCAGCCCAGCGCACACTTTCGAGCGTGCGGGGCAGGTTCGCCTCCTCGTTC
>JBAUTX010000182.1:0-5408 GCA_049582405.1 Occallatibacter sp. | reverse complement strand
GCGCGCTGCAGGACATCAACCGGCGTGTACCGCAGGATGTTTCTGTGATCGGCTTCGACAACATCAAGGCAGCGGCATTCACAATGCCCCGACTGACTACCATCAATCAACCCCTGGAAGAGATCGGCAGAATTGCAACGCAGACCCTGCTCAACCAGATCCACAATACAATGCCGCCGCAGGATGAGATCACCGTCGAGCCCCAGCTCATCATCCGCGATTCGACAGGACCAGTGCCACAGACGCCCTGGAAAATGAGCTAAGGCGAAGCCGCCCTACTGGAATTGAAACCAGTTCACGTTGGCGATGCCGCCGGTTGTCCCTCCACCGCTGAATACCACGTAGAGTGTATGTACGCCAACGATATCGCTGACGGGCGCCGGGACAGTCTGCCAGGTTTGCCATCCTCCAGTGACCGGCAGCGCGACGGTGGCAATAGGTGTGCCGCTCTTGCTGTCGACATAGAAGCTGGCAGTGCCTCCGTTGCCGCCGCTTGCCGTGCGCACTTGCACGGTGCTTACTCCATTACCAAAATCGATATTCGTATACACGGCATAAGCGCCCGGCGTTAGATAGCCGAGATCATATGCGCCGCTGGCATCGGCGGTGTTCTCGGTTTGCAGTCCGTTCTCGGCGCTGAAGCTGGATCCCTGGATTTGGCTTGTCGCAGCTACCGCCGCTGTTCCGGACTGCGTTCCACTCCAGGTGAAGGTTGCTGCTGATTCCGCGGGGAGAGTGTACGTGAAGGCATATCCTCCCCACTGCACCTGAAACGCCTGGCCGGAGGAACTGCTGTTGTAAGCGATCAGGACCGTTGATCCATCTGGATTGGTGAACGCGACGCTCGCAATTGCTGGAGTGTTGCTGGATTCAATGCGCACCGCGCCGGGCAGAACGTACCTGCTGTACTGGCCCAGTGTGTAATACTCGGTGGTCTTTGTGACATCTCCAGTCTGGCTATTCACGGTGACAATGGGTGTGCAGGTGTTGCAACCACCCAGGCCGGCATCCTGCGTGAGATTCGGCCCAAGAGTCTCGTCCAGAGCCAGGCTCCACTTCACATAGGCCTTCGCGGAATTTCGCAACACCTGTGTGATTCCAAGAAAATCCGCCGTGAACTGGTCCAGAACCCAGCCTCCGCCTGAGAGTTCCGTCATCCACGTCCCCAGGCCCGGAAACTGGTTTTGCACATTCTGCTGGGCCCCAGGCGTACCCGCGTAGCCGTGCCAGGCCGTGCCGGCTACTAGTTGCAGTTGCTGCGCAGTCAAGCCAGACAGCACAAACTCCGGGTAAGTGGGTGTATCCCAGTTGTGGTCGTAGACAAGAACCTTGGTCGTCATATTGTTTGATGCGAAAGCAGGCAGCACATAATTCTGCAGCAAAGCCAGCTGCGTGTCTTCGCTCATGCTCATGCTGGGATACGCCGATGTGATGTTCAGCGGCTCGTTCTGCAAGGTCAAGTAGTCGAAATGAATTCCCGCTGCCTGATAGGCCTGGAGATACTTCACGAGGTAATTGGCAAAGGCGCTCTCATTGGTGCTGGTCATCAAGAGCGTGCCGCCCAGCATCGACACAGGACTCATGGATGCAGGATCTTTCATCCAGCCCGGTGGGCTCCATGGAGTCGCCATCAGCTTCATCTGTGGGTTGAGCGATACAGCCTGGAGCACGATTGGAATGATGTCGGTCTGATCATGTGCAATCGAAAAGTTCTGCAGCGTCGGGTCGGTCTGGCCCACCGGCATGTCATCGAAGGAGTACACCGAACGCGCCAGATCGGAAGCGCCAACGGGAATGCGCATGAAGCTCAGGCCAATGCCGCTGCCACTCCGCGTGAACAGGTCGCTCATGATCCCGGAGAGCAGACTCTTCTGTGCCACCTCATTCAACAGATAAGCTGCCGAATCGGTAAATGCCGCACCGAACCCATCTATCGTCTGGTACTGCTGCGTACTGTCGACCACCACGGTGTTTGTGGTTGCGTCAAAGGCTGTGGAGGCGAACGTTACGCTCGGCTGGGCTGCAAAAAGCTGCGTCTTGTCGTGCGTAGTGAGAAATACGGAGACCGTGGGGCCAGGCGTGCTGATTGTGTAGGTGCCGGAGGCTATCGGGCTGGACACATAGCCCGATGCAACTGCGATTGCATGAACTGTGGTCGTGGTAGAAACCGTGATTGGCGAAGAAGCTGAAAAAGGAGTCGATGAGATCGAGGGTGTTGAGCCGTCGACCGTGTAGAAGATGGAAGCTCCAGGCGTCGAGTCGGAGATGGTGATCTTTTGCGGGGCACTATATACTCCAGCCGCGGGCGACAAGACCGGCGTGGCCGCAGGCGGCAGACTTGCTGATTTAGACCCGGGGCTACCACTGCCACCGCTGCCGCATGCTGCAATGTGCAATACGACGAATACGCCGAACAGAATTCGAATACGTTGAGCCATCCGAGCCTTCCTCGCGGGCGCTGAATTCACTTCTTGCGCCTCGCGCCTTTTCCATTTACTTGCGCGAAAGTAGCAAGACTCCCTTATCTTATGTTGTCCGTGACGGTCATCACGTGACATACGATAAAGTGCCGGCGTAGCGCGAGCATGTCAGTCTAAGAAGCCAAGACAATCGTATGTCTACACTCATACCACGTTGCATTATCGTGGGTGCAGGAGCGTGCGTCAAATGATCGAACGCGCATGCCGTGATGTAGAAGTAAATGCATTGGTTTAGAGTTCGTCATCTGTTGTAGCTATGAATCTTGTATAAATCCGCTCTATCTGCGGTCGACTGTTGGCTGACCTCGATTGATCGGCTCGTTTGACACCGCTTCTCCACGCGTGGTCTAATTGCCCGTTATGCCGAGGAAGAATTGGCATACACGCCAGTAAACAATCGATTGTTTATGTTTGTCTGGAAGTTTAAGAGCGCTGCTGGTTGCCGCAAGCGCCCGCATGAAGAGCGGTGACAAGCCGAGACATCCACGTGTGCCGCGAGGCTAAGGCCTGCGGTGCACCATCAGTACTTTAGGAGGCAGTTGCAATGAGCAAGTATTTGCGATGGTTGCTGCCCCTCTTCCTTCTGCTCGTTGGAAGTGGGACAGGATTTACCCAGAGCATGAACGCCGGCGATCTTCGCGGAACGGTGACCGATCCGTCTGGAGCTCTAGTCCCAGGCGTAACGGTAACGGTCGTGAACGTGGATACAGGCGTTTCGAAGACGTTCACAACCAATAATGTTGGCCTTTATGACACTTCATCCATTGTCGCTGGCAACTACCAGGTGACATTCTCCAAGACCGGCTTTCAGGAACTCATCCGCGGCCCCATCACCCTTCAGGTGGGATTCACCACTGTGAATGCGCAGCTCAGCGTTGGATCCACATCGACCGAGGTTACGGTCAACACAGACGTTCCTCTGCTTGGCACGGAGTCCGGCGATCTGACTACGACCCTCGATTTCAAGTCCATGGCGCAGTTGCCGCAAGTGGGTCAGGATTGGCAAAACTTCATGATCCTACTGCCGGGTGCGACGGGCACTCCGAGTGGCAACCAGGGATCGTCTAACCCCGGACAGGCAGTCTCAGTCAACGGTACGCTCCCATTCAACAACGTCATCGCCGACGGCGCTTCCACGACGTTGTCGCACAGCCAGAATGCAAATCCGGCCGTTTTTGAAGACACGGACGAACTGCAGGTTTCGCTTTCATCATTCTCTGCGCAATATGGCGTGGGTGGCTCTGTCTTCAATCAGATCAGCAAAGGCGGTACGGACCATTTCCACGGTTCGGCGTACGACTATCTGCAGAACGACTACTTTAACGCGGCGCAATACGGCTTCGGCGTCGCGCCGACTGTTCCGTTCCTGCGGTATAACAACTTCGGCGGCAACATCGGTGGTCCGGTCGCGCTTCCCTGGAAGAATTTGAAGAAGAAGGCATTTTTCTTCTTCGGCTATGACCAGACGATTCAGCACGGATCAGCCAGCAACCAGACCAACTCGATTCCGTCCACCAACGAGATGGCCGGTAACTTCACCGGTGAGTTTCCCATTTACGATCCGACGACCCAGGTGATTGCGTATGACCCGCAAGGCAATCCCTATCCCGTTCGCCAGTCGTTCCAGAGCGAATACGGTTCCAACGGCGTCCCATCTGCCCTGATCGATCCGGTTGCGGCACAATTTCAGAAGTTCTATCCAACCCCTTCGAACCACATTGCCGGCGGCAAGTTCGTGACCGGCACGACGGGTTCCGAGGGCCAACCTCAAAACAACTTTTACTCCAGTGTCCCGCAGTCCACACCGTACCGGAAGTATTTCGGGCGGCTCGACTATGACATCACGTCGAACAATCGCTTGACGATGTCGGACACGCAAAGCGACACGCCGGTGATCTATCCGAATGGCGTCACGGCCTGTCCGATTGGCTGCCAGGCGGGCGACGTGGACAACAACAACGCACAAATCACCGATGTGTGGAACATCAACCCGAAGACGATCAACGAAGCACGAATCGGCTACACATGGCAAGGCAACTTCTTCTCCGATCTGGCGCTTGGCAAGGGCTATGCCACGCAGTTGGGATGGCAGTTCGCCAAGGCGGATGACTTCCCGGCGATTCAGTTCTATCGCAATTATCCATACGCCTGGATTCAGCCGAGCAGCAACGCCGTCTACAAAGAGCACGTGTTCGATCCCTCGGATGTTGTGACCATGATCCGTGGTAAGCACATTCTGCACTTCGGCGGTGAAATCCTGATGTATCAGGACAACTCCACTGCATGGGGGAACACGAACGCGGGCACGCTTGGATTCGGTGGCGCGTACACGGAAAACTGGACCCACGCGGCCTGCGGACCGAATGCTTATGTCGGCCAGATGTGTCCTGATTCCAACACCGGTCTGGAATACGCAGACTTTCTCCTCGGGACCTCCTCGAACTGGAGCGCCAATGTTTCTCCGGAGTATGGTGCACGGTTCAAGAGTCCGCAAATGTTTATCCAGGATGACTACAAGGTACGCCCGAACCTGACGGTGAACCTTGGTCTCCGCTATCAGATCAACCATGGCTGGAGCGAAGTTCGCGGCAACGAGGCCAGCTTCGATCCAACGGTGATTAATCCCACCTCCTACAACGTTCCGGGAACCTCGAACACCGTCAATAACCCATTGGGTGCGTACTGGTTTGGTACAACAGCCGCCAACGGCCGCAAGAATCTTATCGCGGACGTGTACAACACCTGGATGCCGCGCGTGGGCGCCTCATGGCAACCCACAAACGACATGACCGTGCGTGGAGGCATCGGTCTTTACGCGTACAACTGGAGCCTTGACAATTACGGCGGAAATAACAGTTCCTACGGTATGGGAGCCGCCCTCGGACAAGCGGGCAGCACGTCAGACCAGACCAACGGGATCACTCCGAT
>JBAUTX010000181.1:0-36758 GCA_049582405.1 Occallatibacter sp. | reverse complement strand
TTGAAGGGCCGGTTCGCACCGCCCCTCCCCTGTTGATGAGCAACGCAGATCACAAACGGGTGACCTATCATCTTGATAGCTCTTCCACTGTTGATTATGTCCGCCACTGAAAACAGATTGATGCTATCCTTCTGCTCTGGCTGCTGAGAGCAGAAGCTTGTAGCTGCAGCGCGGCACTTCGAGAAGGAAGCGGCCTAAACGAATGCAGCTAAGACTGAATGTTCCACTTTCTCCCGCACCTCGTCTTCGCCGACGAGGTGCAGGTATTTCTGTGTCGTTGAGATGTCCTTATGTCCGAGCACTAATTGCAACTTCTTGAGCCCTAACACCGGCAGCATGTTGCTGGCGAAGGTGTGACGCCATTTGTGAAGGAACCAGTGTGAGCAGCGCGGATCGGTTTTGCAGGAATAAGGCAGCTTCTCCTTCTTTGTTGCTGATCGCTTGACAGTGTAGGTTCCCTTGCATTTTCCGCAATTGAGACCCGCGCGGAGAGCGATTTCCTTGCATGCTTCCAGCATGTGCGCATCAACGCCATCGCCGCCGTAGTAAGGCCGCGTCGGATGTTTTGGGGCGGGGAACACGAGGGAAGAGTGGCTGTTCTTCTGTCGTGCATTGAGGGTGGTGAGCAAAGCAGACGGCACTTCGACGGATCGAATTTCGTAGCTCTTCGGTGTGAAGTTCCACTGAGGTTTTGCAGACACGCTGATCTTGCCGGTCGAGTGATGAATGTTGGGCCAGGACAATGTGGCGACCTCTTCCGACCTGAATCCAGTCAGCAAGAAGGTCTGAAAAAAGCACCCGCTCATCGTCCGTGCAGGCTGCGAAGAACTTCTGCAATTCGTCTGGTGTGTAAACCTCGACCTGTTTATCCGCTGTCTTCGGCCAGTCGCCTTTGCGAAGTTTGATGTCGGCCCCGCCACCGCGCATCGCCTGCAACATTACGACGACTCTCTTGTTGGTCGTCTTCTGGTTCAGGCGTTCTTCGCGGCCCGAAGCGAACAAGACCATGACGTCCGACCGATCAAGACGTGAGACAAGGTGCTTTCCACAGTGTTCTCGGAACCACGCCAGATCGCGCTTGTATGCCTTGCAGGTCGCCGTACTCTTGGTAGCTTTTACATCGCGGAGATACCCCGCGATTGCGGCATCGATTGTCTTGCTCTCAGCCGTCTCTGGTTCAGGGTCTGGTTCGACATGTTCAGTAAGGATTCCCATCTTGACGTGCCACGCGTTCAAGGCTTCGCGCGGAGAGGAACCCACGGCCTGCCGTTTTAGCCTGCCTTTTTCCCTCCAGGCAAGATAGAAATGCCCTCCCTTGCTGCTGGTCGGAACACCATTGATAAGTACAAGCCGCGGGTCGGGCTTGCCATTCTTTCGAACCACTCGAATGAATTGCCAGCGGCCGTCGATTCGGCGATACTGTACGAGGTTGACTTGTTTATGACCATACCCACTGTCCACGTTCATCGTGCTCCTTCAGTTATCGAGAGGGCTGATGTACGAGATTTCAACAAAATGATCAGTGAGTTGATCAGTGAGGCGCATATCTCTTGGTAAATTATTGATTTTAAAGGGCGGGAGTAGTTCAGTGGTAGAACGTCAGCTTCCCAAGCTGAATGTCGCCGGTTCGATCCCGGTCTCCCGCTCCATTCGCTTCAGCAGTCCAGCCCATCGCTCTAGTGGCTTGCTGGAGCGTCAGTCTCTTCTACTTTCACAACAAAATAAGTGACGGACTCGCCGGGAGCAACCTGCATCTGATGTGGCATGCCTGCGGGGATGTGGACGACGTCACCGACGTGGAGTTCCTGCGCGGATCCTCCCTGGACGCCGGTGCCCGCCATCTCACCGGGGTGCGTGTTCCTGGGGTCGGTGAGTCGACCGCCGGTGAGCAAATTGGCATGGCCATCGATGATGTAAAAGATGTCAGCAAAATGCTGATGGAGCTCTCCGGCGCCGCTGCGGCTGCGGAATGCCAGCATGGTGAAGTGCCGGGGGTAGGTGGTGAGCGTTTCGCTTGCGGAGCCATTGCCTTGTGCGGCGAGCAGCTGCAGATGTTTTGCGCGTTCCAGCAGTTGTGCGGGTGACCAGTGATCGGATTGCATGGTTTGTGCAGATACCCCCATCGGGATGAGAAGCGAGGCTGCCGCAAGAATGGCAGGCAAAAGTCTGTTTGAGGCGCGGGTGAGGCGCGTGGCTGACAGAACTGCGGAACGCAACATGGGTGCTTGCTCCTTAAGTGGGGCTCGAATTGGGAAGGCCGGCAAGTTCCCGTGCGCGGCGGAACACTGCGAGAAACATCGTGCGCGTGAGCCGGCCTGTGTTGGTGTTCTGTAGCGAAGGATGAAAACTGGCGATGACGTGGAGGCCCCCAGGCATGGTGTACTCAGCGCCATGGGCAAAGGGAAAGTCTGAGCGCGTGGCGATGTTTCCGCTGCGTTGCATATGGGCTAGCAGGCCGTCAAAGGCGATGCGGCCGAGGCAGACAACAGCGCGCAGATGTTTGAGCAGCGCGAATTCCTGGTCGAGCCACGGCGCGCAGTTGTGCAGCTCCTGCGGAGTGGGCTTGTTCGCGGGTGGGGCACAGCGCACGACGGAGTTGATCCAGAGTGCTGTGAGTTTCATGCCGTCGTCGCGGGAGGAGGCGCGCGACTGCGAAGCGAAGCCTGTCTCATGGAGCACAGGATAGAGGAAATCGCCTGAGCCGTCGCCCGTGAAGGGGCGGCCAGTGCGGTTTGAGCCGTGTGCGCCGGGAGCAAGGCCGAGCACAAGGACGCGCGCCGCGGGATCTCCGAATGACGGGACAGGCAGGCCCCAATACTCCCAATCTGCATAGGCACGGCGGCGTGTGCGCGCAACTTCCGTACAGTGGGCGCGGAGGCGAGGGCACAATTCGCAGGCAACGATGCGGGCATTGAGCGCTTGCAGGGTTGTGGGGGAAGAGCCCATGTCGGAATTGTAGGTCATGCCTGCGACAGCTGTGCCAAACTTTGGTGAGGAGGAGATTGCGATGAAGGCTGCCAAGCTGTTGATGCTTGCTGGTGATTATGTTGAGGATTACGAAATCATGGTTCCTTTTCAGGCTCTGCAGATGGTGGGCCACACAGTGGATGCGGTATGCCCCGGCAAAAGGAAAGGCGAGCAGGTCCGCACCGCAATTCATGATTTTGAAGGGGACCAGACCTATTCGGAAAAGCGCGGCCATAATTTCACGCTGAACGCGAATTTTGATGAGATCGTCCCGGCGGGCTATGACGGACTGGTCATTCCGGGCGGGCGTGCGCCGGAGTATCTCCGACTGAATCCGAAGGTGCTGGAGATCGTGCGCCACTTTGACAAAGCCAACAAGCCAATTGCCGCGCTGTGTCACGGCGCGCAACTGCTGGCTGCGGCCAATGTGCTGAAGGGCCGGAAACTGAACTGCTACCCGGCCTGCGCACCGGAGGTGGAACTAGCCGGAGGGTCGTTTGTGAAGGTAGAGTTCACTGAAGCCGTTGTGGATGGCAAGCTGGTGACCGGGCCAGCATGGACCGCACACCCGGAATGGTTGCGGAAGTTCCTTGAGGTGCTGGCTGCGCACCTGGGTGCGTAGCAACTTCTACTTAACAGCTGCGGCGGGCCGTACTGCGCGCACCTGGTGCAGCGGCCGCGCCGTGGCTGCGGTCAGGACCTGCTGAATCTCTGCCAGAATCGAGAGCGCGACAGATGCGGGCGCTTCGGCACCAAGGTCGAGACCTGTGGGGGCGTGAAGTTGAGCGAGCCAGCGCTCAACCGACTCCGGCGAATCGGGCTGGCCAAGCAGACGGGCCGCGTCAGCGAGCAGATCGCATGTGCGCCGTTGCGGCCCGAGCACGCCGATATACGCAAGCTGAAAATCAAGAGCCAGCATCGAAGCCAGGACCCGGAGGTCCTGCTCGTAGCTGTGCGACATCAGGATGGCAGCATCTGTGGCGAGCGGTTGGAAGTGCGACGGAGCGGCGGCAGGAAGCTGGTCGATGGGCAAGACATGGATCACGTCTGCCTCGGGGAAGCGCTCTCTGGTGGCTAGATGCGAGCGGCCATCCGACAGTGCAATGAACCACCCCATCTCACGCGCAAAGCGCAGAAGCGGCCTGGCGTCATCCCCGGCGCCGAAGATCCAGAGGCCGGGGCGCGCAGGGCGGTAGTCAGCCCAGATACGCGTGGCAACGCCATGGAGCGGGATTGTTTCTTCAAAAGAGGTGCGGAACTCGAGCGCACGCCTGGCGCGGGTGTGAAGCTCGGCTTCCAATTCCTCGCTTCGGGTCACCTCTTGGGTACCCGGCAGTCCGGCAAACGCCCGTTGACCGATCTGCGGTCCTGACAACACGGTCGCAACGGCGAGAGCTGTGCGCGCTTGAAAACCAGCTTCCAGCGATTGCAGATGGGGCCGGGCTGTCGCGCTTCGTTCAAGCAGAATGTAGACCACGCCCCCACAGCCGGAGCCATATGGCATCTCCCCATCGTCGGCAACGGTGGAGTAGCGCTCAACTACAGGGCCTGAGGCGGTGAGCCACCAGGCGCGCCGGGCCACCTCAGCCTCAAGGCAGCCGCCGCTGACGGTGCCAGCCCGGCGGCCATCCTGCGCAATCAACATGCGGGTGCCGGGCTTTCGATAGCTGGGCCCTTCAACTGCGACGATGGTGGCAAGCACGTAGTCTGCCCCGGCAGCTTGCAATTGGCGCCACAGGGGCAGGACTCGTTCCAGGTCGGTCATCGCCTACTATTGTCGCTCAAGCCTCGCGGAATTTCGACTGCAGCAGGTCTTCGATGCGAATCGGGAGCTCGCGCACACGCACGCCGGTGGCATGGTAGACCGCGGAAGTAATGGCCGGAGCCACGCCTGCCATCCCGATTTCGCCGATGCCGCGCGCCCCGTACTCATTGACGATCAGGTCCGGGTAGTCGAGGAAGGTGACGTCGAGATTGGGCAGGTCCGCGCAGGTGGCGACGAGGTAATCTGCAAAGCTCCCGTTGATGGGCTGCCCAGTGCGTGGGTCGTGCACGGTCTCCTCCAGCAGGGTCATGCCGACACCCATGACCGCGGCGCCAAGGATCTGGTTTGCACCTGCACCCTTGTTGATGATGCGACCGCAGTCGAAGATGGAGAAGATGCGGCTGACACGCAGCCGGGCAATTTCAGGCTCCCACTCGACCTCGGCAAAATGCGCGCCAAACGAATGCAGGGAGTATTCACGCGCCTTGGGGTCGTCCCAGGAGGGGTTGGTTCTTCCCTCTGCGCTCACGCCGCTCAGGTTGGCCATGCGGATGACGTCTTCAAACGCGATGCCGGTGGAGGCGGGCTGATCCTTCGCGTGAATGCGTCCTTGCGAGATCATGAGCGTCTCAGGCTTTGCACCCTTGAAGGGCGAGCCGTTCGTAAGCGTGGCAATGTGAATTAAGCGGCTGACTGATTCATTGACCGCATTCGTGGCAGCGGGCAGCACGGCGCTTGTAACCATGGACCCGCCGGACGTGGGGCCATCGGGCAGGGAAGTGTCGCCAAGGAAGACATCAATTCGGTCGAGTGGCACACCGGTCCTAGCGTGCATAACCTGCGCAAAGATGGTGTAGGTTCCGGTGCCGATGTCCTGCGTGGCACAGCGGACGCAGATGCGGCCGGTGGGGCAGAGCTCGACAGTGGCCGTGCAGGGAATGCGCGCCGCTGCCCAGGAAGCGCCGGCGAGGCCCCAGCCGATGATCTTGCCATCGCGTCGCATGGAGCCGGGCTGTGGCGTGCGCTGCTTCCAGCCGATCTTCTCCGCTCCGGTGAGGTAACACTCCTTTAGATGGCGCGAGGAGAACGGTTTATTTGTTCCCTCGTCTCGTTCCGCGTCGTTCTTGATGCGCAGTTCGAGCGGGTCCATGTTGAGCTTCACTGCCAGCTCATCCATTGCGGACTCCAGCGCGAAGAGGCCAGGCACCGCACCAGGTCCGCGCATGGGCGCTGGTGCACCCACGTTGCGGCGAACCATGGCAGTGGTGACTTCAAGATTCGGGCAACTGTAGAGGAACGGAGTCTGCTCGCCGCAGTGCTCGACAAAATCGTCGTTGATGGAGGTTTGTGTATAGAAGTCATGACGGATCGCAGCGAGCTTGCCATCCTGCGTAGCGCCCAGGCGGATGCGCTGCTGGGTGCGCGGACGGTGTCCCACGCTCGTGAACATCATCCGGCGATCGACGCTGAACTTGACGGGACGGTTGAGGCTGCGCGAGGCCACCGCGGCCAGCGTGGATTGCGGCCAGGGAAAGAGCTTGCCGCCGAAGCCGGAACCGATGAAGCGGGAGATGACGCGGATATTTTCGCGCGGAATGCCCAGAACCTCGGACATGACGATGCGGTGATTGACCACGCCCTGCGAGCACTCGTAGAGCGTGAGATGATCCCCCTGCCAGGCTGCGACAGTCCCATGCATCTCCATCGGGTTGTGCGTTTCCACCGGTGTGGAGTAGGTTTCGTCGACCACAACTGGAGCGGATGTCAGAGCCTTGTCCGGATCGCCGCGCTTCCAGCTGCTCTCGCGGGGGCCGTTGTAGCCTTCACCCAGATCGGTGCGGACGTCGGGCGTTTCCACGTCGTATTCAACGCGCACTGCATTTGCAGCGGCGGTCGCCTGCTCCGGCGATTCGGCTACGACCAGCGCGACGTACTGGCCCCAGTAATAGACTGTGTCGTCATCAAAGGGCGGGCGCGCTTCGCTGATCGTGCCGTCCTGCTGATGCGGGAAAAGACGATATACGCCTTTGATATTGCCATGGTGCAGCACGAGCAACACGCCGGGCATCTTCTCCGCGGTGCTGGTGTCAAGGCTGCGAATGCGGCCTTTGCCGACGGTGCTCTGGACGGCAACCGCATGGACGAGGCCGGGGAAGTCATGATCGACTGCGTAGCGCGCGGAGCCGGTGGTCTTGAGCGGGCCGTCGATGCGGGGGACGACTGCGCCAATCACTCCTGCTGCGTGGGGAAGTGTATCCATCGCCATACGAATCTCCTCTGTATCGCCGTTATGCGGTTGCGAGCTTGAGTGAGCGGACCAGGCAGCGCTTGGCGAGCTCGACTTTGAATGCATTGTCTTTGCGCGGCTTGGCCTGGGCCAGTGCTGCTTCGGCTGCGGCGCGGAAGGCGTCTGCGTGTGCCGCTTTGCCTGTGAGCGCGCGCTCTGCCTCATGCGAGCGCCAGGGCTTGGTGCCCACACCACCCATGGCGACGCGCGCATAGCGGATGTGGCCGCCCTCGACACGAACGACAACAGCGGCTGAAGCGAGCGCGAACTCGTAGCTGGCGCGGTCGCGCAGCTTGAGGTAAACGCTGCGTGCGCCCTCGACGGGCTTGGGCAAGTCGACATGCGTGATCAGCTCGCCGGGCTCGAGAGCGTTTTCAATGTTCGGCGCATCGCCGGGGAGTTTGTGGAAGTCTGCAAACTGGATGGTGCGCTTGCCCTTCGGTCCCTCGACGTGAATCACCGCTTCCAGCGCAGCCATGGCCACACACATGTCCGAAGGGTGCGTCGCGATGCAGTGGTCACTGGTGCCGAGCACGGCATGCATGCGGTTATAGCCGTCCATTGCGGCGCAGCCCGTGCCGGGTGTGCGCTTGTTGCATCCGTAGCCGCCAGGCGTGCCTGCCGAGGGCTCGCGGAAATACGCGCAGCGCGTCCGCTGCAGCAGATTGCCGCCGGTCGTCGCCATATTGCGCAGTTGAGGCGAGGCGCCAGATAGGATGGCCTGCGAAAGCACGGCGTAGGACTTCTGCACGTCTGCGTTCCAGGCAAGATCGGAATTGCGCACCATGGCGCCGATGCGCAGGCCGCCGTTGGGGAGCTTTTCAATTTGGTTGAGCGGCAGCGGATTGATGTCGACGAGCGACGACGGCTGCTCAACACTGAGCTTCATGAGATCCACAAGCGTGGTGCCACCGGCGATGAATTTGCCCGATCCGGCGCTGGCGAGCGCCTTGTCGATGCCGGAAGCTTTGACATATTGGAACGATTGCATTTGGAAATCTCCTTACCTGTCAGGCTTGCGTCCGGACCTGGCGGACGGCGGCAACGATGTTGGTGTAGGCGCCGCAGCGGCAGATGTTGCCGGCCATGGCGTTGCGGATGTCTTCGTCTGCAGGGCCGATGGGCTCCTTCAGCAAGGCGACTGCGCTCATGATCTGGCCGCTGGTGCAGTAGCCGCACTGGTAGCCGTCATGCTGCACAAAGGAGGCCTGCATGGGATGCAGGTTGCCGGGCTGGCCGATGCCTTCAATCGTGGTGATCTCATCCCCCTCATGCATTACTGCGAAGGAGAGGCAGCTGTTGACGCGGCGGCCGTTGACGTGGACGGTGCACGCTCCGCACTGGCCGTGGTCGCAGCCTTTCTTGGTGCCGGTCAGATGAAGACGCTCGCGCAGAGTGTCGAGCAACGTGGCGCGCGGGTCAAGGTTGCGCAACGTGAGGTCTTTGCCGTTGACCCGCAGGGTGACCGTTGCGCTGCTGGCGTCGCTCGTCTCGGCTGCTCCAGGCTCGAGTGTCGGCGCGGCGGCGGCGAGCGGCGTGGCTCCGGCAAGCAGGCTCGTTGCACCGAGGCCGGAGAGAAATGTCCGGCGTGTGAAGCCGGTTTTGTGTTGCTCCGCCGTCAACGGTTCCAGATCGAGCGTGTGCTGCTCGGCTGCGAGGTTGCCGGCTTCTTGGTGCGATTGTGATGCAGGGCGCTCAGGGCGCAGATAAACTTTCTCTGCCACAGGTGACCTCCTCGGGACAGGTGCAGGCTGCGATGCATTCGATCCTGAGGCGTATTGCGGCAAAGGCAGTCCTTAGCCGCGATCAGGGAAACGCCCCTGGACTGGTTGAACGATCCGGTGTATCGAATCCGGACAGGGATATCGTTTTCGCCATGTGTGCAGGAGCGAGAAGAACCGCTCGATGCCAACGTGACGTCAAGAATTCAAAAGTGCCATGACGGCCGGGGCATATCGTTCGCCAACGACTGCGTCGGGTGGAAACTCCTGCGACAAGCGCTGCAGTATTTCAGGATTCAGCGATACTTCCACAGCAGCAGCGTTCTCCTCGAGATATTTGCGACGCTTGGTGCCGGGGATTGGGACAATGTCCTCGCCTTGAGCGAGAACCCAGGCCAGTGCGAGCTGGCTCGGCGTAAGGCCTGCCTGCGCCGCAAAGTCCTTGACTTTGGTGACGAGGTGGAGATTGCGCTTGAAGTTTTCACCCTGGAAGCGTGGGCTGTGGCGGCGATAGTCATCGGGTGCAAAGTCTTCGGGAGATTGAAAGGCGCCGGTGAGGAATCCGCGGCCGAGGGGGCTGTACGCCACAAAGGCAATGCCAAGGCGGCGGCAAGTGGGCAGCACCTCAGGCTCGGGGTCGCGGGTCCACAGGGAATACTCGGTCTGAAGTGCGGTAATGGGGTGCGTCTTGTGAGCGCGCTCGACCGTGTGCGGAGCAGCCTCGGAAAGGCCCAGATAGCGGACCTTGCCCTCTTGAACCAGGCGCGCCATAGCCCCGACGGTCTCTTCGATGGGCACCTTTGGGTCGACGCGGTGCTGGTAGTAGAGGTCGATTGTCTCGATATTCAGGCGCTTCAGCGAACCCTCCACGCAGGCTCGCACATAAGCGGGGCTGCCGTCGACACCGCGCCTCTCCGGATTGGCAGGGTCGCGCACGATGCCGAATTTTGTGGCGACAAAGAACTGATTGCGACGGCCCTTAAGCGCCCTGCCGACGAGTTGCTCATTCGTGTGCGGGCCGTAGACGTCCGAGGTGTCGAGGAAATTAATCCCGAGTTCCAGGGCGCGGTCTATCGTAGCCAGCGACTCCTGATCATCACGGCTGCCGTAGAACTCGCTCATCCCCATGCAGCCCAGTCCGATGGCCGAGAGGGCCGGACCATTCTTCCCCAGTGTGCGCGTCTTCATCATGGATACCCTTGGCGGCGCGAAAATGTGCGGTTAGCTAGCGGAGGCAAAGCTGCAATCGACGGTTGGTTCCTCGACGGCAGGCCCGCCGATGCGGATGTGCCGCTCAATCTTCTTGTAGTTTGCAATCTTATGGGTCAGGAGGGCGTGAGCCTGCTGGAGTGCCCCGATTTGGGCAGCGATGGCTGCCTGGTGGTCCTCAAGAATCTTACGGCGCTCGAGCGATGTGGAGTCACCGATTTCGCGCAGCTCTGCATAGCGCTGCATGGCGCGGATGGGCATGTTCGTGGCCCTCATGCAGTGCAGGAAGCGCAACCAGGCCTCGTCTGCCTCAGAATAGCGACGATGGCCGTTGCTCGCGCGGTTGACGGGCTGAATCAAACCTACGCGCTCGTAGTAGCGAAGGGTATGGGCGGTCATGCCGCAGCGCTCCGCCATATCCCGAATGGTGTAACCAGAATCCCGCATACAACCACCTTACATCTTTGAGTTCACTCCAAGTCAAGGCTCCTGATAAAGGGGATTGGAGAACTGGAGCGCAGGGCCAAATTTCCAGGCCAATTTGATGGTGGGAAGCGTCAATGCCGGGTGTGTCCTATCCTCAACGCAAGAGGGATTTATGTCAGAACGAGACCTGTATGAGCGCATGCTGACGGTGGCGCTGGAAGAGGCCCGGCAAGGGCGGGCTGAGGGCGGCATCCCCATAGGCGCGGCTCTCTTTAGGCGGGAAGGCGAGTTGGTGAGCCGGGGCCACAACCGTCGTGTGCAGGAGGGAGACCCGAGCATCCACGCAGAAACGGATGCCTTTCGCCGGGCAGGAAGGCAGAAGTGCTACCGCGATCTGGTGATGGTGACGACGCTGGCGCCGTGCTGGTATTGCAGCGGGCTGGTGCGGCAATTCCGCATCGGGATGGTGATCGTGGGTGAGAGCAGAACGTTTTCTGGAGGAATCAACTGGCTGCGCGAAAACGGCATCCCAGTGGTGGACCTGGATAACCGGGAATGCAGCGAGCTGCTGGGTGGCTACATTGCCGAGCATCCTGAGGTGTGGAATGAAGACATCGGCGAGGAGTAGGCCACCTCATGCCGTAAGATGCCATTGTTGCCTTGCTACCTGGTCGGAGGTTCCTGATGCATCGCCGGCATTTTCTTGCTGCTTCTCTTGCCACGTCCGCAGTCGCTGCCCTCCGCAGTGCCGATGCGCAGATGCCAGCCGGAAGTGCCCGGGAGTTCTACCAGATTCGACGGTATGCGCTGCAGTCTGGTCCACAATTGAAGCTAACCGGGGACTACTTCGGCAATGCACTGATTCCGGCGCTTGCCCGCATGGGATTTGGGCCGGTGGGCGCCTTCAAGCTCGACATTGGGCCGGAGACACCTGCATATTATCTGCTCATTCCAGGGCCCTCCGCCGGAGCGCTGGCTGAGATGGATCTGCGCCTTCGTGAGGATGAAGAGTTTTTGCGCGCCGCAGAGCCATTCTGGAATGCGCCGGCCGGCGCGGCAGCGTTTCAGCGCGTGGATACTTCACTGCTCGCCGCGTTCCAGGGCTGGCCAAAAGTCACGCCACCCGCCTCTGCGGTCACGAAGGGGAAGCGCATCTTTCAACTCCGCACATACGAAAGTCCCAGCGACTGTGATCATGTCCGCAAGGTCACGATGTTCCACTCGGGTGAGTTTGAGATCTTCAAGGCCGCGGGATTTCACCCGGTCTTCTTTGGCGATACGTTGGTGGGCACGCGCATGCCCAACTTAACCTACATGCTCAGCTTTGCCGACGTGGCAGAACTGGAGGCAAAATGGGATGTCTTCCGCAGCGATCCAGCGTGGAAGAAGCTTTCCGCGGATCCGCGCTTTGGATTTGAGCCGATTGTAGACAACATCACCAATCTCATCCTGAGCCCGCTTGATGCCTCGCAGATTTAGCGCGGCTCGCAGTGATTTCAATCGCAGCGATGGAAAGGCGCCACTGCACGGCACCATGAACTCGATGAGATCAGGCATGCTTGACGGGAACGATATTGCGGCGATGGTGTGTGCCAGCCGTTTTTCTTTGCATGCCGATATCCCCCGCCAGGGTGAGTAGAGACTCGTCGCGTTCCCGTGCGGCTGCCATTTGCACGCCGCCCATTGCGCAGGGAATCGTGACCGCAGGGAAGCCGCCGAGGCTGAATGGCGTGGTGTAGCGCAGAAGCCGGGTGCGAGTCTCGCTGTGGTCCGCTGCGGCGGCGAGGCGTGCAACAGGGGAGGCGGGAAGAAGAAGCAGCTCATGCTCTTCAACAAGCTTGTCCAGCCGGGCGCGAAATTCAGCGTGACGTTCACGAAGTGAGGAGATCTCTTGCTCGGTGATCCTGGCGCCCCACTCAAGACGCTCGCGAATGGCTGGTTGAAAATGCTGAAAGTACCCGGCGTGGATGCGAGATGCTTCCCATGCTTGTATGGGCGCGAAGATGCTGAAGGCCTCCGACCATTCCGTGGCGGAGAATGTGGAACCACGCAGACCAAGAGCTTGCAACTCCTGCGCTAGAGCTCGCATGCCGGCGACCATTTCGGGTTCACAGTCGAAGAGGAAGCTGGGCTCCACGATTGCGAAATGCGTGAAACGGCGAGGCGCTGGCAAATGCGCGGGGGCGAAAGGTGCAGCCAGGAACGGGGCATCTTCAAGATCGCGGAAGAGCCAACCCAGGGTGTCGAACGACGGCGCCAGATGCGCACTGCCACGCCAGTTGCCGCGACCCAGCGTAGCCCGATACCCTGCGAGACCACACAGAGCAGCAGGAACTCGAATGGAACCGCCCGTGTCTGTGCCAATGGCCGCTACGGCAGAGCCTTCGAGGACGCTTGCAGCTGCGCCGCTGGATGATCCACCTGTAAGTGCCTCTGGTTTTCCCGGCTGTGTACAGTCTCCGAATTCAGGATTCTCCCCAGTGATGCCGTAGGCGAGCGGGTGCACATGTGTCTTGCCGATGATGACTGCACCCGCACTCCGGAGCTGCTCAACAAGCCATGAGTCTTCTGCCGCGAGTCCATGCAAATCACGGTAGAAGCGCACGCCACAACTGGTGGGTGCACCGGCCAGATCAAAGCAGTCTTTGATGGAGATGGGCAGGCCGCAGAGAGGGTTCAGGTCAGTTTGCTGCGAGTGCAGAATCGCAGCCGCGCGTTCAGCTTCAGTGGTCGTCCAGGTCTCATCTTGCCAGAGATACGTGTTTCGCGCACTGTTGGCATTGCTGCGCGCGAGAGCTTGCGCGGCAAGGTCTGCCGGGGATGCGTTGTTTGTGTCAAAGACATGGCGAAGACCACGGATGGTCCAGGAAGCGTCGATCATAGCTGGATTTTAAGCGCATCATGACGGCTCGAGACGCACGCCCTCTTTTGCATACGAGTCTCAGTGGCTCTCTTGTGGATCGCCGATTGTCATGCAGGAGAAAAACAGGTGCCGATTCGGAAGCATCCACGCGCGCAAGGCGGGGCATTTCGCCACATTGCTTTGCAGCGACGTGCTACCCGTCAGGCTTGTGCAGAGCAGGAAGATCGAGATGCCACTCCGTCCGATCCTTTTCGGGAGGCAGACGTTGCCTTATTTGCTTCGCGTGGAGCGCGGTCTGCGGAGGGCGGAATGGGATTAGACAACGAAACGGAATCAAAGGATTGATCCTGCTCGACCGGATCGTTTCAGGGATTGCATGGTGCGCGATGTTTGCGGGGCAGGGTTGTTAGTACACTACACGAGATGTCTGTTGCTGCCATTCTTCTTGCTGCCGGAGCAAGTCGCCGTCTTGGCGAGCCAAAGCAGCTGCTCCGGTTTCGTAGCGAGCCGCTGCTGGCGCGTACAATCCGGATTGCAGCAGAAGCTGGTACTTCGCCGGTGATTGTGGTGTTGGGGGCGCACGCCGAGGCGATTGCGAAAGCCATTGATCTTGGCGCGGCAGTGCCTGTGGTCAATCGTCACTGGGAGCAAGGAATTGCGAGCTCTGTAAAGGCGGGCCTGAGCGCCCTGGAGGCGTGCAAGGTCCCGGCTCGCGGCGCATTGCTGATGGCCTGTGATCAGCCACATCTCTCCGCGGTGCACCTTCGATCCTTGATTCATACCTTTCTGGAGCATGGAGCTGCGCGTATCGTGGCCTCTGCGTATGCAGGAATCAGTGGAACACCGGCGATCTTTCCTCCATCGACTTATCATCGGCTGCATGCGCTTGAAGGGGACAAAGGGGCCCGCTCAATCCTTGCTGACTCCGGAGCGGAGATAATTTGTGTGCCATTTGAGCGCGGAGAGATTGATATTGATCTGCCTGCTGATCTGGCACACCTTGAATAGCCTGCAGCGCTCGCTCATCGCCTCAACATAAGCTGCGGTTCATCCTTTGGCATAGCGATGATCGGCACCGGCATTTTTGAGCCACTTTGGATGTCCGTCTCCGGCGGAACGGAACGGCCCTTCAAGCCCCTCACTCGACCAACAACGTCGCAGCGCGCATGCCCTGCGGCGTGACCGCACAGGTTGAGCGAAATGCCTGTGCCATACTGTGTTTACTTTCGCCTTTAGGGGAGGCTATCTGCAAGAAAAGCCGTTGCACATGCCGGAACCGGAGTTTCTGCGCCGCGCGATCGCACTGGCCACGGACAATGTGCGCTCCGGCCACGGCGGACCTTTCGCCGCAGTGATCGTTCGGGATGGCCGCATCGTAGCTGAAGGCGTGAACACGGTCACCGCGACCAACGATCCGACGGCGCACGGTGAGGTCAATGCAATCCGCGCTGCCTGCCGCGCACTGGGCGCGTTTACATTGGCAGGGTGCACGCTCTATACCAGCTGCGAACCGTGCCCGATGTGTCTCGCCGCAGCCTACTGGGCACGGCTGGATGCGGTTTTTTATGCCAGCAGCGCCGCGGATGCGGCCCGCGCCGGCTTTGATGATGCCTTTCTTTACGACGAATTGCGCAAAGGCGAGGGCGAACGCATGCTGCCCATGACGCAGTTACTCCGCGAGGAAGCGTGGGAAAGCTTTGCCGCGTGGATCGCTTCAGAAACGAAGATGGAGTATTGAGCTCCTAGAACAACACGCGCATTTCGGTGATCAGGTTGTGATTGTAAAAGTAAAATCCTGAGGTTGCGATCTGCATCCCGGAATCAAGCACAATGGCCGTGTGCAATGGGCCCCAATCGCTGCGCTTCACCATGTAAAAAGCTGCAGGCGTCAAGAAGTTCTGCGTCTTCCCGTCAAACGGGCCCGCAAAATTGAAGAGTGCGTTGTTCTCGATGTCGAACCAGAGCTTTGCCGTGGGATGCACCTGCGCCGTCACGTTCCACTCGATGCCCCGCCCCTGCTGGGCGATCTTGCCGGTGGGCAACACGCCGCCAACCTCAGAAAGCAACGCGAACCGCCCCATCCCTTTGCCCACGACGACCGCCGGCACATAAAACGAAGTGAGCATCTGGTTCTGTTCCACCCGCGGTGCAAAGGCGTGATACACCAGTGCCGAGACGGCAAAGTTGCCATGCTCCGCATTGCCGGAAACGATGCGCCACTTCACCTGCGTGCCGGCATTGCCAAAGCCATCGTGCAGCGTGCTGGAGTGGTTGCGGAAAAAGGATGGTGGGTCCAGGTCAACCTGCAGGTGCGTACCGGTCAGCAAGCTGATGCCATGGTTGTTGCCATAGCTGATTGTCTGCGCGGTGGGGAAACGCGCGTCGGAGACCGACACCCGTACCGCCTGCGCCAGTCGAGCGTCAGGCTGGCTCAGTGGACCCATCCACGAGGGCTGCACGGCCGCCATCGCAGCGTTGTGCCCGCGAAACTCAGCGTAACGTGAGGTGAAGTCCTGCGCAGAGCACACGCTGACGCGAAGGGCCGAGGCCAGCCCCAGGATGATTATGAATTGAAATAATTTCACTGGTAAATCCATTTTTACAAGGTTTTGCTCGATCTGCAACGTGACGGGCGACACGAAGCATGCGATCCTCTTGCACGACTGGCATCCGCTATACTCCCGTGCATGCTCGCGGTTTCCAGATCCAGAGTGTTGATGTGGGCTTTTCCATGGTTCTTGGCCGGTCTGCCGTGCAGTGCTTCGGCGACGGCCCAGTCTGTCAATCCAACTTTGGAGTCAGGCGTCTGGCAGATGCAGGACTCGGGTACGACGGCTGGACTGCGGGGAGTTGATTCGGTGGATGGGAGCGTGGCATGGGCCAGCGGAACCGGTGGCACGGTACTGCGCACGGTCGACGGAGGCCAGCACTGGACCCGCTGTGCCACGCCCGACGCGGATAAGGATGGGGCAACACTGGACTTTCGCGGGGTGCAGGCCTGGGATGCACAGACAGCGATTGTGATGGCGTCAGGACCCGGCGACAAGAGCCGGCTGTACAAGACCACGGACGGGTGCAAGACGTGGAAAAACGACATCCAAGAAGATGACAGTCGCGGATTTTGGGATGCTGTCGTGTTTCAGCATGGAGATTTTGGGTTTGCGATAGGAGATAGCCGCACCGGGGTCCTCATCGGAGATCCGGTCAACGGCCGCTTTGAGACCAAGGTGATGTTCCTTGGTCACGGATGGTTCATCGACGATGCAGGATGTTCGGTCCCGCTCAATCAAGCGGCGTTTGCTGCCAGCAATTCCTCGGTCTTTGTCTTTGGTTCGCGCAGATACGTCTTAGGGGCTGGAGGAAAGGCAGGCGCGAGTGTCTTTATCTCGCCCTTACTCATGGGGGAGCCTGGACAGGACTCCTGCCTTCGCGTATCGGTCCCAATCGCAGGAGGCAGCGAATCCTCGGGAGTGTTTTCGGTATTTTTCCGAGATAGAAAATTCGGAATCGCCGTCGGCGGCGACTATGCCAGGCCCAATGACTCCACTGGCACTGCGGCCTGGACCAACGACGGCGGCCTTCATTGGACCGCCTCCACCACCCCGCCCCACGGCTACCGCTCCTCCGTCCAATGGTCCGAATCGCTCAAGCTCTGGATCAGCGTCGGGACCAATGGCTCGGACATTTCGCGCGACGACGGCCGCACCTGGCAGCCGCTCGACAACGGCAACTGGAATGCCCTCTCACTGCCCTTTGTCGTCGGACCACAGGGCCGGATTGCGCGCCTCAACCCGGCTGCGATTTCGTTGTCAAGACCCCAGGCTCACTGACCTGCGAGTAAGCTGTTCCATCGAAAGCCAGTTAGACCGCGCGCGACTTTTGCATGGTATTTCGCGTTCACACGATAGAATAGATGTATCGAATGAAACCAACCCTTTCAGCGGCTGCCAGCCCGGTTTCCCGCGACCTGCGGAACCCGGAGACACGCGCGCCGGAGGGGACCGCAATCATTCAGGTGCGTGGGCTGGAAAAGACCTACTCGACCGCGCGCGGCAGTCTCACGCTCTTTCACGGACTCGATCTGGACGTCAATCCCGGGGAGCTGGTGGCTATCGTGGGCCAGTCCGGCGCGGGAAAGAGCACACTTTTGCACATTCTCGGTGCTCTTGATGCCCCTACGGCAGGGACGGTACACTGCGCCTCAACCAATGTGGCCGAGTTGACCCAGCGGCAGGCGGCAGCCTTTCGCAACAGCACCATTGGCTATGTATGGCAGTTCCATTATTTGCTGCCGGAGTTTACGGCACTGGAAAACGTTGCAATGCCACTGCTGGCGCGCGGGCAGGATCGACGCACGGCAATGGCCACGGCATCGAAATGGATGCAGGAGGTGGGTCTGGAAGATCGAAGCGAGCATCGGCCAGGCGAGCTCTCCGGTGGCGAGCAGCAACGCATCGCATTTGCCCGGGCACTCGTCAGCGGGCCTAAGCTGCTGCTGGCGGATGAACCGACGGGCGACCTGGACGAAACCACGGCGGGCCGGGTCTTTGATCTGCTGGAGCGCTTGCACGTCACGCACGGACTTACTTCGATCGTGGTGACGCATAACTTGGATTTGGCCGCGCGTTGTGCGCGAACTCTGCGCCTGGAGCACGGGCGCCTTGCCCCTTGGAAGATTGCTTCCCAGGGTTGAGCCCGGTTCCGGACTGGAGTACGAAAGTGCACCATTCCGGGTAGTTTTTGAGTCAGATAAAGTAACAGGTCTGGGAAACTGGAGCGCAAGCTCTATCCAGACGGGCGAGCGTAGGGTGGGAGTTCTTGGGGTTGCACCCTAACCGGGAACGATAGGCGGCCAACCAGCCGCAAACCATCCTTAAGGGCTGTTCGAAGGCGGGCACGGCTTTCCATACGGGTCTTCGGCGGCGACAGTGAAAAGAAGGGCGCGAGCGGGTTGGGCTGAAGCCGGCAAGTCAGCGGACAGCTACTCTCACCGAAAGCCTGGAAGCAGGGGAGAACATCATGTTCGAACGCTATACGGAGAAGGCACGGCGCGTGATCTTCTTTGCGCGATATGAGGCCAGCCAGTTTGGTTCGCCCTATATCGAGACTGAGCATCTGCTGCTCGGCCTGTTGCGCGAGGACAAGGCGTTAACCAACCGTTTTTTGCGCTCGCATGCTTCAGTCGAATCCATCCGCAAGCAGATTGAGGCCCACACTACGATTCGCGAAAAGGTATCAACCTCGGTCGATTTGCCGCTCTCGAATGAGTGCAAGCGCGTTTTGGCCTATGCCGCGGAAGAAGCTGAGCGTCTGGGCCACAAACACATCGGCACCGAGCATTTGCTACTCGGCCTGCTGCGCGAGGAAAAGTGCTTCGCCGCGGAGATTCTGCAGGAGCGCGGCCTCAAGCTGGCGCAGATTCGCGACGAGCTGACCCGCGTGACACAGGAAAAGGCACCGCAACAGCAGCGTCAGCGTGAGTCCAGCCTGCTCGCTGAGTTCAGCCGTGACCTGACCCAGGCCGCGATGGATGGACAGCTTGATCCACTTGTTGGTCGCGATGGCGAGCTCGAGCGCGTAGTGCAGATTCTCTGTCGCCGTACGAAGAACAACCCAGTGCTCATCGGGGAGCCTGGCGTCGGAAAGACGGCGATCGTGGAAGGTTTGGCCCAGCGCATTGCAGACGGCGAGGTCCCCACATTCCTTGCGGACAAGCGCGTGCTGGCCCTCGATCTTTCGCTGATTGTCGCCGGCACCAAGTATCGCGGCCAGTTTGAAGAGCGGCTGAAGACCATTATGAAAGAGCTCATGGAGAATCAGAACTCCATCATCTTTATTGATGAGCTGCACACGCTGGTCGGGGCAGGTTCGGCCGAAGGTTCGCTCGACGCCGCCAATATCCTGAAGCCAGCGCTTTCGCGTGGCGAGATTCAGTGCATCGGAGCCACCACGCCAGCTGAGTATCGCAAGTCGATTGAAAAGGACCGCTCGCTCGAACGCCGTTTCCAGGCTGTTAAGGTGCCGCCACCGAACGAGGCCGACGCCATTAAGATCATCAACGGGATCAAGGACCGCTATGAGAAGTTTCATGCGGTCAGCTACACAGATGACGCGATCGAGTTTGCAGTTTCGCACTCGAATCGCTACATTCCGGATCGCTTTCTACCCGACAAGGCGATTGATTTGATCGACGAGGCAGGCGCGCGCGTCAAACTGCGCCAGACGTCGCTGCCCGATGAGATCACCGAAGTCCAGAAGCGCATCAAGTTCATTGTGCATCGCATGGATTCGGCGATCGCCAATCATGAATTTGAAAAGGCGCGCTTCTACTCCGACGAGGAGCGCAAGGAGCGCGAGAACCTGCGCGCCCTGCGCGACAAATATCATCTGGATGATTCGGCAGCAGGCATTGTCGGGCGCGAAGACATTGAAGACGTGGTTTCGCGCTGGACAGGCGTTCCGGTCACAAGCATCAAGGAAGAGGAGACGCAGAAGCTTCTCCGCGTGGAAGAAGAGCTGCACAAGCGCGTCATCTCGCAGGAGAAGGCGATCAGCGCGCTGGCGCGTGCGATTCGCCGCTCGCGTGCGGGGCTTAAGTCACCCAACAGGCCGATTGGCAGCTTCCTGTTCCTTGGGCCGACGGGCGTTGGCAAGACGGAGATGGCCCGAACGCTGGCGCAGTTCCTTTTTGGTTCGGACAAGGCGCTGATTCGCTTCGATATGTCGGAGTTCATGGAAAAGCATTCGGTTTCGAAGCTGATTGGTTCGCCTCCGGGATATGTGGGCTACGAGGAGGGCGGCCAGTTGACTGAGCGCGTCAAGCGGTCTCCTTACTCGGTGGTCCTGCTGGACGAAATCGAGAAGGCGCATCCTGATGTCTTCAACCTGCTTTTGCAGGTCTTTGAAGATGGTCAGTTGACGGATGGTCTGGGGAATACGGTCGACTTCAAGAACACCATCCTCATCATGACCTCGAACATCGGTGCGCGGCACCTGCAGAAGAAGCAGGGACTCGGCTTCCAGAGCGATCGCGAAGACCTCGTCACGGAAAAGGTCGAGGAGCTGGTCAAGAACGAGGTGAAGAAAACCTTCAACCCCGAGTTCCTCAACCGCCTTGACGAGATCATCCTCTTCCAGTCGCTGTCGGATAGCGACCTGCTGCAGATTGTCGAGCTGCTCGTGCAGCAACTGAACGCCAACCTGGCGCAGAAGGCCATCACGATTTCTGTGACAGAAGAGGCCAAGAAGTGGATTCTCGAGAAAACACTGGTCGATCGCAGTTACGGTGCGCGTCCGCTGCGCCGCGCACTGCAGCGCTATGTCGAGGATCCGTTGTCCGAGGCGCTGATTGCCGGTCAGATCACCGCGCGGCCGGCCTTCCTCGAGGTCTACCTCGAGAACAACCAGCTCTTCTACCGTCCGGTGTCAAACGATGATTCCGGCAGTGATGAGAAGGCTGCAGGCATCCTGCTCTACAGCAACTAGCCTATTTCCAAACCAACAGAACGCCCCCGGTTCGCCGGGGGTTTTTTGTTCCATTCTGCTCTAGGACTCGTCCCGCTCCGGTTCCAATGGGTCGGACTGACTCCGGTCGAGCCGATCCTCGCGGTCTTCACGCCGGTCCAACTCGCGCCGCCATTCCTGTTCCTCTCGCTCTTCGCGTCCGTCCGCCACTGTGTTCCTCCCGTTTTAGTGTAGAAAACTCCGAGGCAGAGCGGGAACCGCAAGCACGCGTCCGGAAAAGTTGCGCCTCATGCTGGGCGGGCCGCGTTGTGATTGGACGAGCGCTCATGTGACAGGGGAAGAAATCGATGTCAGCATTGTCGTGCTGAATGCGCATCTGTCTGTCGCCGATGCACTGGCGGAGTCGTCGCACATGGGCTTCTCAATCGAAGACGACGGTCTTGTTGCCGTAGCACAGGATTCGCCGATCCAGGTGCCAGCGCACGGCGCGGGCCAGCACGACACGCTCAAGATCCCGGCCGCGCGCGACGAGGTCCTCAACCTGGTCGCGGTGCGAGATGCGGGCGACGTCCTGTTCGATGATGGGGCCGTCGTCAAGTGCTTCCGTGACGTAGTGGCTGGTGGCGCCGATCAGCTTGACGCCGCGGGTATGGGCCGCGTGGTAGGGGCGAGCACCGGTGAAAGCCGGCAGGAATGAGTGGTGCACGTTGATGATGGATGCCGGATAACGCGCGACGAAGGCGGGCGAGAGAATCTGCATATAGCGTGCGAGTACGACAAGCATCGATGCGATGCTGGGCGAGTAGTTGGAGTTGACGATCCTCGGTTTCAGCCCGCGTGGCAGCGGTGACCGGAATGTGCTCAGAGGGGATGCGGTAAAAATCTGCCAATGGTTCGACACTTCGGTGATTCGATACGATGACTGGAATCACACAGTCCAGTTCGCCTGTATGCCAGCGGTACAGCAGGTCGACCATGCAGTGCACATATTGCGAGCATAAGAGCGCAACACGAGGCCGCGCGGTACTGGCGACCAGGTTCCATCGCATGTTGAGTTCCCGGGTAATCGGAGTGAAGGTCTGCGCGAAGCGGTCCAGATCGAAAGGCAGGCCATTGTGGCCGTTGATTGCAAACTCGACCCGCATGAAGAACAGCCCCAAGTCGTGGTCCTGATGCTGATCGGCGTGCAGAATGTTCGCTCCCTGCTCGAAGAGCAATGTGGAGACACGGGCCACGAGACCTTTGCGGTCAGGGCAATCGATCAGAAGTACCGCTGAATCTTTCATGCCCTTTCAGAGTACGGCATCGATGGGTTCAGGTCATCCCACGCTCGGCGCAACAGAAACACCGGAGCAGATGCGCCCCAAGCCTGCGCATCCAGGATGAGGAGCGGATGGCGATGCAATTGCCTGGGTGCCTTGCATGCGGCTCCGCAAATTGGACAATGCGCACCGCTACGAAGCCCGTAGACGCTAAACGGGCGCGCTGAGCTGTGCGCTCAGTTGCGTTGCGAGATTGGCGACGACGCGCAGCCGCTCTGAAGACGTGGATGTGTGAGGTGCGGTGAGCGCCAGTTGCGCATGGAGCAGAAGGCCGGCGACGGTGGCCTTCAACTCGGTTTCCATGGCAGCCGCGGCGGCACGGCGGGCCAATCCCTGCTCGCGCTCACGACGATGCAGTGCAGCGCGAATTTCGCGGATGAGGCGAGCGACACCGGAGACCGCGAAGTTGATCTGCACAGGGATGGCAAGGCCAGCGCGCTCCCAGATGGCCTCGGCTGCAGCCGGTTCGCACTCGGCCAGAGTGTCGTCAACAACAATCGCGGTGAATTCCTGACGACGCAACGCGGCCAGTGCCATCCTGCGGCCTTCGGCGACCTCAACGCACATGTCCAGTTGCCTGGCGATAACTTCTGCGCAGTTCCGCGCTCCCTCAATTCCTGTCACCATCAAAATACTCATCGGGTTCCTCCTTGTCTTGAAGTTCGGGGTCGTAAAGCTCGGGTCCTGATCTCTGGCAGTTGTCAGATTGTTTGGGAAGTCGCGCGGAGCGATACAAGCATGGCTGCCTGGCTCCATGGCTCGGCGGCGATGCAGTTCGACGATGCTGCCGCTCTTGCTACTCGTCCTGCATCGGGTCGGTGATGCCGTATTCCTTGAGCTTGCGGTAGAGCGTCGTTTTGCCGATGCCAAGCAGCTTTGCGGCCTGCAGCTTGTCTCCGTGCAGCGCGCGAATAGCGCCGAGGATGGCTTCGCGCTCCATTTCGACCAGTGGCTTTACGCCTGGCGCGTTCGTTGCGTTTTCGTCAGATGCAGTCGCATTTGCTGCTCGATGGGCAGCGAGACCCTCCTCCTGGAGTTGGGTGGGAAGGTCGCCCAGGTGCAGCACCGGGCCAGAAGAGAGAGCACAGGCCCGCTGAACGGCGTTTTCGAGTTCGCGCACATTGCCTGGCCAGTCGTGGCGCATCATTGTCCGCAAAGCCTCATCGCTGAGCGTGTACTTGGCGCCCTGCTCGCGACTGATGCGATCGAGAAAGTGCGCTGCCAGCAAGGGGATGTCTTCGCGCCGGTCGCGCAGAGAGGGTAGACGCAGGTTGACGACGTTGAGCCGGTAAAAGAGGTCCTTGCGGAAGGTGCCCCTCTCGACCATGGCGGCGAGGTCGCGGTTGGTGGCCGCGACGATGCGCGCCTTGATGGGGACGCGATGTGTTGCGCCGACCGGGCGAACTTCCTTTTCCTGCAAAGCACGCAACAGCTTGGACTGAAGGTCAAGCGAGAGTTCCCCAATTTCGTCGAGAAAAACCGTGCCCCCTTCGGCGGAGACGAGCAGGCCATCCTTGGAGCGGTTGGCGCCTGTAAAGGCTCCCTTGACGTAGCCAAATAGCTCGCTCTCCATCAGCGTGGGCACCAGCGAGCTGCAATCCACGGGAAGAAAGGGCTTCTTCGCATTGGGACCGTACGCATGGATGGTGCGGGCGACGAGTTCCTTGCCGGTTCCGCTTTCGCCAAGAATCAGGACGGGATGCGTGCTCTGCGCGACCTTGGAAAGGATGCGGTAGATCTTCTCCATCTCGGGCGAGCGCCCGATCATCGCGCCGAGGCCTTGTGAAAGGCGCAGCCGTTCCCGCAGTTGCCGGGCGCTGATGTCGGTTGCGAGACTGGCGGCTGCCCGCTCAAGGACACTCGACAGCTCATCGACAGCAAAGGGCTTGGTCAGGTAGTCCGATGCGCCGCAGCGCATGGCTTCGACCGCTGCATTGACGGAGTTCGAGGCAGTCATCGCGATGACAGACAGCTGCGGATGCAGAAGCTTGACTTCCGAGATGAGCTCCAAAGCGCGGCTGCTGCCGAAAGGAAGGTTCACCAGCAGGATATCGACGGCACGGCCACGAAGAAGGCTGCGTGCCTGATCCATGTCCCCGGTGCCCTCGACCGCGTAGCCAAGGCTGGAGGCAATTTCAGTGCAGGCCGAGCGAACGGGCGCGTCGGCGTCGACCACCAGCAGATGCAGCCGGGGCGCGGGCTCGGCAAGTTGAGGGACAAACTCCATGGCTCGTGGGTGGAATGCTGCTTCAAGCATTGTATTCGCCTCTTCAGGGATGGGTTGAGTCAGTGCAGGTCCGGGATGCAGCGCGTTGAATGTTGCTCTCCCTCAGGACGCGTTCTTCACGGGCAATTGCATCTGGAAGCAGGCGCCGGAAGGATCTCGTACCGCGGCGTACATGCATCCGCCGGCGCCTTCCACGATGGAGCGCGCGATGGAGAGCCCAACACCGCGATGGGAGACGGGCCATAGCCCCGGCGTGCTCCCTTCATGTCCGATGCCGCGCGTGGTGTAGCCGGGTTCGAAGATCGCTTCAAGTGCGTGGAGCGGAATGCCAGGCCCATTGTCCTCCACCGTGAGGGCAATCCACCGGTTGGTGTTGGTTTCGGTGGGAATCTCACGAAGGCTGATGCGGATTCTGCCATCCCCGGTCATAGCCTCACTCGCGTTCCTGACCAGATTGACTAACACGCGGATCAGATCCTCGCCGGTCATTTCTACAGGGAATGCGCATTCGCGAACATCGAAGGTGACGGTGATCGATGGGCCCGCGAGGGCGGTGAGGAGGTTGCGGCAGCCGCGGAGCTCTTCGGCAATATTTTCGATGGGCAGCTCGGGAAGATCCTTCCAGCGCGGAACCGACGGCTGCGCCAACCCTTGACCCAGCGTGGCATGTTGAGACGCGGCATGAGCCGATGTGGCTCCGGAGTCGGGGACAGCGTGCGCTGAGCGGATCGCGAGCACGCCCATCTTTTCCACAAGGCGGCGGCTGGAGGCGGCCACCATCTTGAGCTCGTCGCCGTAGTGCAGATGGGAGGGAGACAACACCCCAGGCTCGCCGAGCAGGTCGCAGTAGAGGTCGAGTGCGGCGAGCATGTTGCGCGCATCGTGAGCCAAAGCAGTGAGGCCATCCATGCGGTGCGTCGAGGTGTATTGCGTGTCAGCGACAGGCGCAGTCTCCATGGGGATCAGCTTCATTGCGGAGCTGTTCACGGAGGGTTCGTTGTGGTGCATCGTGTCCTCATTTCTGCCCGCAGCAGGGGGTTCTTGACCGGATTCCGAATCCGGGATTTGTCCACTTCTGTTACACGCTGTGTGCCAAAGTTGCACAGTTCCGGTAAGTGATTGATTAGGCAAAGCTTCATGGTGTGAAGTGCGTCGGGAAGGGAGAGCGAAGACTAGACCGGCGGTTTCAAAATGGGAATGTCGGGTGGTGTACATGGTGCGAATCTTATTTGTTTTCATATATTTATGGGGAATTCCCGATGTGGGTCGCAATCGCGCTGATTCCTGGGATGGAACGGTAGATGGGACTTCCGCGGCAGAGCGGGACCTTGCCCTACAATCCCTTTATGCAAACGAGTGATATTTCCAATGTTTTCCGGCCGGGCGGGCGTCCTGCAGACCGGTTGAGGCCTTTGACGCTGACGCCTGACTTTGTGCAGACCGCGGAGGGCTCTGTACTGGTAACTCTGGGCAACACACGAGTACTGACCAACGCAACCATTGAGCAGGGCGTGCCCGGGTGGCGGCGCAATAGCGGCAAGGGCTGGGTGACGGCCGAATATGCCATGTTGCCGCGCTCCACGGTCACCCGGACTCCACGCGAAAGCGAAAAAGGGCGAATTGGCGGGCGGACCCATGAGATTCAGCGGCTGATCGGGCGGAGCTTGCGCTCGGTTGTGGACTTGCAGGCGCTCGGGGAACGGACGGTGATTCTGGACTGTGACGTGATTCAGGCAGACGGAGGGACGCGCACGGCAGCGATTACCGGAGCGGCGGTGGCGCTGGGGTTGGCACTCGGGGCGCTTGTCAAGGCTGGAACGCTGAAGACCTCTCCGATGAAGCAGCTGGTTGCGGCCACCTCAGTGGGGATTGTCGGCGGCACGACGCTGCTGGACCTTTGCTACGAAGAGGACTCCCAGGCTGAGGTGGACATGAACGTCGTGATGACCGCCGATGGGGGCCTGGTAGAGACGCAGGCGACCGCAGAGAAGGGAAGCTATTCCCGGGCGCAGTTGAATGTGCTGATCGATCTGGCTGAAGCAGGGCTAAAGGAGATCTTTGCGGCGCAGCGGGCGGTGCTGGGTGAGTAAGCATACCGCCCGCAATGCGCGGCTTGGTCATTTGTCGGCGACAATCGGCAATTCGATGGCACTGGCTTCTCCCGGCGCGTGGTAAATGCGCTGGGTGGCCTTCCTGTAATCATCGGGCTTGGCCCAGAACATGTTGGGCACAAAGGTCTGAGGGTTACGGTCGTAGAGCGGGAACCAGCTGGACTGCACCTGCACCATGATGCGGTGGCCGGGCAGGAAGACATGGTTGGCCGCGGGCAGCGCGAACTGGTAGAGCAGGGGCTTGTTCGGAGGAATGGGCTCGGGCTTCGAGAAGCTTTCACGGTAGCGGCCGCGAAAAATGTCCATGGCGATGGGGAGCTGATAGCCGCCTAGCTCGGGCTGGCCGGCGACCTCGTCCGGGTAGACGTCAATGAGCTTGACGACCCAGTCGGAGTCGGTGCCGCTTGTCGAAGCGACGAGGTGCACCAGAGGCTGGCCCGTGATGTGTACGGGCGCAGTGAGCACATCGGAAGTATAGGTGAGTACATCGGTACGGCCGGACGCCTCGCGCTGGTCATCGACGAGCCACTGCGGCCAGGTGAGCGGCAGGTCGTAGCCGACAGGCTGCGACGGTCGAGCGCGGAAGGGCACGGGTTTGGCGGGGTCGGAAATGTACTCGTCAAATGTTTTGGGCTCCGAGTTTGAACCTTGAGCGGAGCTGGTCGCGGCTCCTGCGGAATCCTCTGAAGCAGTAGGGGCGTTGAAGCTGAGCCGGAAGCCTTCGCGTAGAAAGAGGGGCTTGGTGGCAGGCTTCGTGGGCCAGGCGGAGAGCTGCTGCCAGCGGTTGATGCCTGTTTCGAAAGCCGTAACATGGGCGACCTGCGCATCCGCCGGAGCGTCGTCCTTCAGGTAGTGGTCGAGGAACGGACGCAGCACGTTTTGCCGGAACCAGGTGCCTGTGTCCGAGCCGAAGCGGATGGCGCCGAGCGAGGCTGCGTCTTCAATCTCCTGCCCGTGATGCCAGGGACCGAGAACCAGATAGACTTTGTCGTTGTTCCTGTCGAGCGGCTTGATTGCCTTGTAGACGGCGAGCGCCCCGTAAATGTCTTCCTGATCCCACAGGCTGTGGACGAGCAGAATGGGGACTTGCATGGGATTTTGGGAGTAGTAGGAGGCAAGGACTTTGTCTACGGCCTGGTCGCTCCAGAACGCATCATAGGCGGGGTGGGCGATGAGTTTGTTCCAGAAGCCGATCTGCTCCATGCCGTGCTGCTTGCCGAGCTCGCCGGCTGATCCAGCGCGGATATACAGGTCGTAGTCGTCGAAGTTTGAGGTCCACCACTTGTAACGCGAGTCGTTGTCGCGCGTCCCGGCCTGCTCGTAGATGTAGGGCAAGTTCTGCTGGCGGAAGGCGCCATTGTGAAACCAGTCGTCGCCCATCCATCCGTCCACCATGGGGTTCATGGGTACGGAGACTTTGAGCGCGGGGTGAGGATGGACAAGCGCCATCAGCGGCAGGAAGCCATCGTAGGAAATGCCCAGGATACCGACCTTGCCATTGGTCACGGGGATGTTCTTGATGAGCCAGTCGATGGTGTCGTAGGTGTCGGTGGACTCATCGACGGGTGTAGGGTTCTGCGGCCCGTGAATGGGGCGGTTCATCACGTAGTCGCCCTCAGAGCCGTACTTGCCGCGAATGTCCTCGACCACGCGGATATAACCGCCCTCGACGATGACGTCGGTGGCGTTGTCATACCCGTAGAGGATCGGCCCAAGGTGCGAGCTGGCCGCGTGGCCGGTGAGCTGGTCTGCGCTGTAGGGTGTGCGCGTGAGCAGAATGGGCGCATCTGAAGCGCCCTTTGGAATAAGGATCACGGCATGAAGCCGTACGCCATCGCGCATCGGAATCATGACGTCACGCCGCGTGTAGTCAAAGCTGCCGGTGCTTGGCACGAGGTGCGACGGCGTTTCACTGGGGTAGTCAGGGTATTGCGGCTTCGCGGGATCGGGGCCACTCGACTGGGCTGCTGCCGTGAGGGGCAGCGCAAAGAATGCGACGGAGGCGAGCAGTGTGCGCAGGTTCAAAGGAGGCATGGAATGAAACTCGCAGAGGCGAGCCAGCTGCGCAAGAGAAAAATTGTGGACGATGCGGTGGGAGGAAGAGTTCGCTGTCTATCGTATTACGGCGGAAAGCAGGAGAGTACTGAGAAGCCCCGCAACAGAAAGGACGGTTTCCAGAATGGTCCAGGTGGCGAAGGTCTCCTTCATCTCGAGATTGAAGAAGGACTGGATCATCCAGAAGCCGGGATCGTTGACCTGCGAGAAGACGAGCGAACCGGTGCCGGTGGCGAGCACGAGCAGTTCGGGCCGAACTCCGATGTGTGCGGCCATGGGTGCAAGGATGCCAGAGGCGACCGCCATGGCCACTGTAGCCGAACCCATGGAGACGCGGACGACGGCAGCGAGGAGCCACGCCAGTACCAGCGGGGGAATGTGCGCACCGAGCGCCAGGGAAACGGTGGCCTGCGCTGCACCGGAGTCGCGCAGCACGCCGCTTAGGCCGCCGGCAGCGGCGAGGATGAGGAGCACGTTGGCGATGGGTTCGAACGACTCGGCGGTGAGACGACGGAGCAATTCGGGGCCGTGATGGCGGAGCGTTTGTACATGAGGCCCGAGAGTGATGAGTGCGGCGAGGACCGCGAGGAGAAGAGCTACATCAGGGCTGCCGATGAAGTGTAGCGCCTGGTTGGCGAGCGAGTGTGGCAGCGTGAGTGTGTCGGCCCAGCTGCCTGAAAAGATGAGTGCGATGGGGAACAGGACGGCAACTGCCGCGCGCACGGGACCTGCAGGCGTGGGGACGGGGCCGGCAGCTGTGCCGTGCTCCGGAACCGCATCGAATGATGGCTCGAAGATCGCAGGCGCTTCTTCGAGAATCGGAGCCATGGCAGCGTGAGCGCGGCCGCTCCAGATGCGAGAGAGCAGCCAGGCCAGGAGGGGGCCAGCCATGATGCCGGCAGGCAGAGCAACGATGATGCCAAGAAGGATGGTGCGACCCATGTCTGCGTGGTACTGCGCGACGGCGAGCATCGCCGCGGGGTGTGGCGGCAGCGTGCCATGCACGATGGAGAGACCGGCGAGCAGAGGAATCCCGACGAGGATGGGCGGTCTGCCGCTGCGGCGGGCAGCTGCAGCAACGATCGGCATCATGAGGACGAGGCCCACCTCAAAGAAGACCGGCAGGCCGACGAGCAGTCCGAGACCAAGCAAAGCCCAAGGCAAGCCGCGTTTTCCGCAACCGTCCACAAGAGCGCTGCCCAGCGCAGAGGCGCCGCCGGAACTCGCAAGCAAACGGCCAAGGATGGCGCCTAGCCCGAGAATGATGGCGATATGGCCCATAAGACCGCCGACGCCGTTGGCAAAGGAAACGGGTACCAGCCCGAGAGGCATGTGCGCCGCAATCCCCAGGCCGAATGCAGAAGTTGCCAGCGCGAGGGCAGGATGCAGCCGGAGCCGGGCAATCAGCAGGATGAGGACGACAACCGTCGCCGCGGCGCAGAGCAGCAGATACCAGCTGGGAGAAGTTACAGGAGCTGGAAGGGGCACGGGGGGATTATTCCACAGTGCGTGAAGGGTTTGCCTTCACTGGGGCGCGATGTGCCATGCAGCACATTTTCTGATTGTCTTTGTCTGCTACCATAAGGACGATTGCAGTTCCTGCCGCCCCACCGGCTGATTTCCCGCCACTGAGGATCCGAGCGAACAGGCGGCCGGACCAACCCAGAAGGAGAATTCTCATGCCATTAGTCTCCATGCGGCAACTCCTCGACGAGGCCGCCAAGGGCGGATACGGCGTCGGTGCGTTCAACGTCAACGATATGGAACAGATTCAGGCCATCATGGAGGCGGCGAAGGAAACACAGTCGCCGGTCATCATCCAGGCCAGCCGCGGCGCTCGCGCGTTTGCGCAGGACCGCTATCTGTATCACCTGATTCTGGCGGCGAGCGAGCTTTACCCGGAGATTCCCGTTGCGATGCACCAGGACCACGGGAACAGCTTTGAGACTTGCAAGAGCGCGATCGAACTCGGCTTTACCTCGGTGATGATGGATGGCTCACTGAAGGCTGATGGCAAGACCCCCGCAAGCTTTGAAGAAAATGTGGAAGTGACGCGCAAGGTCGTTGATTTTGCGCATGAGCGCGGTATCACGGTCGAAGGTGAGATTGGCGTGCTCGGTGGCGTGGAAGACGGGCATGGCGCGGGCGGCTCGGGTTTGGAACATATCACCGATCCTGACCAGGCAGTCGAATTTGCAGAGCGCACAGGAGTGGACGCGCTAGCCATCGCCATCGGCACCAGCCACGGCGCCTATAAGTTCTCCAAGAAGCCGGACGGCTCAGTGCTCAAGATGGACGTGCTGATTGCGATTCACAAGCGGCTGCCAAACACGCACCTGGTGATGCACGGTAGCTCATCGGTGCCGAAGGATCTGCAGGACATCGTGAACCAGTACGGCGGAAAGCTGAAGCCGACGTGGGGAGTGCCGGTTGAGGAAATTCAGCTCGGCATCCGAAACGGCGTGCGCAAGATCAATGTGGACACGGACAATCGTCTGGCCATGACCGGCGCGATCCGCAAGGTCCTGTGGGAGAGCCCGGAGAAGTTCGATCCGCGCGACTACATGAAGCCGGCGCGCGAAGCAATGCAGAAGGTTGTTGCGCAGCGCATGAGTGAGTTCGGCCAGGCTGGCCACGCGGGCGACTACAAGCCGGTGTCGATCGAGTCGATTGCCAAGGGCTACAAGGATGGCACGCTGAGTACGCGTCCGCTGGTCGCCGCAAAGTAAAGCAGCCTGACGCAGGACCCGAGACCATCAGGGCCGCTCCATGCATGGGGCGGCCTTGATCTTTTTCCGAGTACGATCGTGTCGTGGCAGCAAGGCACCTTCACCATCCGGCTCATCGGATAAGCTAGGATGGTCTTGCAGACCGGGTGCCAGCGCAGCCTATTCGCCTGGGACCACAGGACGAATCGGGTGCTGGGACTAGCGCAGTTCGCGTCTCTCAGGATGAGGCCAGCTCGATGGCAAAACAGCTGCACTATCATGCTGCGCACCACATCGCGCCGGAGACGGCGGACGACCCATACCTGCGCCCGGCGTTCCCCGTGCGAGATCGCGTCAAGCGGCAGATCTGGAATCTTTGCTGGTTGCTCCTGTATCGGCTGTCGCCGCGCCCATTCCACGGATGGCGTGCGATGGTGCTGAAAGCTTTTGGTGCGCACATGGGGCCAAACTGCCACTTTTATCCGGGTGCGCGTATCTGGGCCCCGTGGAATCTGTACTGCGCGGATCAGGTGACTGCGGGCGACGGCGCGGAGATTTACAATCCCGCGCCGATCCATTTTGGGAGCCACGCGATTGTGTCTCAGGATGCCTACGTGTGCGGCGCCACGCACGACTATGACGATCCCGACTTCCCACTGCTTGCTTACTCGATGCATATCGGCGCGTATGCATGGATCTGCGCGAGAGCTTCGGTCAGCCCCGGCGTGCATATCGGTGAAGGCGCCGTGCTTGGTCTCGGTTCGGTCGCAACGCGGGACCTGGAGCCTTGGAGCGTCTATGCGGGTGTGCCTGCCATGAAGGTCAAGGATCGGAGGCGCGGCACTCAAGCGTGACCGCAGCCGTTGGCCAGCGAGAGGTTCGATATAGTTGAACTCAAGCATGACATCTTCAGCACGAAGCGACGCCATCCTCCTCCACTTTTCCGGGCCGGATAAGCCAGGGATTATTGCAGAACTCACCCGCGCACTGTGTGATTATCCGGAAGCAGGCATTCTCGACATCGGTCAGGCTGTTGTCCATGAGCATCTGACGTTCGGGATCATGATTGAGGTTCCTGCTGGATATGATTGCGCCCCGCTGAAGCACGCGTTGCTCGCACTTGCGCAGCGGCTCGAATTACAGGCGAATCTCCGCCAGGTTGCGCATGACGCCGTGGAGCACTGGCTGCACGGGCTGGGTCAGAATCATTTCATCATCACCATGCTGGGCCGCGCGATTACCGCACAGCAACTGGCCCGCGTGAGCGCAATCATTGCCGCACATGTCATGAACATCGAGCGCATGGACCGTCTCTCAGGGCAACTTTCACAGGGCGATACACCGGTGAATGCATGCGTTGAATTGGCGGTTTATGGCGATGTTGCCCGTGAAGCGAGCATGCGGGCCGAGTTTTTGCGCACAGCGCAAGAACTTTCCATCGACATTGCCTTCCAGCGCGAGAGTATCTTTCGCCGGAATCGCCGGCTCTTTGCGTTTGATATGGATTCGACGCTCATCCAGGGGGAGGTGATCGACGAGCTCGCAAAGCTGGCAGGAGTAGGCGCGGATGTTGCGCGGATCACGGAAGCGGCGATGCGAGGCGAGTTGAACTTTGATGAGAGCTTCACGCGGCGTGTGGGGCTGCTGAAAGGCCTGCCCGCGGACAAGGTCTATGGGCTGCTGGACAGGATTCCGCTAGCCGATGGGGCAGAGCGTCTGATTCGCACGCTCAAGCTGCTCGGATACAAGACGGTGATTCTCTCCGGTGGGTTCAACTTTTTTGCCCGCTCCCTGCAGCAGAGGCTTGGCATTGATGAGTTTCACTCCAACGAACTGGAGATTGTGGATGGGGTTGTAACGGGTCGCGTGGTGCCACCGATCATCAACGGAGCGCGCAAGGCAGCTCTGCTGCAGGAGATCGCCAAGCGGGAAGGAATCTCTCTCGAACAGGTGGTCGCGGTAGGAGATGGCGCCAACGACATCCCCATGTTGAATCTGGCCGGGATGGGCATTGCGTACCGTGCTAAGCCACTGGTCCGGCAAAGTGCCGACCAGTCGATTTCCAGTCTGGGCCTGGACGGCCTTCTCTATTTGCTGGGAGTGCGTGATCGCGATCTTCGGCCCCATGAGGAGGCAGCGAACGAAAGCCGTTGAAGGTCAATTGCGGGTGGCTCAGGCTGGTTCCGGATCCAGAAGTTGCGGATCATTGTTGCGCACGTTGCCAACGCGGCTGCTGACGGGCCAAACGGACAGCTCTTCTGCGGGGCAGGGTCGAAGAAGATCAAGTGGCGGATGTGCAGGGTCCCCGGGTTCAAGCCAGCGGTCGTAGTCGTTCGGCTCCAGAATGACCGGCATGCGGTCGTGGATGGGTTCCATGACCTCATTGGCATCGGTGGTGAGGATGGTAAAGGTTTCGAGTGGTTCGCCTTCCTTCGGACGCCAGCTCTCCCACAACCCCGCAAGAGCGAAGGGCCTGCCATTCTTGTTTGCGATGGCAAAGGGGCGCTTGGTTCTGGGATCTAATCGCTGCCACTCGTAGAAGGCATCCGCGGGTACCAGGCAGCGGCGCTTCTTCATCGCCTCGCGAAAGGCGGGCTTGGAGGCTGCCTCCTCGGCGCGAGCGTTGATGGTGCTGTAGCCAATCTTTGCGTCGCGCGCCCAGAAGGGGATGAGGCCCCAGCGGAGCAGGGCCATTTCGCGGCGGCCTGTGTCGCGGCCTTGACGTACGACCGGCTGCACGCTCTGCGGGGCGGCATTGTAGCTGGGAGCAAACCAGGGCATTTCGTCCAGCTCAAGGCCAAACCATTCTGCCAGAACCTCTTGCGTCGATTTACGTGCGAACCTTCCACACATGGCTGTTCAAGCATATCCAAGGCCGCATGGATTTTCCCACAGGGGACTTTGACAAGAGGGCCAATTCGCGCGAATCTATAGGCGAATAAAAAGCGAAAATATAAGCCATGCCAACCTCTGCTGCCCTCCGCCTTACGATTGAACGCTCCCTCCAGGACCGCTTTCCCGCGGCACTGACACCTTCGTCAAGAACGATCCGCGAGGTGGCGCCTACGGGGGTTGCGCACGTCGATCAATTGCTCGATGGCGGATTCCCTGTGGGTGCTATCAGCGAATTGACCGGACCTGACTCGTCTGGGCGTACGAGCCTGACGATGTCATTTCTGGCGCGTCGGACGGTCGAGGGCAAGGTGTGCGCGTGGGTGGATGCGAGCGATGCGTTCGACCCTGAGTCGGCGGCTGCGAATGGGGTGAGCCTGCCGCAACTGCTCTGGGTGCGCTGCCGTGATGTTGCTGCGACGAGCAGGAGTCGAAGCACGGATGGGGGCGCTGCTCAACACACAAAGCCGTGGGCGCGGCTCGATCAGGCTTTGCGCGCAACCGATCTTCTACTGCAGGCAGGAGGATTTGCAGCCATCGTGCTGGATCTGGGAGATATGGCGCCGGAACATGGCCGGCGCATTCCGCTGGCCACGTGGTTCCGGTTTCGCCAGGCTGCTGACCGCACGCGTTGCTGCCTTGTGGTGCTGGCCAAGGCCGCCTATGCACAATCGAGCGCGGCGCTGGTGCTGAAGTTCGCCCCGATGCATGCGCACGTAAAGGGAGGTACCGTACTGCACGGCTTCACATGCGCAGTCGAGCGCGAACGCGAACGATTTGCGCCTGCCCTGCACGACGGACGCAAGCCGCCGGCTTCTGTATGGACGGCGGAGGCTGTGTGGTCCGCGGGGAGGCGCGCATGAGCCGTCCACTCTTTGCCTGCATCCACGCAGCAGAGTTTCCTGCGCAGGCCCTTCTGCGCCTCCGCACGGATCTGCAGGCTGAGGCTGTTGCAGTGGTGAAAGGGCGTGCTCCGGAGGAAACCGTGTGCGCGATGAACCGGCTGGCGCGACTTAAGGGCGTAGGGATGGGCATGACCCGACTGGAAGCAGAAGAACTCACAGGGCTGCAATTGCTCCATCGCTCTCGAGCGACAGAAGCTGCAGCCCGTGACGCGTTGCTCGAGTGTGCAGCCCGATTTTCTCCGCGCATTGAGGATGTGAGCGAAGGAACGGCATGTTCCTTTGTACTGGACATCGCAGGAACAGAGCGGCTCTTTGGACCACCGCGGCGCGTTGCGGAGAGGCTGCGCGCAGCTCTGCTGGAAGCAGGCTTTCGCGTATCGATTGCCGTGAGCCGGAATTTTGATGCAGCGCGGATGAAGGCTGCTGCGTCGCGCGGCATTGCAGTGATTCCCGATGGGCAGGAAGCTGCTGCGCTCGAGAAGCTGCCGCTTGCCGCGTTGCATCTGGATCCGGAGCGCGAGGAGACCTTTGCGCTCTGGGGGATTTGCACATTGGGCGAACTGGCTGCGCTGCCGCAAGATGAGCTCGTAGCGCGTATGGGACATGCTGCGCAACGCTGGCTTGAGCTGGCACGTGGCATCGCTGTACGCAGCCTGCAGGCGATTGAGCCAGCTTTTGTGCTGCAGGAGTATTGTGCGTTTGACACCCCGGTTGAGCAGGCAGAAGCATTGCTATTCATGGTTGCGCGCATGATGGATTGTCTGATGACGCGCGCAGCCGCCCGTGCCATGGCGCTGGCATCGCTTACCGCAAGCATGCATCTTGAAGGCGGGCGGATGCATCGATGCGTGATGCATCTAGCGTTGCCGTCAACGGACCGCAAATTCCTGTTGAAGCTGGTTCAGCTGGAGCTCGCTGCGCATCCGCCACAAGCCGCGGTTCTTGCACTGGAACTGACGGGCGAGGCCGGGCAGTCAAGCAAAGTGCAGCTGGGCCTGTTCGCGCCGCAGATCCCAGAGCCTTCGCGGCTGGATGTAACGCTGGCGCGGCTCAAGGCGCTGGTCGGTGAAGATCGCGTGGGGTCGGTTGTGCTTGAGGACACACACAAACCCTCCAGCTTTCACATGAAGGAGTTTGCAGTCAGCGAAAAGCATACATTTGCGAGGATTGAGCCGCAGCGTATGGCGCTGCGTCGCATACGGCCGCCTGTTGTGGTGCGTGTGACTCTCCGTGATGCGCGGCCAGCCGTGATGTGGAATGCCGAACATCGCTACGAAGTAACAGAAGCCTATGGTCCGTGGAGAACAAGCGGGTGCTGGTGGTCTGACGAGAACTGGGATGTAGAGGAGTGGGACGTGCTCGCAGCCAAGAGCGACGGGGTGCGGAGGATGTTCGTTCTGGTTCTGGATTGCGCGCGCAGGCAGTGGCAGCTTGAGGCCTGTTATGACTGAGGACGATAGCTACGTTGAACTCCATGCGAACAGCGCCTTCAGCTTTCTTGCCGGGGCATCGCAGCCGGAGTCGTTCATCACGCGCGCGGCAGAACTCGGCATGTCTTCCATCGCGCTTGCTGACCGGAATGGAGTGTATGGTGCCGCGCGCTTCCATACTGCTGCCAAGCGATGTGGTGTGCAAGCGCACATCGGCGCAGAGGTCGCGGTCTCTGCACTTGGCAACAGGCTTTTTCCGCCAGCATGGCTTCCGCATGCGGAGCGGGAGGACCCCGCGCGTCTTACACTGCTCTGTACATCCCAGGTTGGTTACCAGAATCTCTGTCAGCTGATCACGCGCCTCAAGATGCGCGAATCAACAAAGTCTGAGGGTGCGGCAACCCTG